>NZ_CP104143.1:2707500-3007500 GCF_025200715.1 Rhizobium sullae
CAAGACCTACCATGTACAGGTCGACCGCATCATGGATGCGGAATCGCTCGCCGAAATGACATACGGCATCCGGAACGACGGCGAAGTGCTGACGGCGACGGCGGCACGGCTCCTGCGGAGCGGCGATAGGAACTCCTGGATTGAGGTGGAACTCGACGAGGGCCGCAACCGGCAGATTCGCCGCATGCTCGAAGCCACGGGCGCCGAGTGCCTGCGGCTGGTGCGGGTTGCGATCGGCGGGCTTGATCTCGGAGAACTGCCGAAGGGCTCGGTCCGCACATTGACCGAGGCGGAACTGCGCGACCTGAAGCGGCGGGCGGGCATGGAAAGAACAGGGCGGAATTGATGCAGATGGATGACATCACGCCGCATGATTTCTGGCAGGAGCTCCATCCGCCGGGCAGCTTCCCGACGGATGGCGATTTCACCTCATTCTATGTTGCGGAACTGGAGGACGGCCGCCAGCTCCGTCTGCCGATCCGGGCGCTTGCCGACGGCGAACACGCGCTCGCCTCGCTCATCGTCAACCAGGCGAGCTTCGCCGTACTCGATGCGCTGGCCGGGCAACTGGCGGCAAAGATCGATCACTTCGACATCGACATCGTCGCGGGCCTGCCGACGCTCGGGTTGACCCTTGCTGCCGCCGTTGCGCAAAAGCTCGGACACGCGCGTTACGTGCCCTTCGGAACCTCCCGGAAATTCTGGTATCGCGACGACCTTTCGGTCTCCCTGTCGTCGATCACCACGCCGGAGCAGCAGAAGCGTCTTTATATAGACCCGCGTATGCTGCCGCTGCTTCAGGGCCGCCGTGTCGCGCTGATCGACGATGTCATCTCCAGCGGCAGCTCGATCGTCTCCGGTCTGCAACTGGTGGAGGCCTGCGGCATCGAGCCCGCCGTCATTGCCGCAGCGATGCTGCAATCCGGACGCTGGCGGGAGAAGCTTGCCGCTACAGGCGCCCAATGGCCCGATCGCACTGTCGGCGTCTTTGCGACGCCGTTGCTCGAAAGGACGGCAGAGGGCCGCTGGCGCGCGCCCACCGCCTGATCGTGCGCAACATGAGGATTGTTCGACCTTTCCTCGCGCCCTCCCTATACAGCCCCCATCGAATGGCTACATTCCGCTGACGGTTGAAACGCGAGCCCACACATGACGTTCGAGCAAGCATCCCTGCTGATCCTTCTCTCGGCGATGCTCATTCTGTTCTCGCTGGACCGTGTCCGCATCGAGGTCGTGGCGATCGGCGGCCTGCTTGCCGGATATGTGCTCGGGCTTTACCGCGCCGATCAGGTCTTCGCCGGTTTCGCAAGCCCCGTCGTCATCACAGTCATCGAGATTCTGTTGATTGTTCAGGTGCTCGCTCACGCCAAACTGTTCGATAGCCTCTCTGTGCGTTTTGCCGCCATCGGACTATCTGGCTTCGCGGTCATCGCCAGCCTTTCGGTGATCACCGGTTTCATCTCGATCTTCATGAACAACATCGGCGCCTTCGCGATCATGCTGCCCGTCGCGATCCGCATCGGCGCCGCCATGAATATCCCGCAGCGTCAGCTTATCATGCCGCTTTCCTTCGCAGCACTTCTCGGCGGCCTCATATCGCTAATCGGAACGCCGGCCAATCTGCTGGTCAGCGATGCATTGGCCAAGGCAACGGGCGCCGGCTTTCATTTCTTCGACTTTGCCTATGTAGGCCTCCCCGTCGCGATCGCTGGAATTCTGCTGATGGCCGCCTTCGTTCCGCTTCTGCTTCCGGAAGCGGACGGCCAGCCTGCCGATGCGCCGCCAGCCCGGCGGCGCATCGTGACGGAACGGCGCATTCCTGAGGGTTCGCCGCTTGCCGGCGTGCGGCTTCTCGATTGCCCCCGCCTCTTTGAAATCCAGCCGCACGCATTGATCCGCAGCGGCCAGTTCGTCTTCGGTCCGCTCGATCAGTCGACCATCGCGGCAGGCGATACCTTGCTTGCCGAAGGCGCCGACACGGTCTTTGCCGATCTGGCAGCCTCGGCGGCGCTCGTTCCGGAAATCGATGTGAATGGATTGCAGCCGGATTTCACCCGGATTGAAGCCGTTGTCATGCCGGAGAGCACGCTGGTGGGCTCGCGCATCCGCTCACTGGAGGTCTTCAAAAGCCGGAACGTCGCGGTTGCCGCACTCTCCATGCGGTCGCCACGGATTGAGGGCCGCTTCGAGGATCTGCAGCTCTCGATCGGCGATATCCTTGTGCTCGAAGGCCCGGCCGAGGCGGTTGCCGAAGCGCTTGAAGAATGCGAGTGCCTGCCGCTCGCCTCCCAGCCCGCAGGCGAGGCGATGTCGAATGCTTGGCTGCCCTTCGTGATCTTTGCTGCTGGAGTGATGCTTTCCGCTGCCGGTCCCGCCCGCCCGGAGATCGCATTTGCGGCTGTCGTGCTCGCTCTTGCGCTGATGGGCTATCTCAACATCCGTCAGGCCATGGCGGACATTAACTGGCCGATCGTCATCATGCTGGCCGCGATGATCCCGATCGGCTCGGCCGTCGCGACGACGGGCACGGCCGAGATGATCGCCGACTGGCTGAGCCTATTCGTGCCGATATCGATGCCGCTTGCCGGGATCGCACTCCTGCTTTTCATCGCCATGGCACTCACTCCTTTCGTCAACAACGCGACGGTGGCGATCGTGCTCAGCCCCGTGGCGCTGGAATTCGCGGAGGTGGCGCATCATGCCCCGGCGGCGTATCTGATTGCTGTTGCCGCCGGCGCATCGCTCGATTTCCTGACGCCCTTCGGCCACCACAACAATACGCTGGCGATGAGCATCGGCAGCTACCGCGTTTCAGACTTCCTGCGCGCCGGCAGTCCCCTGGCTGTTGCTTCCTATCTTCTCACCGTTCTTCTTGTTGCCCTGATCTGGCTTTGAACGCCATTTGCTTGACATCCCCCGGAATGAAACTAGAGCAAGGATGAACCCGAGCGATAAAGGACCGCCCTGCAGTGCGAATTCTCTCCGAAGCCCATTTCCCCGAACTGCCGAACTATTACCGCGGCAAGGTGCGCGAGAATTACGACCTTCCGGATGGCAGCCGCATCATCATCAGCACCGACCGCCTCAGCGCTTTCGACCGAATCCTGACCTGTGTCCCTTATAAGGGCCAGGTACTGACGCAGACGGCGCGCTACTGGTTTGAGGCGACGAAGGATATCTGCCCGAACCATGTCATCGCTTATCCGGACCCGAATGTCGTCATCGGCAAGCGGCTCGACATCCTGCCCGTCGAGGTCGTCGTGCGCGGTTATCTCGCCGGCACCACCGGCACGTCGATCCTCACTCTTTATAAGAAGGGCGAGCGCGAAATGTACGGCATGCGCCTGCCGGACGGTATGCGTGACAACCAGCGCCTGCCCGAGCCGGTAATCACTCCCACCAGCAAGGAATTCGACGGCGGCCATGACGAGCCGCTGACGCCTGGCGAGATCGTCAGCCGCGGGCTGCTGACGGTGGAACAGTGGGAAATGCTTTCCAGATACGCGCTGGCGCTTTTCGCCCGCGGCCAGGAAATGGCTGCGAAGCGCGGCCTCATCCTTGTCGACACCAAATACGAATTCGGAACGGACAAGGACGGCAATATCATCCTCGCCGACGAAATCCACACGCCGGACAGCAGCCGCTACTGGCTCGCGGACAGCTTTCAGCAGTCCTTCGAAGCGGGCACGCGCCCTGCAAGCTTCGACAAGGATTTCGTCCGCGCCTGGGTCGCCGAACGTTGCGACCCCTATAAAGATGAGATCCCCGAGATCCCGGTCGAACTGATTGAGCAGACCTCGAAGGTTTACATCAAGGCCTATGAGGCGATTACCGCCCGGTCTTTCGTGCCGGATGACAGCGGCGAAACCCCGGTTGCCCGTGTCCGGCGCAACCTTGCGCGCTATTTCCCTTAAAAGTCCGGGACGAACCGCCCGAAAGCAGCCTCTACGCTTGCGGGTTTTCGCCTGAAGGCGCTAACATCGGCAAATAAGAGGTGCCGGCCGGAAAGGCCAGCGGGGGAACGAATGGCACGAAGGCCGCGGCGCAAGGCCGAGGAAACGCGGGAAGACATTCTGTCGATGGCCGAATTGCTGTTCCGCCAGCGCGGTTTCGTCGCCGTATCGATCGCCGACATCGCCTCCTCCCTCGGCATGTCGCCGGCAAATGTCTTCAAGCATTTTCATTCGAAAGTGGCGCTCGTCGATGCCATCGCCGAGCGGCATCTCGGCAGCGCTACCGAGCGCTTCGGCTCTTTCGACCGAAATCTGCCGCCGAAAGAGCAACTGCTGCGTTTCGTGCTTCGGCTTCTCGACAGCCACCTTAAGGACATTCAGGAAAACCCCTACATCTTCGAAATGGTGCTGACGACAGTTCAGGCGAAGCTTGAAGCGGGTAATCGCTACCGCGAGCGAATCGAGCAGAAACTCCAAG
Organism: Rhizobium sullae; assembly: GCF_025200715.1. Lineage (NCBI taxonomy): Bacteria > Pseudomonadati > Pseudomonadota > Alphaproteobacteria > Hyphomicrobiales > Rhizobiaceae > Rhizobium > Rhizobium sullae. Next base: position 2,711,932 of record NZ_CP104143.1, read on the forward strand.
AAATCATCCGCGACGGGGTTAGCTCAGGCCGTTATAAATGTGCTGATCCCCGTCGCGCCGCCCATACCGTTGCCGATGTCCTTGCATCGGTGCTGCACCCCGTGCTGATCGCCCGTGACGATAAGGATGCACTCGTACGCAGGGCTGAGGAGATCGTCTGTTTTGTGGATACTGCACTGCAAAATAGCGCTTGCTAAGTGACGATCATTGAATTACGTCACTTCGGAAATCTTTTCTTAAGTTCGGATCGAAGGGTATTTGAATCCCGGTAATCACGCTCCTTATATGGGGGCAGCGCTCCTCGATGGAGCCGATGATCCGATCCGCAAATGCCAACCGCAAGGGACTTCAGCATGATACGGCGTGGCTTCATCATTTCTTCAGCTTTGTTGCTGGGCGCATTACTCACGGCCTGCAGCGACAACGGCAACAACCAGGCCGGCGGCACCGGTGCGCCTGGAGCGGCGGCACAGCAGGCAGCCCCCGTCGGCGTCTTGGCGCTGGAGAAGGACACTTTCCCGGTCACGACGATCCTTCCGGGTCGGGCCGAGGCCTATCAGACGGCTGATATCCGCCCGCAGGTCAGTGGTATCATTCGCGAAATCGCCTTCAGGGAAGGTAGCGAAGTCAAGAAAGGCGACCTTCTCTACCAGATCGAAGACGCGCCTTATGTTGCAGCCGTCGAACAGGCCAGGGCGGCAATCGCCAAGGCCGAAGCCAGCGTGCCGAGCGCGCAGAGCAATTTCGACCGCTACCAGCGTCTCGTCGGCAGCGGCGCAACGCAGATCGAATTCGAAACGGCAAAGACCACTCTTCTCCAGGCGCATGCCGAGGTTGAATCGGCCAAGGCCGCCCTTGCCGCTGCGCAGATCGATCTCGACCACACGAAGATCATGGCCCCGTTCGACGGCGTCATCGACCAGACGATCTATAACGTGGGTAACGTCGTTGCCGCCAACCAGACGACGGCGCTGACGACGATCCGCCAGCTTGACCCGATCTACGTTTCGCTGACGGAATCGAGCACCAATCTCCTCAGGCTGCGCGATGCCATGGCATCCGGCACAGTTCGGGACGGAGGCGGAAATGTCGCCTTCCGGCTCATCCTGGAAAACGGCAAGGAATACGCCCAAACGGGCAAGCTGGATATGTCGAAGCAGATCGTCAGCGAGACGACCGGCACCTTCATCATCCGCGTGCTCTTCCCAAATCCGGATCTCGTCATTCTGCCGGGCATGTACGTCCGCGCAACCGTCGAACTCGGCGCCGAAGTCGGCTATGCCCTGCCGCAACTCGCCACCAGCCGTGACGCAACCGGACGCCTGACGGCGCAGTTCATCTCCGCTGACGGCAAGGTCGAGACCCGTGTCTTCGAAAACGCCTCGCCCTCCAATAATTCCTGGCTTGTGACCGACGGCGTGAAGGATGGCGATCAGCTGATCATAAGCGGTCTGCAGTCGATTGCGCCCGGCATGCCGGTCACGCCCGTCCCGATGAAGATCAATGAAAACGGTGTGGTCGTGGCTGCCGAGCAGGCAGCGGCCGGTGACGCCCAGAAGCCGGCCGCGCAGTAAGGCGCGCCCGCCTCGAACGTTGACCCAAGCCGCACAGGAATAATTTGATGGCCAAGTTTTTCATCCGACGCCCGATTTTTGCCTGGGTTATTGCGATCACCATCATGCTCGCGGGCTTGCTCGGCATCTTTACGCTGTCGATCTCGCAATATCCGGACATCGCGCCCACCACGGTGCGCATCAACGCCACCTATCGCGGTGCGAGTGCCGAAACCGTCGAGAAATCGGTGACGACGATCATCGAAGACGGTATGACCGGCCTCGACGATCTCACATACATGACGTCGACCTCGTCGACCGGTTCGGCCAGCATCTCGCTGACTTTCGGAACAAGCGCCGACCCGGACATCGCGCAGGTTCAGGTTCAGAACAAGCTGCAGCTCGTTCAATCGCAGCTTCCCGACGACGTCATCGATGCCGGCATCAGCGTCACGCGCTCGACGTCCAGTATCCTGCTGGTCGGTTCGCTGGTTTCGACCGATGGAAAGCGGAATTCCGTCGATCTCGGCAACATCCTGTCGAATCAGATCGAAGATCAGATCCAGCGCCTCGAAGGCGTGGGCAGCATCAATATCTTCGGTTCAGGCTACGCCATGCGCGTCTGGCTCGATCCCTTCAAGCTGCAGAAGTACCAGCTGACGCCGAGCGACGTGACCTCCGCCATCGAGGCGCAGAACACGCAGGTCTCTGTCGGCTCCCTCGGCGCGCAGCCGCTCGTCGAAGGCCAGCAGCTGAACGTGACGATCACGGCGCAGAGCCAGCTGACGACGGTCGCAGATTTCGAGCGGATCATTCTGAAAGTGGAAAAGGACGGCTCCACCGTCCGCCTCAGCGACGTCTCGCGCGTCGAAATCGGCCAGGAAAGCTACGGCGGTTCATCGCGCTACAACGGCCAGCCGTCGAGCGGCTTCGCCGTCAATCTCGCGATAGGCGCCAACGCCATTGACACCGCAGAGCGCGTTCGTTCGGCGCTCGACACGATCGGCCGCGGCCTACCGGAAGGCGTCGAGATCACCTATCCTTACGACACGACGCCCTTCGTTGAACTGTCTATCGAGAAGGTCGTCCACACCCTCATCGAAGCGATCGTTCTCGTCTTCGTGGTTCTTCTTGTCTTCCTGCAGAACCTGCGCGCGACGCTGATCCCGACCATCGCCGTGCCGGTGGTCCTGCTTGGTACCTTCGGCATTCTTGCGGCAACGGGATACTCAATCAACACTCTGACCATGTTCGCCATGGTTCTTGCGATCGGCCTTCTCGTCGACGACGCTATCGTCGTTGTCGAGAACGTCGAGCGCATCATGTCGGAGGAAAAGCTGTCGCCGCTTGAGGCGACCGAGAAGTCGATGGGCGAAATCACCGGCGCCATCGTCGGCATCGCGCTGGTTCTGACCGCCGTCTTCATTCCGATGGCCTTTTTCGGCGGCTCCACCGGCATCATCTACCGTCAGTTCTCGGTCACCATCGTTTCGGCCATGCTGCTTTCGGCCCTCGTCGCCGTCGTGCTGACGCCGGCGCTCTGCGCGAGCATGCTGAAACCCGTCGGCGAACACAAGAAACACCGCATCGGCGACTGGTTCAACCGCAACTTCACGCGGTCGACCAACGGCTATGTCCGCACTATCGGCTATCTGCTGAAGCGTCCGATCCGGGTCATGCTGGTGTTCCTGCTTGTCGGCGCCGGTTGTGCCTATCTCTTCACGCGCCTGCCGAGCTCGTTCCTGCCGCAGGAAGACCAGGGCGTTCTGCTGACGATCGTCACTACACCACCCGGCTCGACCACGCAGCAAACGCAGGCGGTCGTAGAGAAGGTCGAGAGATACTATCGCGAAAACGAGAAGGACGCCGTCGAATCGGTCTTTGGCGCCCTCGGCTTCGGCTTCAACGGCTCCGGCCAGAACAGCGCGATCGTCTTCACCAAGCTCAAGGATTTTTCACTTCGTAGCGATCCCAATCAGCACGCGCAGGCGATCGTGACGCGCGCTCTGAAGACCTTCTTCACCTTCCGCGAAGCACAGGTCTTTGCGCTGCTGCCGCCGGCGATCCAGGGTCTCGGTGTATCCAGCGGCTTCTCGATGTATCTCGTCGACACCGGCGGACACGGCACGGCTGCACTCGACACCGCCTCCAAGCAGCTGATCCAGATGGCCAATGCCAGCGGCAGGGTGGTTGCTCTCCGCAGCAACAACAAGGAGGTCGAGCCGCAGATGAAGATCGTCATCGATCAGGAGAAGATTGGTGCCATGGGCGTCGATATCTCCGCGGTCAATGCGATGCTTTCCGTTATCTTTACCGGCCGCGACGTCAACGACTTCACGCTGAACGGCGAGATCAAGCCGGTCTACGTGCAGGGCGACGCGCCCTTCCGGATGCAGCCGACCGATCTCGACCACTGGTACGCCCGCAACAGTTCGGGTGAAATGGTACCTTTCTCCGCCTTCACGACGACGGAATGGGTCAAGGGTGCGCCGACGCTTGCCCGCTTCAACGCGGTGAGCGCAATCCCGCTCGAAGGCGCTTCGGCGCCGGGTGTCAGCTCCGGTGATGCGATGGACGAGATGGAGACCCTGACGGCGCAGCTCGGCGGCGGCTACACGGTCGCCTGGCAGGGCATTTCCTATCAGGAACGGCTCTCGGGCTCGCAGGCGCCTATGCTCTACGCCATCTCCGTGCTCGTCGTGTTCCTCTGCCTCGCAGCGCTCTATGAAAGCTGGTCGATCCCCTTCTCGGTCATCATGGCGGTGCCTGTCGGCGTACTCGGCGCGCTGACCGCCGCGACCCTCTTCGGGCAGGCGAACGACGTCTACTTCAAGGTCGGTCTTCTGACGACGATAGGTCTGGCGGCAAAGAACGCGATTCTGATCGTCGAATTCGCCAAGGACCGGATGGAGACCGGAATGGGCCTCTTCGAGGCGACGCTGGAGGCGGCAAGGCTGCGTTTGCGTCCGATCATCATGACCTCGCTTGCCTTCATTCTGGGCGTCGTGCCTCTTGCCGTCGCAACTGGCGCGGGTTCCGCAGCCCAGAACGCTATCGGCATCGGTGTCCTCGGCGGCATGCTCGCGGCGACTGCGCTCGGGATTTTCTTCGTGCCGTCCTTCTTCGTCGTCATCCGCCGCCTCTTCTCCCGCCGCCGGAAAATTGGGGCGTGAGTGTGATAAAAATGCACTGCCAGAATGAAAGACTCGTTGATACATTGCCCGCGGACTGCTTCGGCATGGTGTACCTCGTTGGGACGAAGCGTGGCCGACGGCAAAGCATGATGCTTTTGGCAAGAATTGAGACTTGGTCGAGTTACAGGAAGAAATGAATGGTATCTCTTCGTTTTGCCACACCGGCACTTTTGCTTTTGCTTGCAGGCTGCGTGAGTGGCCCGGATCACACGCCGCCTGAGATGCCTTTGCCGGCAAAGTTCGGCGAGGGCGGGAAGAAGGAGATCGGCGATGTTGCGACGGTGGCCTGGTGGTCGGCCTATCGCGACAAGCAGCTCGACAGCCTGGTGGCGCGCGGCATCGACCAGAACCTCGACGTGCTGCAGGCGATGGAGCGCATCAATTCGGCGTCCTCCAATGTGACGGTTGCCGGCGCCGGCTCGCTGCCGAGCCTGGTGGTCGGCGCCTCGCACACGGTGTCGGGCCAGATGGGCTCGGAGCGCACCCGGGTGGGCGCCACCAACACCACCGGCGGCGACGCCAACGTCTCCTGGCTGCTCGACCTCTTCGGCCAGTACCGCCGCTCCAAGGAAAGCGCGCTTGCCTCGCTCGATTCGGCCTATGCCAGCGCCGACGTCGCGCGGCTGGCCTTCCTGCAGGACCTCGTCTCGACCTATATCGACGCCCGCTTCTTCCAGGAGCGCATCGCGCTGTCGAAGGCCAACCTGCAATCGCGCCGGGAGACCTATGACCTCACCAAGTTCCAGCTGGAAGCCGGGGCAGCCTCCAGGCTCGACGTCGTCCAGGCCGAGGGCCTGGTGCAGTCGACGCAGGCCGAAATCCCTAATCTCGAAACCAACTTCCGCGTCTCGGCGCATCACATCGCCACGCTGCTCGGTCTGCCGGCGTCGGCGCTGATGGCCGAGCTGCAGAAGGGTGCTTCCCAGCCGATCTACCGTGCCGGCATCATCTCCGGCATTCCGGCCGACCTGATCCGCAACCGTCCCGACATCCGCGTGGCCGAGCGCAATCTGGCGGCGGCGACCGCCAATATCGGCGTCGCCCAATCGCAGCTTTATCCGTCGATCTCGCTCTCCGGCGCGATCTCGCCGACCTGGGTCAACCCGGCCGGCGGCAGCGGCGGCGGCCTGACCACCTGGTCGTTCGGCCCGACGCTCAGCCTGCCGATCTTCGACGGCGGCCGCCTGCGCGCCAATGTCGACATCGCCAAGTCGGACGCCAAAACCGCCTATCTCGCCTGGAAGGCGGCAGTGCTCAACGCCGTCGAGGAGGTGGAGAACGCGCTGTCGGCGGTACGCCGCGACGCCCAGACGGTGGAAGCGCTGCGCGCCCAGGTCAAGACGACGCAGGAATCGCTGGAACTGTCGACGGCGAGCTACAAGGACGGCGCCTCCTCGCTGCTCGACGTGCTCGACGCCCAGCGCCAGGTGTCGCTCGCCCAGGCAAGTCTTGCCGCTTCGGTGCAGCAGATGGCCAAGGACTACGTCTCGCTCAACGTCGCCATCGGCGGCGGCTATGCCCCGGGCGGCAAGGTCAACGCCGTCTCCGCCGCTGTGGCAAAGGGACCCACAAAGAGCTGAGCAAGCCATTTCTACGAGTGACAAAAAGCCCCGCAATGCGGGGCTTTTTTATTGCTTCTCGAAAATTCCCGTGTGCAACCGCGCCATCCCATAAAATGGATTCGACAAGTCACCACGCCTCAGGTAGGTATGATTAAACGATTAATCAAAGCACTATGAAAACCATGGCTCAGTTGCGCCCGGCACCAAACCTCAGCAGGATTGCCACGTCGCTTGGCGTGTCGGTCGCAACGGTGTCGAACGCGCTTTCCGGCAAGGGGCGCGTCTCGGAACAGCTAGCCGGAAAGATCAGGGAACATGCCGCGGAACTTGGATATGTTCCAAGCCAGGCAGGGCGGGCGCTTCGCACCGGCCGAAGCGGCGTGCTCGGTCTCGTTCTTCCGGATATCGCAAACCCCCTCTTTCCCAAGATTGCGCAGGCAATCGAATTTGCAGCCGCTTCTGCCGGTTACGGCGTGCTGATCGCCGATTCGCGCGGCAATGTCTCGGCGCAGACGGAGGCGATCAACCGGCTGGTCGAGCGCGGCGTCGACGGCATGGTCATCGTGCCCCGCCGCGCAACGCGCATATCCGCGGCAAGCTGTCCTGTGGCCGTCATCGACACGCCATCAACCCCCGGCAATACGGTTGCCGCCGATCACTGGCAGGGCGGCCAGCTGATCGCCGCCCACCTTGCCGATCTCGGCCATAAGCGGATCCTCATCATCGGCAACAATCCGGAATCAAACGTGCAGAACGACCGGTCGGGCGGCATCCGTTCGGGCCTTCGCCCGGGCATGAGCGCCGAAACGCTCTGGATCGAAAAGCTCGAGCACCGTGCCGGCAGTGGCTGTCCTCTCGGCCTGGCAAAAAAAGTCGAGGAGGGGTTCACCGCCTTTGCCGCCTTGTCCGATCTTCAGGCGCTGCGAGCACTCACGGAGCTGCAGCGCGACGGCATCGATGTGCCTGCCGAGGCCAGCGTCACCGGTTTCGACGACCTCATCTGGTCTCCGGTGATAACACCCGCGCTCACCACGGTAAAAATGGACATGGACCTAATCGCCGCGATCGCCGTTTCGGCTTTGCTCGACAGCATAAAAACAAACAGCACCCGGGAGGGCGCACTCGTAACCGCGGAGAATGACCGCGTGCCCATGCAACTGATTGCCCGCCAATCATCCGGGCCGGTGAGCCCCGGCTCAAGAAAACCTGCAGATGGAGAACTCCTGACATGAAGACATCCCTCATCGCATCGGCAGCGCTGCTCGCGCTTGTCCCGTTCGGCGTCATGGCGCAGGAGCGGACGCTTACCGTTTCCGTCTATGCCTTTGCGCAGGACGACTTCAAGACGCTGGTCTACGACCCCTTCGAGCAGCAATGCGGCTGCAAGCTCGTCGTCGAGACGGGCAACAGCGTCGAGCGCCTGGCCAAGCTGGAGGCGAACAAGACAAACCCGGTCGTCGATATGGCGGTCGTCTCCATGGCAGACGCGCTTTCGGCCTCCCGCAAGGGATTGATCGACAAGATCGACACTGCCAAGCTCACCAATTTCGACAAGCTCTATGATCTCGCCAAGGACCCGAACAGCGACGGCATGAGCGTCGGCTATACATTTTACGCCACGTCGATCGCCTACCGCTCGGACAAGATGAAGATCGAGTCCTGGGCCGATCTTCTGAAGCCGGAATATGTCGGCCACGTCGCCTTCCCGAACGTGACCACCAATCAGGGACCGCCGGCGCTCTACATGCTCGGCCTGGCGCTCGGCAAGGACACGGCCGACCTCAAGGGTCCGATCGAAGCTGTCGGCGAGAAGAAGGACGATATCGTCACCTTCTACGAAAAATCCTCGCAGCTTGTACAGCTGATGCAGCAAGAGGAAATCTGGGCAGCCCCGATCGGCCGTTTCTCCTGGGCGGGATTCACCAAGCTCGACGTTCCGGTCGCCTGGGCAACGCCGAAGGAAGGCCAGACGGGTGGCATGAACGTAATGGTCGTCACCAAGGGCGCGAAAAACCAGGATCTGGCGTTACAGTTCATGGATTTCTGGCTCTCGACCGACATCCAGACGAAACTTGCCGAAAAGCTGATCGATAGCCCGGCCAACAAGGACGTGAAGGTTTCCGAAGCCGCCGCAAACAACCTCACTTATGGCGAGGACACCGCCAAGAGCCTCAAGCTCATTCCGTCCGCCGCAGCGCTCGACAATCGAGACGCGTGGCTCAAAGAGTGGAACGCCAAGGTCGGCCAGTAACGCGCTCGTGACATCTGGTCCCGGTCTACCGGGACCATTCTCCCGCTGTCTCCCGCCAATTCCGAAAGACGCATCATGTTTCAGAACCGAGCAGAAGCTCTGGCGCTCGCCCTGCCCGCAGCAGTCTTTGCCGCCATGGTCTTTCTGCTGCCCGTTGCCATCCTGCTTTCGGAAGGTTTTCGGCTGGAAGGCGCCTGGACGCTTTCCGCCTATGGCGACTTCTTTTCCGGCACGCTGAACCGCACCGTCTTCATCCGCACCTTCAAGCTTGGTCTAGAGGTGACGGCAGTCTCCGCGGTCATCGGCTATGCCGCGGCTTTCGTCATCGTCAACCTGCCGCCCAAAGGCAAGGGACGGATGATCGGCCTCATCACCCTGCCGCTGATGATTTCCCCCGTTGCCCGTACCTATGCCTGGATCGTCATCCTCGGCCGCACCGGTATCGTCAACAAGGTCGTGACCGGCATGGGTTTCAGCGGCGAACCATTGCGCCTACTCTTCACCGAGACCGCCGTCTTCATCGGCCTGCTGCAACTCTTCCTGCCGTTGATGATCCTGTCGCTGGTCAGCGCGCTTGAAAACATGCCGAAGGATGCGATCCCGGCGGCCCGCGTGCTCGGTGCCAACTGGTTCCAGGTCTTCTGGAAGGTCATCTTGCCGCTAACCCGTGAAGGCCTCGTCGTTGGCGGAACCCTCGTCTTCACCGGCTCGCTCACCGCCTACATCACGCCCGCCGTGCTCGGCGGTTCCAAGGTGCTGATGCTCGAGACGCTGCTCTACCAGCAGGTCTCGGTCGCCAACAACTTCGTTTCGGCAAGCGTCATCGCCTTCATGCTGATCGTTATGAGCTTTGCCGCCAACATCCTGCTGAAGCGCCTGGCAACCGCGAGGAACAAGCGATGACCGCTCGCCTTTTCCCGCCGATCGTGCTTTTCCTCGTGCTCACATTCCTGATTGGGCCGTTCCTGATCATCATCGCCGCGTCGCTTTCGGCCGGGGATACACTCTCCTTTCCACCGCAGGGCCTTTCGCTTCGCTGGGTGTTCAAGGTCTTCACCATTGAGAGCTTCCGCGACAGCTTTTCGATGTCGATGTTGCTCGCCGTCTTCGGAACGCTCGCCGCCCTCGTGCTCGGCATTCCCGCGGCCTACGCTCTGTCGCGCTATTCGCTGCCCTTCGGTGAAACGGTCCGAACCGTCGTCTCCCTACCGATTATCGTACCGGGCATCATCGTCGGCCTTGCCATGCTGCGTTATCTCGTCGTGCCTTTCGGCTTCAACATCACGCTGGCGCTCTTCTTCGCTCACACGGCGCTCGTCCTGCCCTATGCCGTGCGCGTCGTCTCCGCGAGCCTTGATAATCTGCGCTCCGACATCGAGGAGGCCGCCGTATTGCTCGGCTCCTCGCGTCTTGGCGCTTTCTTCCGCGTCGTGATGCCGAATATCCGCGGCGGCATCCTAGCTGCCTTCATCCTCGGCTTCGTCACCAGCTTTAACCAGGTGCCAGTCTCGCTTTTTTTGTCCGGCCCCGGCGTCCGCACCCTGCCGATCGACATGCTGGGTTACATGGAAACCACCTACGATCCGTCAATTGCAGCACTCTCCTCGCTGCTCGCCTTCCTTTCCATCGGCATCGTCTTCCTCGCCGAACGCTTCCTGGGATTCTCTCGCTATGTATGATGCCTATCTTCGACTAGAAAAGCTGACGCTGGCCTACGGCAATACCATCGCGGTGAAGGACCTTGACCTCTCGGTCGGCAAAGGCGAACTCGTCGCCTTGCTCGGCCCGTCGGGCTGCGGCAAGACAACGACGATGCGCTCCATTGCAGGTCTGCTCACGCCTGCCTCCGGTCGCATCAATCTCGATGGCGTCGACATCACCCACGTTTCGGCCAACAAGCGCGCCGTCGGCCTCGTCTTCCAGTCCTATGCCCTCTTCCCGCATCTGACGGTGTATGAGAACGTCGCGTTTGGCCTGCGCTTGAAGGGCATCGGCGGCAAGGATCTCGATGCGAAGGTCAGCGCCGGCATCAAGTCTGTCGGCCTTGCCAAGTTCGCCGATCGCAAGCCTGCAGAACTCTCCGGCGGCCAGCAGCAGCGTGTGGCGCTTGCCCGTTCCATGGTCATGGAGCCGAAGGTGCTGCTGCTCGACGAGCCGCTCTCCAACCTCGACGCCCGCCTGCGTCTGGAAATGCGCGCCGAACTGCAGCGCGTGCAGAGGGAAACCGGCGTCACCATGATCTTCGTCACCCACGACCAGGTGGAGGCCTTGGCACTTGCGGACCGCATCGTGGTCATGCTGAACGGCGGCGTCGAGCAAATCGGCACGCCGGAGGAAATCTACAACAAGCCGGTCTCCGCCTTCGTCGCCGATTTCGTCGGCTTCGAGAATGTCTTCAAGCTGGAAAACGGCAGGCTTGTCACACCGAACGATGCCATTGAACTCCCCGCTTCTGCCCCACAGGCAGCAGGGCTCGCCTGGCGGCCGAGCGCGGTCGCCCTTGGTTCCGGTCCTTTCCAGGGCACCGTGCGCGGCACCTCCTTTGCCGGCGGCACGCGTGAATATCTGCTGGATACGCCGCTCGGGCCAATCAAGGCCGAAGTGGATGCCAGCTGGCCACCTCACGAAATGGGCGCAGCACTTTCCTTCGACCTGCCGCTTGCAGCGGCGGCAACCCTCTCGCGTTTCGGGTGACGATCATGGGTGTTTGGATCGATACTGACATAGGTTTTGACGACATCGCCGCCATTCTGGTGGTCGGTCAGTCCGAACTCAAGATCGACGGCGTCTCGCTCGTCTTCGGCAATACGCCGCTGCCGCAGGTGCAGGCGAATGCCGCAGGCGCCGCGCAAGCCTTCGGCTGGACGTTCCCCATCCATACCGGCCGCGCTCAGCCCGTTCTTGGAAAGCTCGAAACTGCACAGGCAATCCTCGGCGATATCGGTATACCCACCATTGGCAAAGGCCTGCCGTACGCCCCGGCACTTCCGCAAAGCGACGCCTTCACCGCGCTCTGCCGCTGGCTTGAGGCTGACGGTCCGCGGCGCATACTGGCCCTTGGCCCGCTGACGAATATCGCGGCCGTAGCACTCGCACGTCCGGATCTTGCCGCCCGCATCACCGAACTCACCTGGATGGGCGGCGGCGTCACCGCTGGCAATCATACGGCCTCGGCGGAATTCAACGCCTTTGCCGATCCCGAAGCACTCGCGATCGTCATTGCCCACAGCCTGCCGCTGCGGATGGTCGATCTCGACCTCTGCCGAAAGGTGCTCGCCGAGCCGGAATACGTCCAGCCTGTACGTGCCGCCGGTGGCGCCAACGCCGACTTGCTCGCCGACATGCTTGCCGGTTACATCCGCATTGGCACCAGCCGCGGCCGCCCGGCCATGGCGATTTATGATCCGTGTGCCGCCGTCGCCTTCGTGGCACCGGATGCGGTGAGCTTCCGCGCTGCCCGCATCGATGTCGAGCTGGCAGGGTCTTTGACCCGCGGCCGCACGGTCGTCGAAACGCGCGCCACGCATGCCACGTTCAACACCCAGTTCGCTGCTAATATCGATGCCGATAGGGCGCGCACCATCATCCTCGCAGCCCTGGTCAATGAGGCCCGCAAATGAACGCTGAACTTGGCCGGGAACCCGCAGATATCAATGATCCTTCGCTGCGCGCCCGCGCCGTTGCGGCCGCGAGGGGTGCGGCTCCATTCGACGTGCTGATCGCCGGCGGCAAACTGCTCGACGTCGTCACCAGCCGCTTCCGCGATGCGGACATCGGCCTCGTCGGTGCGCTGATCGCCAGCGTGCATGCGCCGGGCAGCCGCACCGACGCGACCGAAATCATCGATGCCAGTGGCACGTTCGTTACACCCGGCCTGATCGATACGCATATGCATATCGAAAGCTCGATGGTAACGCCCGCCGAATATACCGCGGCGGTCCTGCCGCGCGGTGTGGCGACGATCCTTTGGGATCCGCACGAATTCGCCAACGTGCAAGGCCTTGACGGCGTACGTTGGGCGATCGAGGCGTCCCGCGCTCTGCCGCTGCGCATGATCCTGCTCGCACCATCTTGCGTGCCTTCGGTGCCCGATCTGGAAATGGCAGGCGCCGACTTTGATGCTCCGGTGATTGCCGGGATGCTGCGCTCGCCGGCGCTCGGCGGCGTCGCCGAAGTCATGAACATGCGCGGCGTCATCGATGGCGATCCGCGCATGAGCGCAATTGTCAATGCCGGCCTCGCCTCCGGAAAGCTCGTCTGCGGCCATGCCCGGGGCCTGGAAGGCGCCGACCTCAACGCCTTCATGGCGGCCGGCATCACCTCCGATCACGAGCTGACCTCCGGCGCCGACCTTCTTTCCAAGCTCGCCGCCGGGATGACGATCGAGCTTCGCGGTTCGCATGATCATCTCCTGGAGGAATTCGTCGAAGCGCTGAACGGCATCGGCCACATGCCACCGACGGTGACGCTCTGCACCGACGATGTCTTCCCGGATGAGCTCGAAAGGGATGGCGGCCTGGATGACGTCATCCGCCGTCTGGTGCGCTACGGTCTGAAGCCGGAATGGGCGCTTTGTGCCGCGACCTTCAATGCCGCCCAGCGGCTGAAGCGCACGGACCTCGGGCTGATCGCCGCCGGGCGCCGCGCGGATATCGTCCTCTTCGAAGACCTGCAGGATTTCAAGGCTCGCACGGTCATTGCCAACGGCCGCGTGATGGCACAGAACGGCAGGCTCACTACGCCGGTCCATTCGCTCGACGCGACGCCGCTCGTCAATTCTGTGAAACTCTCACCGCTGAGCGAAGACGATTTCAAAATGCCGTCGAAAGGCCACCGCGTCCGCGTCGCCACGATCGACCAACCGCGCTTCACGCAATGGGGCGAGGCCGAAGCCGAGGTGAAAGACGGCTTCGTCGTGCCGCCGACGGGCAGCACCATGATCGCGGTCGCCCATCGCCATGGCAAGGCGGATGGCCGCCCGCGTATTGGGTTCCTGACGGGCTGGGGTGAATGGCGGGGCGCTTTCTGCACCACGGTCTCGCACGACAGCCACAACCTCACCGTTTTTGGCGGCAATACGCAGGATATGGCGGCTGCCGCTAACGCCGTCATCGCCGCCGGCGGCGGCATGGCCGTCGCCAGGGATGGCCAGATCGAAGCAGTGCTCCCCCTGCCGCTTTCCGGCCTCGTCACCGAAATTTCGCTGGAGGACACCGCCTCCGCCTTCCGCAACATCCGCAAGGCAATGGAAAAGATCGTCGACTGGCAGCCACCCTACCTCGTCTTCAAGGCCTGCTTCGGCGCAACGCTCGCCTGCAACGCCGGTCCGCATCAGACGGATCGGGGGATTGCAGATGTTTTGACCGGGAAGCTGCTCGAGGGACCGGTGTTGGAAGTTTTGTAGCTGACGCGGGAGTTGCCGCTCCCCCTCATCCAGCCCTTTGGGCCGACCAGGGTCGGGCCAACGGTCTCGATCTGTCCTTCAGACCCCGCTGGGGAGAAGAAAGGGCTACCGCAAAACTGTCTACGCCACCAGTTCCTGCTCCACCAGCTTCACCCAATAAGCCGCACCATACCCAAGCGCATCATCGTTGAAGTCATAAGCGGTATTGTGGTGCAGAGCGCCATCAATGGCAGGCCCGTTTCCGAGCCACACGTAACAGCCCGGCGCATTCTGTTCGAAGAAGGCGAAGTCGTCCCCAGCCGTCGAAGGCGGAAAGCTGGTGCGCACCTTCTCTCCAAACACCGCCCGTGCGGCAGCCACCGCCCGCTGCGTCGCGTCGGCATCGTTGACGACCGGCGGAATGCGCCGCTCGAATTGATAGTCAGCGGCAATGCCGTACATCACCGCCGTACCCTCAGCGAGGCGGCCGATCTCCTGCTCAAGTTGGTCGCGCACGTTGGCGGAATAGGCCCGCGCGGTCCCGCCGATCTCGACCACGTCCGGGATCACGTTGAGCGCCTTCGGGTCACCCGCCTGCAGTGAACATGCGCTGACGACGGCTGGCTGCAGCGGGTCGACGACACGGCCGACGATCGTCTGCAGCGAGGCAAGGAATGTGCCTGCTGCGGTAATCGGGTCGCGTCCAAGATGTGGCTTTGCGCCGTGCGTGCCCGTCCCGCGAAAGGTGATGCGCCAGCTATCCGAAGAGGCAAGCTGCGGCCCTTCGACCACCGCAATCTCATCGACGGCAAGCCCCGGCAGGTTGTGCAGACCGTAGACGGCATCGCAAGGGAAGAGTTCGAAAAGCCCCTCTTCCACCATCCGCCTTGCACCACCTCTGCCTTCCTCTGCCGGCTGGAAAATGAAATGCACGGTGCCCGAAAAGCCCGTGCTCGCTGCCAGATGACGCGCCGCGCCGAGCAGCATCGCGGTATGTCCATCATGTCCGCAGGCATGCATCTTGCCGGGCATGGTCGATCTGTACGGTCGCTCGGCGATCTCCGGCATCGCGAGCGCATCCATATCCGCGCGAAGGCCGATCACTCGCGTGCCGTTTCCCACTTGCAGTGTGCCAACGACCCCCGTGCCGCCAAGCCCGCGATGCACCTTGATGCCCGCTTCCTCCAGCAGCTTCGCCACGATGCCACTCGTGCGCTCCTCCTCGAAGCCGAGCTCCGGATGGGCATGCAGATCGCGGCGCAGCGATGTGAGAAAGGCCAGATCGTCCTTGATCCGTGCGGGGATGTTCATGGGCCTGGATGTCCTGTCATGCGAAACGGGCGCCAAAACGGCGCCCGCGTCGGGTTATCCTTTGTTCAACAAAGAGCGGCGAACTTCAACCCTCCTCGACGAAGACCTCTTCGCGCTTCTTCTTCACGCTCGGCAGGAAGACGACGATGAGGACTGCCGCGGCGATCGCAAGAAGGACCGCGCTAATCGGCCGCGAAACGAAGGTCATCGGATCGCCCCGCGAAAGGATCATCGCCCGCCGCAGGTTTTCTTCGAGCAGCGGACCCAGCACGAAACCGAGCAGCAACGGCGCCGGCTCGCATCTGAGCTTGGCGAGGAGGTAGCCGATGAACCCGAAGAAGGCGACGGCATAGAGGTCGTAGACGTTGGAATTGACGCTGTAGACCCCGATCGAGCAGAAGGCCATGATGATCGGGAAGAGCACGTAGTAAGGCACCGTCAAGAGCTTCACCCAGAGCCCGATCAGCGGGAGGTTGAGGACGACGAGCATCAGATTGCCGATCCACATCGAGGCGATGATGCCCCAGAAGAGCGCCGGCTGCTCGGTCGCGACGTTCGGTCCCGGCACGATCCCCTGAATGATCATCGCACCAATCATCAGCGCCATCACCGGATTGGCCGGGATGCCGAGTGTGAGAAGCGGAATGAACGAGGTCTGCGCGCCGGCATTGTTGGCCGACTCTGGGCCTGCGACGCCGGCAACTGCACCCTGGCCGAATTCCTTCGGCTTGTCCGAGATCCGCTTTTCGACCGTATAGGAGGCAAAGGACGCGAGGATCGCGCCGCCGCCTGGCAGGATGCCGAGAGCCGAGCCGATCGCTGTGCCACGAAGCACTGGCGCGATCATCTCCTTGAATTCTTCGCGTGAAGGCAGCAGGCTGGAGACCTTTGCTATCAGAACCGTTCGGCTCTTCTCCCCTTCCAGGTTGCGCAGAATTTCGGCGATGCCGAAGACACCGACAGCAAGTGCCACGAAATTCAAGCCGTCCGCATATTCGCGGATGCCGAGCGTGAAGCGTGGTGTGCCGGTATAGATATCCGTGCCAACGAGGCCCAGCAGCAGCCCGAGCACCACCATCGCCAGTGCCTTGATGACAGAACCGTGGGCGAGCGCGATCGACGACACCAGGCCGACAACCATCAGCGAGAAATATTCCGCAGCGCCGAAGCGCAAGGCGATATCGGTCAGCGGCGGCGCGAAGATCGCGACAAGGAAGGTCGAAACCGTGCCGGCGAAGAAGGAACCGAGTGCTGCGATCGCAAGCGCCGCCCCCGCCCTGCCGCGCCGCGCCATCTGGTAGCCGTCGATGGCGGTCACCGCGGAGGAGGATTCGCCTGGCATGTTGATCAGGATCGCCGTCGTCGAACCGCCATACTGTGCGCCATAATAAATGCCGGCGAGCATGATGAGCGAAGACACCGGCTCAAGCTGGAAAGTGATCGGCAGAAGCATGGCGATCGTCGCCGTGGCGCCGATGCCGGGCAGCACGCCGATCAGCGTACCGAGCAGAACGCCAATCAGACAGAAAAGAAGATTGGCCGGCGTTGCCGCCGTCGCGAAACCGAGTGCCAGATTGCTGAAAAGTTCCATCGCGGCCTCCTAGAACCGGACCCAGGGGCCAAAACGCTCGAACGGCAATCCGAGACCGTAACTGAAAACACCGACGGAAAAGGCCGTCAGCAGAGCCGAGAGCAAAATCGCGCGGAGCACCGTCATCCGATGCGAGGCGAAGCAGGCAATGAAAGCGGTCAGGAAGATCGAAGGCACGAATCCCAGCCCCCGGACCGTCAGCCCGAAAAAGATCGGCGCAGGCAGGATGAACAGCATGCCGCGCCAGGCAAGCGGCCCCATCGGCTCGCCCTGCGCGCGGATCGCTTGAACAAAGACGGCCGCGCCGAGAATGATCAGCACCGCTGAAAGCAGCAGCGGGAAGTAGCCCGGGCCCATGCGGAGCGTCGTCCCCAAATCGAGACTGTAGGATTGGATCGCAAAAAATGCGCCCGTCGCGACGAGTAGTGCGCCGCAGATGACATTGGTGGCATCGAAACTAACCGATTTCATGGTGTCTCCGTAGGTTGGAGATGGTTTCCCTCAGCGCAAGTGGTTCTCACTCATCCGGCTGCCGCCACCTTCTCCCCGCCGGGGAGAAGGGACGTGTGGCACTGTTCCCGCTCACGGAAGTCATGCCGAATGCTTACCAGAGTCTCCTCTCCCCAGCGGGGAGAGGGTTAGGGTGAGGGGGCCAAATGGCACTACGCCTCAGTCGGCATACTCGCCGGCAGCGTCGATCACCGGCTTCCAGCGAGCGATTTCGCCTTCAAGCTTCGCCTTCAGGGCGGCAGGCGTAGCGTCGGCTTCCGCCGACGGCGCAGTGCCTAGTTCCGCGAAGCGAGCTGCAACGTTCTGGTCCTTCAACGCCACTTGCAGCGACTTCGACAGACGCTCGTTGACCTCTGCCGGCGTACCCTTCGGTGTGTAGATGCCGTGCCAGATGCCGACTTCAAAACCGGGCAGACCGGCTTCGACGGCCGTCGGGATATCCTTCAGGACGTCGAGACGCTTCGGCGAGGTGACGGCGTAAGCCTTGATCGTGCCGCCCTTGATCTGCTTCGTCGTGTTGGTCGTCTGGTCGCACATGAAGTCGACCTGGCCGCCGAGAAGATCGGTCATCGCCGGGCCAGTGCCCTTGTAAGGGACAGTCGTCAACGGCGTCTGGATCGCGCTCATGAACATCATGCCGCAAAGATGCGAGGCGGCACCGATGCCGGCATTGGCGTAGGTCACCGTGTCCTTGTTCGCCTTCACATAATCGATCAGACTTTTCAGGTCCTTCGGCTCCAGATCCTTGCGGGCAACGATCGTCATCGGAACCTCGGTGACGAGGCCGACATAATCGAAGGAGCCGAGCGTGTCATAGGCAAGCTTGCGGTAGAGCGTGGCGCTGGTCGCCATGCCGATGTGGTGCAGGAGGATGGTGTAACCATCCGGGCTGGCTGCGGCCACCCGTCCCGCGCCGAGCGTACCGCCCGCGCCGCCGACGTTCTCGACGACGATCTGCTGGCCGAGATCCTTGGACATGGATTCGGCAACGAGGCGGGCAACCGTATCGGTCGGGCCGCCGGCCGAGAAGGGCACGACCATCGTGATAGTGCGCTCTGGATAGGTCTGCGCGGATGCGCCGTTTGCGAGAAGCGAGACGGCAACGGCCGCCGTCATGCCAAGCATGGCTTTCAGGATTTTCATCTTTTTCCTCCCTGATGAAAACAAAATACCACCGACGCTTCCCACGCGCCAATGCGAATAGGGCCATTAGCACGTCCTGAACCTGCTACCGCAATCAGCCCTGCCCTCCCCTTCGCGCGAATTCCTCACGTGTGCGGCGCAGCATGGGTCGATTCGGAAACAAACGGGTTTGATGATGTGTGGAAATCCACCCATTCGCCTACTCGGAGACGAGTAGCTTCTTGTCCAGCCCGTATTTCTGCATCTTTTCGTACAGTGTCTTCCGGGAGATCTGCAGCGACTCGTAGACCGGTTTGAGGCTGCCGCCATGCGCTACAAGCGCACTGGCGATGACGCTGCGCTCGAACTCCGCGACTCGATCGGCAAGGCCGCTGACCTCGCCCAACTGCCGCTCTCCGTCGAGGCCGAGCACGAAGCGGTCCGCGGCATTGCGCAACTCGCGCACATTGCCAGGCCAATCCCGCTGGGCGATGTCGGAAATCACCTCGGGTGGTACCGCCATCTCGTCACGGCCGTAGCGTGCGGCCGCCTCGCGGACGAGTTGGAGGAACAGCAGCGGGATATCCGGCCGCCGTTGCGCCAGTGCCGGTACGTGCAGCGTCGCGACATTCAGTCTGTAGAGAAGGTCGGCGCGGAAGCGTCCCGCAGCGACTTCGACTTCGAGATCGACCTTGCTGGTCGCGATGAAGCGCACGTCGAGCGGCACGATGTCGTTCGAGCCGAGGCGGGAGATGACCCGCTCCTGCAGCACCCGCAGGAATTTCGCTTGCAAATCAAACGGCATCGACCCGATTTCATCGAGCAGGATCGTGCCCCCGCGCCCGTGCTCGAACTTGCCATAGCGAGGCCGCACTGCACCGGGAAACGCACCGGCTTCGTGGCCGAAAAGTTCGCTCTCGATCAGGTTTGCGGGCAGCGCCGCGCAGTTGATGGCTATGAACGGCCGGCTCGCCCGGGCACTGATGTCATGCAGCGCCCGCGCGACGACCTCCTTACCCGCTCCCGTCTCGCCGACAATCAACGTATCGGCATCACTCGCCCCGATCGCGCGGATGCGATAGCGCAAATCCACCATCACCTGCGTGCGGCCCGGCAGACGCGCTTCGATATCGTCGCGTTTCCCGGCAACGGCCCTGAGCACGCGGTTTTCCAGCACGAGGCTGCGGCGCTCCATGGCCCGCCTTATCACTCCCGCCAGCATCTGCGGCGTGAACGGCTTTTCGATGAAATCATAGGCGCCCTCGCGCATCGCCTTTACCGCCAGCTGCACATCGCCATGGCCCGTGACGAGGATAACCGGCACTTCCACGTCGATCTCGCGGATCTTCTGCATCAGCGTCATGCCGTCGGTGCCGGGCATCCGGATATCACTGACGACGACCCCTGCAAAACTATAGCCGATCAGCTCCAGCACATGGTCGGCGGTGGAAAACGTCTCGACGCTGAAGCCCGAAAGCTCCAGTGCCTGCGCCGTCGACCGGCGCAGCTCCTCCTCGTCGTCCACCAGCAAGATCTTCTGCTCGCTCATTCCGCCGCCTCTGGCATCATACCGGCCGCCGATTGCAGATCGATGCGGAACACGGCACCTCCTTCCGGATGACTGGCAGCCATCAGGCTGCCGCCGAAATCCTTGATGATATTGTAGGAAATCGAAAGCCCGAGCCCCAGTCCCTTGCCAACGCCCTTGGTTGTAAAGAAGGGATCGAAGATGCGCTCGGCGATCGCCGCCGGCACGCCCGGTCCATGATCGCGTACCGTCAGCACCACTTTGCCCTTCTCCTCCAGGGCCGTCACCTCGATCCGCCGGTCTTCGAGACCTTCAACGGCATCGGCCGCGTTCGAAATCACATTCACCAGAACCTGTTGCAGGCGCACGGACCCGGCACGGACGACGGGCGGACGGGGGCCGAGATCGACCCGCAAGTCGGCATCTGCCGCCTTCAGCCGCCAGGCGATGATCTCCAGCGTATCGCGGATCGCTTCATCAAGCGGCACCGGGCCGAGCTTCTCGTTCGGCTTACGGGCGAAGTTGCGCAGATGCTTGCTGATGGATGCCATGCGGTCAATGAGCCCGCCGATACGCTGGATATTGTCCTGTGCCTCCGCCGTCCGCCCGCGATCCAGGAGCACGGCCGCGCTGTCCGTATAGGTCTTTGCTGCGGCAAGCGGCTGGTTGAACTCGTGCGAGAGCGCCGCCGACATCTGGCCAAGCCCGGCGAGCTTGCCTGCCTGGATGAGATCGGCCTGAGTCTGGCGAAGCTGCTGCTCGGTCAGCCGCCGCTCGGCGATCTCCTCTTCGATACGGCTGTTGACGCGGGCAAGGTCGGCCGTGCGCTCCTCGACGCGCCGCTCCAGCTCGTTGCGCGCTTCCGCCTGCAGATGCATGCGCTCGTTGAGCCGCATCCGCCGCTGCCGGAAGATTGCGATCGCCAGCCCGGCGATGCAGAGAATGAGGAAGACGGCGCCAAGCGCGGTACGCGCCTGCGTGCGGATGGAACCGGTATCCATCAGTACGTTCACGGTCCAGTCCTCGGCCGGCATATAGTGCGAGAGCACGAGGTATTCCTTTTGCACGCCTTCTTCGACAAGCGACATCAGCTCATGCTCTTCGAAATGGCTGCGCGTGATCGGCAACGCCGTCAACCGCGCGTTCGCGTAGCGGCGGGACGCTCCGGTGCGCGCGATGCGGTCTGCCGTCAGCGGCAAAATGCCGTTATAGAGCCAACCCGGCTTG
Source organism: Rhizobium sullae (assembly GCF_025200715.1). Lineage (NCBI taxonomy): Bacteria > Pseudomonadati > Pseudomonadota > Alphaproteobacteria > Hyphomicrobiales > Rhizobiaceae > Rhizobium > Rhizobium sullae. The sequence goes on from NZ_CP104143.1 coordinate 2,733,164, forward strand.
CCCGACATGAAGATGATGCCTTCGGGATCCGACACGAAGATGCGGTATTCGCCGTCGCCCCACGAAGCCTCGATCATGTCGATATCGACCTTGAAGACGATAACGCCGCGGATTTCGGCATCCGCATGGATCGGCGAGGCGAAGTAATATCCGCGTTTCAGTGAGGTGGTTCCCAACGCATAGAACCGGGACTGGCGCCCGGCAAGCGCATCCTGGAAATAGGGCCGGTAGCTGAAATTCTCGCCGATGAAGCTGCCCGGCAGGTCGAAGTTGCTTGCCGCGATCGTCTCGCCATCCGGCTTGATCACATAGATATCGGAGGATTTCAGAAGCCCGTTGATCTCCTTGAGATAGAGATTCGCCGCATCGCGCAACGCTTGGTCGTCCGGGCGGCTGACCAGTTCCTTGATGTTGTCGTGATCGGCAATCAACGCTGGCAGCGCCTCATAGCGGTTGAGGTGGCCGCTGAGCGCGGAAACCGCCAACCTGAGCGCCGTTCCGCCTTGGGATGACGCCTCGCCCATATAGGCGCGCGTCGCCACCGCCCCGCCATAATAGAAGAACGCGAAGACGACAAACGGCACCGAAAACAGCGCGAATATCAGCCTGAGTCTGGACGACAGGTCCGGCTCCTCCCCTTTGCGCCTCCTCCCCCGAGAGGCATACCCGACACTTCAAGTCTAATGACCGGATACCGGATTTCCAAGAGGCGGATTGTCTTGACTCGCACGGGGCCTGGATATCCTATTGCGCCAACGCGATGAGGATACCCTGCATGAGCGACGAGCAGAACCCCGCCGACAGCAAACTCACCACCTCGAAGCGCCGCTGGGCCGCCGAAGGCAAGTTTCTCACCGGCCGCATCAGCCGTCCGGAAACCGAGCGTCTGCCGCCCGGCCAGCATCTCGTCAAGAACTGGCCGGTTCTCGACCTCGGCCAGCAGCCGGTTATTTCACTGGACACATGGCGGCTGGAGGTGCGCGGGCTCGTCGAAACGCCGCTCGACTTCAGCTGGACCGCCTTTCAGACGCTCGAACAAAGCACGAAGGTCAGCGACATTCATTGCGTCACCACATGGTCGCGCTATGACAACGAATGGAAGGGCGTCTCGACACGCGACCTTCTCGATCTCGCAATGCCGAAGCCGGAAGCCAATTACGTGATGCTGACGAGCCATGACGGCCATACGACCAATCTGCCGCTCGCCGATTTCGCAGCCGAAGACGCGATCCTTGCAACGTCGTGGGAAGGCCGGCCGCTGACGCGCGATCACGGCGGCCCAATGCGCTTGGTCGTGCCGCATCTCTACTTCTGGAAAAGCGCCAAGTGGCTTCGCCGCATCGACCTCATCCCCGCCGACCACGCCGGCTTCTGGGAAAAGAACGGCTACCACATGTATGGCGACCCGTGGCGCGAGCAGCGCTATTCGGACGACTGACCGCTAAGCAGGCGCTTGGCCGCAATGAACACGCCTAAGAGAATGCCCATAAGCGCCGATAGCGACGCCATGCTTGCCGCGTGCATCGGAATCTCGCTCCAGCGCGGGCGCACGACATTCGCCGTGTTGAATGTCTCGCCACTGAAGCGGCAGGTGATCAGCGAAAGTCCGCGCCGTACCATCTCGGCATCGGCATCTGTGATGATCGCCGATGCGGCATCGGCTTCCCGCGGCATGTCGCCCATGGCGATCAGAACGGCCTTGGTTGCCGCGAGATAAGCATGGGCGCATTCGTTGAATGGGCTGCGCTCGTCCGTCACACTTCCGGGCATTCGGCCCCAGAAGCAGTAAGAATACTGGATCCGCGCATAGTTCAGCACCCGCCGGAACGGCTCGTTGGTATCGGTCGCCTGCGAGGCAAGATCGATGATCCGATCCCGGTATTCCGCCATCACCGCCATCTCGCCATGCGAGATTTCCGGGATCGGGATGCCGGTATGGCTGCCAGCGGAGTTGCTGCTGTGAGCGATTGCGCTGCCGGTGGCGGACAAAAAAAGTGCCGCCAGGCTTAGTCTTGCCACCCATCGCTTCGCCCTCATCGGTTGACGAGATCGCGGCAATGTTGCCAATTGTTTCCTCATCCCTGTGTTCGTCACAGGAATGAGGAGTTCTCTTTTGACGAGCCCACTAAGAGGCAACGCACTAAGTCCGGATCACCGGAACGCCGGACGCATACCCGCCCGCAGCGCCAGACGGCGTTCGGCTAGCGCTCCGAAGACGATCCCGAGAGCCGCCCACAGGATGACGTGCATGCCGAGCGATGTCGTGCGGAAGCGCCAGAGCACCATCGCCGAATAATACTCCGGTATCTCGTTGATCGGCGGCAGCATGTACTGAACGAAGCCAATGAAGACGAGATAGACGGCACCCGCGAGGATCGCAGCGTTCCAAATGCCGAAACGTGCCGAAAGATTGCGCGCCAGCGCCACCGCGGCGATGAGCGAGGCAACGGAAACGACGATCATCAGGAAGAAAAGCTCGGTGCGCACGCCGATCGTATCCGGACTGCCGACCGCCGGCGGGTTGGCCGGGTATTTGACCGCAGGAACGAGGACGATTGCAACGAAAGCGGCAAGCGCGATCACCGCGGCTGTGCCACGGGCGCTGAGCTGGCTGAAACGGCCGTGAACGAAGGCGAAGGCGAGCGAGAAGAGGCCGCCGACAGCAATCGCATAAGTCATCACGCCGGTGAAGAGGCCGAGACCGGCCTGTGTGGCACGGCTGACGAGTTCAGGCTCGGCTCCTTCGCCGGCGGCCTGGGCAGCGGCTTCCTCGAAGGCAATTGCCTGATCGACCAGCGGCTCGCCGAATGTATAGGCAAAGGCAAACACCAGAATGCCAGCGACCGCCCCCGCGAGCATGCCACGGAGCAAAAGAGTTCCAACCATGTCTGTCGTCCTTTAGTGGCAGGGGAAGCCGAGAAGGTGGCGGCCGTCATGCACGAACTCGTGGACGTAGCCGCCGGAAAACAGCGCCATGGCGCCCTCTTCCGTGCCGACGAAATAGATGGCGATGATCATCAGCAGACCGCCGAAGATCGCCCAAGGCAGGATTTCCCCTACCGGGATCGGCGCTGGTGCTGCGACGGGCGCGAAAGTGGTGTCAGACATGTTTTCCTCCTGGAAGACGCGTTCAGTAGAAAGAGCGTTGTACGGTAGGGTCTGACTTCCAGCCTGCTTTCGCAGACTGGTCACAGTGGCGCGACCGCGCCGGATTTTCACCGGCTTCCAAACCCGCAACATGACCGTTATATCTACGCGCGGAGAACTGTCAACGAGACTTCATCTGGCTCCCCATCGCATTTCCGGAGAACGAAGGAACGTGCATACCCGGCTCACCTGGATCTGCCACGACCTGACGAGCGCCGGCCGTAGCGGCCGCTTTCCGCTAGACGAACCGCTTGAGGAAAACGCCGTCGCGAAGACGCGGGCGATTGCCGGTCAGCTACAGCGGGCCGATCGCGTCCTCACAAGTCCGGCGCTGCGCACGCGCCAAACCGCAGAAGCGCTCTCGCTCAGCTCTCTTCCCGATTCGCTGCTTGCCGACTGCGATTACGGCCGGTGGAGGGGAGTGGCAATCGCCGACCTGCAGACGCAGGAGCCCGACAACCTGCTCGCCTGGATGAGCGACCCGGAATCGGCACCGCATGGCGGCGAAAGCATCAGAAAACTCGCAGAGCGGCCGGCCGAATGGATGGAAATGCAAGCAACGCTCGGCGGCCATGTCGTCGCCGTCAGTCATGCCGCGCTCATACGCACTGCTATCCTGAACGTGCTGCGGGCCCCGCTCTCCTCTTTCTGGCTTGTGGATATCGAACCCTTATCCGTCATCCGCATGACCCATAATGGCAGCCGCTGGGCACTTCGCTTCGGCGGCTGAAGTCGTTATTTCGCTAATTTTTCAAGCATTAAATTAGATCAGCCTTACGCAAGCAAGTTGCGTCATAGCTATTGAACCCGGTTTACCGGGCGCTAAGTCCTTGCCCCGAGGAGACAGGCCATGACCTATGATTGGAGCGGGGAGCGTACACGGCGCATGCGTCTTTTGCGGATCGCGACCGCCGTTATTCTCGTCGGCCTTGTCATCAGCGTTCCGTTGCTGATGACATAGGCAAAAAAGGCGAGCAGTCGTCAAACTGCTCGCCTTTTCTTTAAATCTCTATCGAACGGGAATTCAGAACTACCAGGACATTCATTTTAGTGCTTGATAGTCGTGCCCGTCACCGACACTGGATCGCTGGCCGGAAACGTATCCTCGAGCCCCTCGTCAAGCTGCTCCTCGAGCGTCAAACGATCGTGAGACGCGCGCGCGCTCAGCTTGACGCTCATCGTCCCGCCCTCCGGCGTCTTGACTGATGCGATCTGGCTCATCAGTGCTTTCGCCTTTTCTATGGCATTCTGGCGATTGAGCGAGCGTTCAGCATCGTTCCTCAACTGGACGGAAACGACCTCGCCGCCGTCGCCGACGAATTCGACCGTAAAGCCAGCCTTCCCGCCCCCAAGGGGGATAACCTGTGTTCCGACGACCTGCATTGGATTTCCTTTCTTTGAACGCCGAAAGGAAAACGAAAATGCCACCCGCTTGGTTCCAGCACCTACCAACCCGGGGAAGCAAGAAATAACAAGAGAACTGATGATAACGGGTGACAATGGCGCTCATCAAGCGCGGGCGGCGCGGGAGAAGAAGAGAGCTCCCTGGCGCCCGCGCGACGCGCGAAAGGGGTCAAACACGATTTTTCATAATGAAAATATCGTGCTCTATTCGCCAATAGAATTCCCTTTGCTTCGCCCAGTCGATCAACTGTGAAATATCGGGATAACGATAGGTTTCCCAGTTCTCAGGAAGGAAGCACCGGACGTCATCAATCATGATGGCAACCGATTGAAAATTACTCATGTTGGCAGAGATCGATGCGAGCTCATCTACCACTGGGGCAATCCTGCTCAACTCGATAGGTGATGCCATCCGAGTAGTGTCCATCGAGCCAGAAGTTTATATCTCGCGTGAGTCTCGGTGAGCGTAATCACTTCGCTCCTTCACCACAAAGAGCCCCAACGCATCGGGGCTATTTGTTGACAAAGAGGAACGCCGGGAGACGTTCACAAGATCAACGCATCATACGGACCACGGTTTCCGTACCCTATCATACCGATGCTCGGAGATTGAGGCGGACCGCACAGCCACGTGCAAGAGGGAAGCACGGTTACAGGAGAGCTTGGCCGCACGATCCATTCTGCTCAACATTTGAGGCGGTTGAAAGTTCCCAGTCGTCCGATGACTTAATTTCATCAACCGACACGAAAGCCACGATGCAAAGATCGCCTCACCATTGTAGCCCGCGCTCGACACCTCTGCGGCATTCCGTTCGTTATTTGCGCATGCGAACTGAAGGCTTCCCGCGCATCGGACGGCGTCCCTCTTAGAAGGGACTGCGCGATAAGCAGGACGACGCCACGAGTTATGTGATGGAGAGCTGACCGCTCTGCCAGGGCATTCACAAAGATGACGAATTTGTCTGCCGCGGGACAACGACCGGGCTCGCCATTGAGGGGTTTGAGACGAGCCCTGCCGCATCCTGGCTGCGGTTGTCTGGATCCTACAGTACAGGCATCACGCGACTTCGCTGGGCGAACGGGGACGCACGCCAGCCGCGATTAACGGGCGAGCTCGTCGCGCGACACATGGTAAATGCAAAGCGCATCAAAAGGTTCCTGTGCGCTATGAACGTATTGCATCACGACATGGCGGGCGTATGCTGCCTTGCCGGCCCCGAGTTTAACGGCTGAGACCGGTTGAGAGACTCGTTGCGCTCTTGCCATTATTGGAGGGGCTATAGATGTCTCTTCTAGACCTTCTTCCGCTCAATGAAAATGAAATCGAGCTGGTCACAACAGTGGTTCGCCAGTGGTGCGAAGATCATCGTGTCCTGATAGAGAGCGGCCGCGGCCGCGTAGCCATGACGACAGCAGTGGGTCTGGTGATCTCAGGCGAACGCTCGCCTGAAGCGCTGTCGGAGGCTCTTGGCCGTTGTATGCGGATCGAGCAGTACAACCGGCCCCTAGATTAAGCGCCTGCCTTGTACCGCTGGCGGGAAATGCTTTTCGAAAATTCCAGAACCCAGTGTCAGATTTCCGGAATTTCGCGACCGGCTACAGGCTACGACCTGTTACCGATGTCTCCGGGTCGGACAAAGGACGTGTGGTAGCGGAGGACCGTAATGGTCACGACAGCCGACAGCATGAACGGACCGAGATCAGCCTGGGAACATGGCAGATTGCGCTTAAACAAGCGATAGACCGCTACCGAAACAAACGGAAGGAAAATCGGGCCGCGGACAACAACGGCCCGAAGATGGCAGCCAAAAAGCTCACGCCGCCTTAGCGATTGGATGCTTCCGCTTCCTGCACTTCCTGAACCAGGTAATCGCCAGCGCTCTCCAGAACGTGAGCTTATGGCTAGCCGCGAAAATCTTTGCTTCGTCTTCTGCCGTGAAGAGCAGATCCACAATGGCGTTCGTCAGATCATCTGGCGTTATGAGATTGGCATATTCCGGGTCGGTCATCAGCAGTTCGACGGCCTTGATCTGAGTTGCTGTCAGCGGCCCACGTTCGGCATTTGCCAGAACATCCAGTATCTCACGAGCAACCTTTGGGCCGCGCCGATTGATTAAAGCCTCAATCTGCTTCACCGCGATGGTTTGCCTGGAGCCGGTGCCGGTATCCCCGGCTCAAGTGCGGTTCCGGTAGATGGCGCGATCTCATTCGCGGGGTGAATCAGAGAATCATCCGGAAAAATAATCGGGATTACGGCAATATCTACCAGTTTAGATTTTAGCGGACTCTCTAGCCAAACCGGTTGCCCTTCTCGATCATAGAGCGGCAAATACTCACCTGGCATGAAGTGCAAGTCATTGCCTTTTTTTGTTAGATGAAGCTGAATATGGGTTGGCGACGTCTTGTAGCCCCACAGTGTTTCCTGTGGCTTTTCCGGGTGGCGGCCGCAAATCACATGCCAGTTAGTCACAAGGCACGGCCCTGAATTGTCTATCACGAGTGGGAGGACGATCATTCAATCTCGTAAATTGCCGCATTGTCCTGCACCTCGCGCAGGCCCTTGTATGACGAATGCCGCAGGTTTCCATCGTGCGTCCACGCCCGGTACTCGATCTCGGCAATCAGCGTCGGCCTCACCCAAACGATATCCTTCCGCCGGCCTTCGTATTCGACCGTCGGTCTTTTCACCTTTATGCGATCCAGCTTTTCGCGCAGCTCTCGCGCGGTGCGCTCGTTGAAGCCGGTCCCGACCGAGCCGACATAGACTAGGTCGTTACCTTTTCGCGCCCCCAGCATGAGCGAGCGAATGCCGGCGCGTGCAACCGTGGAGAGCTCATAGCCGACGATCACAAAGCTGTCGCTCTGGAGGCATTTCACCTTCACCCAGTCGCCGAGGCGCCCGGAGCGATAGGTGCTGTGCCGATTCTTCGCAATGATGCCTTCCAGGCCATGCTCGCAGGCAGCGGCGAGCAGCTGCGCGCCGTCGGCCTCGACCTGTTCGGAAAGTCGAACATCGCGCTCCTGGCCGGTGATCAGCCCTTCGAGCAGATGGCGTCGCGCCGACAGCTCCATTTCGGTCAGGTCACGACCATCGAAATAAAGCAGATCGAACGCCATGAAGAGTGCTTCACCTGAGTTGCGCTTGCCGCCCCGGCCACCGAGTGCTTGCTGCAGCAGTCCAAAATTCGGCCTTCCCTGTTCATCGAGAACGACTGCCTCGCCATCAAGGATTGCCGTCGCCACGCCGAGCTGCTTGGCGGCCTCAGCGATCGCAGGAAAGCGATGTGTCCAGTCATGCCCGCCCCTGGTCATGATCCGGACGCGCTTCGGTTCTATGTGCACCGCGAGGCGATACCCGTCCCATTTAATTTCGAAGACCCAGTCAGGTCCCTTTGGCGGCTTCGCTTTTGTGAGCGCCAGACAAGGCTCGATGCGTACAGGCATGGGATCAAGGGGCAGGTTCGGCTGCGCTGGATCACGGCGCTTGCGCGGCCGGGATCGAACCGGCGCATCGGCATCGCTAAGGAGAGGCTTTGACTGGGGAGGCTTGGACATGGACCGGCTTGACCCTGCGCTGCAGTTGCGCCATGTCATATGTGGCTCGGGCGGGAGCTTTCCATAATCATTGCAGGGCGTTTGACCTCAAACGAGGAGAGGATGACGTATGGCCGTGCTCAAAGCTGTTCAGCGGCCTCGACCATAAATTCGCGCATCTTCGCTGCGACGTCCTGCTCGCTGATACTGTGACCTGCCGCTTGAAGATCAGCTAGAGCTTTCGAGAGAACTCCAGCGTCCCCACCACCTTTGAAGCGGGCATCAGTGATTTCATCAGCGTAACCTGCAACGTCATCCCGACCAATGAGGCCTGCGATCCACTTCGCCAAAAGCCTGTCATGACGAGATTTGAGCTTGAGGGTCCTCTCGGCGTCCTGGAAGTATTGGTCTTCCATTGCCTTTTTGCGGTCTCTAAAATCGGCCATTATTTTCCTCCTCATTTGTGTTATCGCGAATCCGCTCAACGGGCCTATGGACCATAGGCGACAAATCCACGTATCTCGAAGGTTGATCTTTAGAGATCGGCAATATTTCGCCCCTGAAGTAATCTAACACAGTTAAACGCTCAGTACCCGAAATTAACTTGACGATTGGCGATGTTCATGCCGGCCGCAAAGCGCCACGCGCATGATAACGAAGCGGGAGAACCCAGTGGTAGTTGTTGAAACGCCGAGGTCGATCAGCAGGATCGATGAACCGGAAGCATATCGACAATCAGCGTCGGCTTCGCCTATCGTCGACGCCTGTACCGCCCATCGCAAGGCGTCACCTTCACAATGCTCTCGGAAGCTGCTCGAAAATCAAATTCCGGCTTATCGTCCCAAACCTTATCCAATATTTTTGAAGCGATCGCACTTTTGTCCTTGGGCAAGAACCGCGCGCAGTACGCCAGGATCGTCCTCGGCACGTCTTGACGCGATCCCGCCAACGCCAGCTAATGAAAACCTTCCAGAGGACAAGCAGGCGACAAAGCAATGAAACGCGCGGTGATTTACGCTCGGTACTCGACCGATTTGCAGAACGACAAGTCGGTCGAGGATCAGATCAGCCTTTGCCGGGACTATGCCACGCGACACGGTTTCGAGGTTGTTAATGAATTCTTCGACCGTGCGAAGTCGGGCGCATCGATGTTCGGGCGCCCCGGCCTCGCCAATCTGATGCAGGCTGCCGAGCGTCAGGAGTTCGACGCCGTCATATCGGAATCGCCCGATCGCATTTCGCGCGATATCGCTGACCTCGCCCACGTCCACAAGACCACTGAAATTTCGCGACATCGAAATGAACTGCGTCAACGGTGGCCATATGGATACCGTCCAGATTGGCATGTACGGCATCGTCGGCCAGATGCAGCGCGAAGAAGGCGCGAAGAAAGTAAGGCGGGGAATGACCGGCGTCGTACGGTCTGGACGCAATGCAGGTGGCAAGGCTTACGGCTATGCGCCAGTTGCGGGAAAAAAGGGAGAGTTGGCAATCGTCGAGCAGGAAGCTGACGTTATTCACCGGATCTTCGAAATGTATATCACCGGCATTGCGCCGCGCTCGATCGCAGCTGCGCTCAATGCTGAAGGGATCGCCGCACCGCGCGGCAAGCAATGGAATGCATCCACCATCAACGGCAACGGTCAGCGCGGCAATGGCATCCTGCGCAACCCGATCTATGCCGGCCAGATCGTCTGGAATCGCGTCTATATGGTCAAAGACCCCTCGACCGGCCGCCGAGTGTCGCGGATCAACAGCGACGACAAGATCGAGACTGTCGACGCCCCTCACCTTCGCAGCATTGACGAAGAATTGTTTCAGGCCGCGAAGGAGCGCAAGGAAGCGACGGGCGGTCCCCATGCTCGACAGGCGCCGAAGAACAAGCGTCTGCTGTCCGGCCTGCTGAAGTGCGGCCAATGCGGCGGCGGCCTGTCGATCTTCGGTTCTGATCGCAGCGGGCCGCGCGTGGTTGCAGCACTCACAAGGAATCGGGCAGCTGCTCGAACGGCGGCCGGTACTATGTGGAAAAGATCGAACGCGACGTCGTCGATCGCTTGCGGGAGGTGTTCGCCGACACCTCGATTATTGACGCCTACGTCGAGGAATACAAAGCCGAGAGCAAGCGAATCGCCATGGAGCGACGCAACAGCCGCGGCGCGAAGGAAAACGTGCTATCGGACGTGCAGGGGCAGATTACACGTGTCATCGAACAGGTGTAGTTTGTCACCGCACACCGGAATTTGTGGGAATTACCGGGAAGAAGCGGGAACTGGCGGAAAAGCCTTAGAACGCGGTGGTTTTGAGGAATGGTCACTGGGACTTTGAGCTACCACATCCTTGTCAGCGCCGCGCGACGGAGCGGATGTGCTACCGGCCCAACGGCAGATCCGAGCGGCTTGGCTCAATTCAACCATGAAGACTCTCCATCCGACTTTTACTGTCTTTAAATAATTGAAAAATAACGATCTGCTTGGTTGTCGGCAGCTATCGACCGCGCACAGCATCTGATCGATTGAGACAAAAAGCCAATTTAGATTTCCACATCCGCATGGAAATTCTCAGCAACCAAACTGAAAGCCCGGAAAACATCGAGTTTTGACAGCGTCGCGTGCGACCCGCAGGGTCCGAGATTTCCATATGCCCCGCGCCACTATCCGTCACGTTAGCTGCGCGTCATTCGCGTACCAGGCAGACATAGTGGGCGCGGTCGGAACTTGCGCCCTTCTGAGTTGTAGTGATATCAAGCGTCGTATCTAGGAAAAAAGTGATAAACATCGCTCAGCACGAATGGGGGATAAAGTGCTTCGAACGTCTTGCGGTACGCTGCTTTTGGCGCTTCTTGCGGGTACGAGCGCCGCTCAGTCTGACTGTGGAACATCCGAATTTGATCGGACGCTACCTCGGGCAATTCGCGGCACTGTAACCTACACTGACCTAAATTTCGAATGGGCGTCAGACGTCGACCGGAAGGACGGAGCGAACTATGTCTGGCATTATATCAAGAATAGTCCGCAATCATCCCCGTTGAACTTCAACTGGAAAAAGGCCGGCTTAAGGCATCAATTTGTCAAACCGCTTCCACCTGGGGAAACTGCATGCACCCAATATCCCGTAGCTGAGCTCAACAACATCGACGATGATGCGCCAATCACCTACGGAAACAATAATACCGTGCAGCGAGCTTCGATTTACGGGAAGAACGATGCTGGAATAGCTGCGGGGCAGCAGCGATACACTAGCAAAATTTCATCATCGTATAGCGACGAGAGCGGGGTGAAGAGACATTTCGAAGTTTCATTTTTCTTCGATTCCGACGGCGCGTCGGTGACCAAGATGGGCCTAGCTGCCCCAGAAGATTTATATGTAGCTATAGCCAATGTCGGCGACTATTGGTCGGAATTAACCATCGATAGCCTGGCTGGAGCCGCTAAACAGCAAAAGGGAGAGGTCAACTTTCAGACACTGCCTGCATTTGCTGCCGATAAAGGGGACGCCGGATCATTTTTCGCCGACTGGGAAAAAATCGGTTCTGAAGCGATTATCGTCAAAGGCTCTATCCAAGAATTTGGTGCTGGCAAATCAAGTGGAACGACAGGTCTTACAGAAATGGTTATTTTCGACGACCAAAAACAGCCTATTGCATCAACCTTTGTTGCACTGCCAGTTACCAAGTTCGCTCCATGACGACTAAAGATTTTGGCATCACAGCATGCCTATCGCTCGCGGCGGCTACTATGTCTTATCTTGGGCTAAATGTGCCCGAGGGATACGAAGCACTTCACTTGGTGAGTGCCGTTGCAATGGCTTCCGGCTATGTTTTTGGAAGAGATTTCCAGCATTCTCAACAATCTTACCTGATTATAACGTGCGCTGTCATTTCGGCCATCTCCGTCACGGCTTATTATATTTCGATCAATTACGTTGGTGCGGGAATCCGGCTGACGATCTTGCTGTCGTTACTAGCGTTTTGTTCGTTCTGGCCTGCGAGCTATATTCTAGCGATTGCGCACAACAAGCCAGCAAAATAGGCTCCAGAATGGGTTTCCGTCGCGGTCGTTGGTTGCCTGAGGATGGGCGACTGGCGCTTTCCGCGATTGAGATTTCCATAATGTTATTATGAGGCGAGGACGGCACACGCTGAAGACGTAGGAAGAATCATGATACCGTGGGTCAAAGTCATTTTTTAGGTGCCACGTGATCGACTTGCCTCCATACGATGCTCTTGCCCTCTCCCTCCACCACAGCCCAGGCGTTCATGCGATTTTGGTCGGCTCTGGACTTTCGCGCGCAGCTGGAATCCCAACCGGCTGGGAAATCACCCTCGACCTAATCCGGCGTTTGGCGGCGCTCGATGGCATAACCAAGCATGATGAATGGGCGAAGTGGTATCGCGACAAATACACCAGAGAACCGAATTATTCGGAGATTCTCGATGCGTTGGCTTCAACACCTGCTGAGCGCCGTGCGATCCTCCATAGTTACATCAATGCTCCGGAAGGAGATGATACGCGCAGGCCGACGAAGGCACATCATGCGATCGCCCAACTGGTAGTTTCCGGCGCAGTGCGGGTGATTGTCACGACAAACTTCGACAGGTTGATTGAGAATGCCCTCCGCGAAGCTGGAATCGAGCCCACAGTGATCGCCAGCGATGACGCGATCGCTGGTGCGACGCCCTTGGTCCACGCGGAATGCACAGTGATCAAGGTCCATGGCGACTATCTCGATGCGCGAATTAAGAATACGGACGCGGAGTTGGCGGGCTATTCGCCGGCGATGAATGCCCTTTTAGACCAAGTTTTCGACCAGTTCGGTCTGCTTGCAGTCGGATGGTCGGGCGAATGGGACACGGCGTTGCGATCAGCCATCCTACGCGCGCCTTCACGGCGATATCCGTTCTACTGGGCGGCGCGCGGCGATGTGCGCGGGCTCGCGCAGGACATGCTAAATCAGCGTGGCGGCCGGAGCTTCCCGATCGCTGACGCTGATAGCTTCTTCGTAAAGCTGAACGAGACGCTTGAGGCCCTCAAGGCGGCATCTCGCCCGCACCCGCAGAGTGTCGAAATGGCTGTCGCCTTGGCTAAGCGCTACTGCCGAGACGATCAATTCGCAATGGAATGGGCGGAGTTCCTTCATGCCGAGGTCGAGAGCGTACGAAAATACGTTTCTGGCCCAGATTATCCGACCGCCAATCCGACAAGCGAGACGCTAAACAGTATCGTCGCTACATTCATGGTGCGTACAGAGGTGTTGCGACGCGCGTGTTTGATCTGTGGACGGTGGGGAACCACTGAAGCTAACAGAGCGGTGGTCCGATCAATTCAGTCCCTGAGCTTCGCTGCAGAATCTCAGGGCGGATACACATGGTACATCAACCTACGCGAATTCGGCGCGAGCATCGTCTTCTATTGGAACTTAGCTGGTCTCATTGACCGAGAGGATTGGAAAGCAATTAACGGCTTGCAAAGCGCTGAAATTAAAGCCGACGGGCGCAATGCGAAGCTCGTGAGCGTCTTGCCATTCCTATCCAACAGCATGGACTGGAAAATCCTGCCAGGCGTGGAACAAAACCGGACACCCGTCAGCGCTTATCTCGCCAGGCAATTCGTTGTGGAAGCAAGAGACATTGCCCTCGCGGAATCCCGAGCTGAAGAATTATTTGACCGAACCGAAATCTCAATCTGCTTGGGATTCGCCCATGACCGGAATGAAGCAATGAAGACGTCGGGCATTCACTTCTGGACGCCCACGGGCCGGTTTATTTGGAGGAGGAGCGGTGAGGCATTTGAAACTGAGTTGAAGCGGATCGACGGTCTCACGGACACGGATCCCTTCTTCAAAGCAGGTATGTTGGGCGGAAGCAAAGCGAGCGCGGCACCCACACTGCAAGCCGTTCGTGAATTTCGTCAACGCATCGGCAATAACTACTGGTGAAAGCCGAAAATCGCGTTGAATTAAAGTGCGTGTGGCCTTAAGTTCAATCTTAAGGTTAGGGACGGACGCATATAATGTAATCTATAGTTTAGTAATATCTCAAGCGCCGCCTCTTTAGCGGCGCTTTTCGGTTCCGGAGGTTGGCTCCGCGGCCGCCGATCAATGACATCTCAAGAATCGTCGCCGTGCTTCCAGCGCGAGCGGTTCTTTGCGCGCTACAGCTAGACAATCATGAAGCCGAGCGTTTGCCGGTGCCGGGCTTGCTCGTTGCCTCTTCGAGCCGCTTTCGTAGTTTGTTTTCGACCCATGGAAGGAGGGATGACACCTCATCCTGATCGCGAATGTCATCAGCCTTTTTGATCAGATCGTTGTAGAGATTTCCGGCCTCCACCGCGACCTTTTCCGCCGCTATGCGAATACCGGTGGCACGATGAACCGCTGTGACAATACCCGCCAAACGGTCCAGCAATTTCGTATCGAATGATGCGGTTGGCGCCGGCGCGGCCGACGGGTCATCGAACATTTCGCCCTCGCCCGTGACGATCCAGTTCACGTTTACCCCGTAGCGCTGACGATAAAGTGCCAGGACGTCGCCGTCCGGTGTTCTTTCACCGCGCTCATAGTGCGCAAGCGCGCTTTTACTAACGCCGATGGCCGAGGCCAAGACATCACGATCCTCTATTTTCAGCGTGTTCCGCAGCTCTCTTAAGCGGCGGCCCATTGGCGTTTTTGGTTCAACTTCCGGCCTAGCCAATTAGTCACACATAAAATCACATCTGGCCTTTACAAAAATCCAAACGTAATTTAACCCTATCTAAGTCGCCTGATTTGATCGACGACATTTGCACATGAACGACACACAAAAAGCGGATGCGCCAACATCCGCTCCTTGAGGAGTAAGAAATGACAAAAGCCCCGACGTGGGACCGTCATTCCATTCTCGCCGAGCTTCGTCGCAGGGGAATGACCCTGGCGGGGCTCGCCGAGATGAAGGAGCTAAGTAAGAGCGGCTTCCGTAACATCTGGACCCGCCCCAATTCTCGCGTTGAACAAGCTATTTCAGACTTCCTTGGTGTGGAAGTCGAGAAGCTCTTTCCCGACCGTTATCCGAAGCGCCGCTCCCACATACTCGCCTCGGATTATCTGTCCCCGTCCAGCAACGGCACTCCAACTAGGAGTGCTGCATAGATGCGGACGGGCGGGAATAGCTGCTCTAGCCTTTGCCATCTGCGCCACCTCATACGAGGTGCTCAGCAAAGCGGCAACACACCCTTCGACGATGGTCCGCTCCGGCTGGCAGCGACCGATCCCGCCCGCTCCACCTTTCCACAATCGCCGAACTTTCCGAGTCTCGCAATGACGAAACGCGCCGGCAAAATCGACACGCGCAATCCGTTCATTCCCTCACACTCCCGCCTCACTATTGCTGCCGATCTTCTCCTGGTTCTCGTCGTGCTCTCGATGACACTGGTCGCGGTCTCGGCACGCGTAGCTCAGCAGCTCATAGGGTCTAGTACATGGTAAATCCCTACTCCGAAGAAGAACGCCTCCAAGCCATGATGGCAGCCGTTTTTGGCTCTGTCCGGCAGCATTTCTCCCATCTGGCAGTCCGCGACGTCATCGACCCGCCTCACCGCTGGTTCGATGCCGCCCTCGCCCGTCAGATCGCGACCTACATTCTTGTCGTCGAGTTCGATATCCCCAGGCGCCGCGTCGCAATGATGCAAATGCGCGGCCGAACCCAGATCCTCATGGCGGTCCGCACGGTCGATGAACGGCTTCAGGACCCTCCATTCAAGCGCGCGTACGATCAGATGGCTGCGCGCGCCAAAGACATGCTCATGCAGGAAATTAAGAGGGCGGCAGCATAATGGCCGAGTTTAAGCGTCTCAAAATTTCAGACATCTTTGTCCCTGAACGCCTACGGGCCGTCGAAGAAGAACATGCGCTTGCCATCGCTCAGTCGATGGTGGAGCACGGCCAGATCAATCCCATCACCGTGCGCAGGACACCTGCGAAAGGTAAGGGCGCCACGCCATACACCGTCGTCGCAGGCGCTCATCGCCTTCGTGCCGCAGAGATCAATGACGACGCCGAGATCGATACAATCGTCGTCGATGCCGACCAGGCTGAAGGCCAGTTGATCGAGATCACTGAAAACCTCTTCCGCAATGAGCTGTCCGTCATCGACCGCGCCATCTTCGTGGCCACATACAGGGATGTTTGGGAAAAGGCCCACGGCAAGATCGAGGCTGGCAGACCGGGAAATCGCGCAAACCTTGCGCAATTGTTTGAGGGCGAGCGAGGCACAGGTTTTACGAGCCATGTAGCCGATCGCCTCGGCCTGTCGCGCAGGTCCGTCGAATACCTCAACAAGATCGCACAGAACCTGCACACGGACCTACGCATCGCAGTTCGCGGCACTTCCGTCGCCGATAACCAATCTGCCCTGCTTGGCCTCGCCAAGATGGAACCGAAGAAGCAGCGCCAGGTGGCGATCGCATTTAAGGCCGAGGGTGACCTTAAGAAGGCGCTTAATCTTGTCGAACCCGCACCGCGCCCTGCGTCGAACGCGGCGGCCCAGCAGGCGGCGCTGCTCTCCAAGCTTGTCGCCGCCTGGGAAGACGCAAGCGAAGACACCCGCGATCAATTCCTGCAGCACATTGGTCTGGCCGGCGACCCGCTCATGACCGAGATCGCAGAGGAGGCCGCTGCGTGAGCAAGCACCCTGGTCAACTCGACTTCTGGCTGGAACCACTGTTTCCTGTCCGCGCGCCATCTGCAACGCTCGACCTTTCACGGTTCCGTTCAAAGCTGAAACGGGCGATGGCTCAGGCAATTCGAGAATGCCCACATGGCCGGGAGGTGATTGCCGCCCGCATGGCCCAATATCTCGGCCTGCCAAACCTCTCGCGCGCGACGCTCGACGCATACACGGCCGAGAGCAAGGAAACCCACGACGTCAGCCTGGTCCGCTTCAAGGCCTTCGTTCGCGCCACAGGCGCCAACTGGCTTTGGGACATGGTCGTCTCCGAAGATGGTCTCATCGTTCTCGAAGGCGATGAAGCGCGCCTCGCCGAAATTGCCCGCCTTCAGCAAGAGCAGGCGAAAGTGGCGGCGGAGCTAAAGATACTGCGTTCCCTTCCCGTCAACATCAAGCGCAGGGGCAGATCATGAAAGAGTTCTTCACCGTCGCCGAGCTGGCCGCAGCAAATCTGCCCGATCTTCCGAGGGCGGAGAAGAGCTTGGACAATTTTGCACGTGCCAGATGGCGCGGTGATGATCAGCTCGCCCGCAAGGCGCCCGGCAAGACGAAGCCGGTTTGGGAATATCACTATTCGTTGTTGCCGCCATCCGCCCAAACCCGGCTGGTGATCGTGCATGACACGCCAGCCAATGATCGAGATGATGCCAGCGCCGTGCGAAAAGCCGCCCTGTGGGCGCGCTATGAAGGGCTTTCACACGAGCATAAGGCCATTTGTGAATGGCGCTTGAATACCATTGTTGAGGTCGAGAGCCTTGAGCGTGTGGGCGTCACTTCGTCAGCCGCCATAGCGATCGCTACGAAGAAGGCTGGTTGCAGCAAGTCTGCATATTACGAGTGGCGGGAAATGTTGCTCGGCACCAATCGCGAAGATTGGCTCGCTGCGCTGGCGCCTTCCTTCCGCACCGAGGGCGCTCGTGCCGACTGCGACGAACGAGCCTGGGACTATCTCAAATCGGATTATTTGCGCCCCGAGGCGCCGGCCTTTTCGGAGTGCTACCGCCGCATGGCCGCCACCGCGGCAAAGCACGGTTGGGCGCCCATCGCCGCCGAGCGCACCCTGCGCCGCCGCCTGAACGCAACGGTCTCGAAAGCAGTCCAGACGCTCGCCCGCAAAGGCAGGGAAACTGCCAAGAAGCTTTACCCTGCGCAGCGACGACTGCGCCAGCACCTCCACGCCATGCAGATGGTCAACATGGACGGGCACAAGCTGGACGTCTTTGTGAAGGTGCCCTGGTCAGAAAAGCCGGTCCGCATGTTCCTGCTCGGTATTCAGGATCTCTATTCCGGCAAGATTGTCGGCTGGCGCCTCTCCGACAGCGAAAACAAGGAAACCGTGCGCCTGGTGATCGGCGACATGGTCGAGAACTTCGGCGTTCCTGATGCCATGTTTCTCGACAATGGCCGCGCCTTCGCTTCGAAGTGGATTTCCGGTGGCGTTGCCAACCGCTTCCGTTTCAAGGTCCGCGACGAGGATCCGCAGGGCTTGCTGGTTACCCTCGGGGTCGAGCTGCATTGGACAACGCCCTATTCTGGCCAGTCGAAGCCGATCGAACGCGCCTGGCGCGATCTCGCCGAGAAGATTGCGAAGCATCCCTTTTGTGCTGGCGCCTATGTCGGCAACAAGCCGGACGCGAAACCGGAGAACTATGGATCGCGCGCCATTCCACTCGATGGCTTCCGCGCTCACGTCTCCGCGCAGATTGCGGCCCACAATGCTCAGCTTGGCCGCACCGGTGGCGACTGCAAAGGTCGAAGCTTCGACCAAACCTTTGCTGACAGCATGGGCCTCGACAGCACCATTGTCCGCTGGCCGACCGCTGCACAAAAATCGCTCTGGCTTCTCGCCTCGGAGGTTATTCGAGCCAAGAAGGGCAGCGGCGAGATCCACTTCCAAGGCAATCGATATTGGAGCCGCGAACTGAACCAGTTTGCCGGCCAGAAGGTGACGATCCGCTTTGATCCCGACAACCTTCACCAGGTCGTCAAAGTCTACGACCTAAGCAACGTCCTGATATGCGACGCCGATTGCATTGAGGATGCCGGCTTCAACGATCAAGAGGCAGCACGTCATCACGCGCGAAAGCGACGCGACTATGCGAAGGCCGTCACAGCCGAGCGCGACGCTCACGCTGCCCTATCAGCCAGCCAGTTGTCTGACCTCTATTACAAGGGCGACGTTGCCGAACCGGCCCCGAAACCCGAACCAATCCGCCCGCGCGTCACGCGGCTTGCGACCGCCGCAGCGGTCGCGCTCAAACCAGCAGCGGCGATCTCCGAAGACGAGGTGGAGGACACATTCTCGAAGGCACTCGCACGGATCTCCGGCGGCGCCTCGATCATCGAATTTCCGCAAGGAAATACCCCGACAGGTACTGCGTCCGGGGCCAATGAGCCGAAACGTGCAGCGTACGGTTCCAGAAAAAAGAAGGGCGGGGAAAACCCCGCCCGATAATCGGCCAATGGCCTACAAAAGCAGGAACCCACTATCATGAATGAAAGAATTGGCACAAGCCAAATCAAGAACGCCAGCCCGACATGGGAGCGCCCATTCAAGGCGCCCGAACTGTCGGCGAACCGCACTAAGGACGACGTTACCACCTGGTGGTCGCTTGTCGATCGCGTGATTGAGATCGCGACGGTCAATGGCTTCACGAAGTCAGAAGTCGCTCGACGCATGCAAATGCCGGAAGGTACCTTCAGCCAATGGTTCTCCGGCAAGTACGCTGGCCGTCTCGATACCACCAACAAACAGGTCGAACAGTGGTTGTTGGCGATGGAGGAGCAAGCCGGCCTTGCAGCTTCCATTCCGACATCGCCGGGCTTCATCAAAACCCGAATATCCGCGGAAATTACCGAGACGCTGGCTTGGGCACAGATGACCGCCGACATGGTCATGATCACGTTGGCGGCCGGCAACGGCAAGACGGCGGCTTGCCGTCATTATTGCGCGACCCGCCCGCATGCCTATCTCGCGACGATCTCTCCGCACACCAAGACCGTCCACGGCATGCTCGTCGAACTGGCCGCCGAACTGGACGTCCAGGAGCATAATCCGGCAAAGCTCACCCGCAAGATCGGCATGAAATTGCAGCGGATCGGCAGCGGGTCGCTGCTCATCATCGACGAGGCCCAGAACCTTGTTGATGACGCGATTAACCAGCTCCGGCATTTCGTCGATGTCTATCAGTGCGGTGTTGCGCTGGTAGGGAACAACGAGGTTTACACCCGCTTCACGAAGCGCTCCGATGGCCCGTCCTACGATCAGCTCAAGAGCCGTCTCGGCAAGCGTTTGAAGCGCGACAAGCCGAGGGTCGAGGATCTGCAGGCATTCATTGCCGCCTGGGGCGTTGCCGACCTCGATTGCGTCAAACTCCTGACCGGTATCGGCATGAAGGGCGGCGCTCTTCGTCAGATCGATAAGACACTGAAGCTTGCTTCGATGCTCGCCATGGGTGCCCAAGAACCCTTGGCAAAACAACATATCGAGGCCGCCTGGAAAAACCGCGACGTCGAGGACATGGCATGAAAGCTGTCCTCAAACTGAGTGACGAACTCCAACTACTCAGGGGCGAGTTCTCGCCTTTCGCCCGGCGCGGCGGCTACCTCGAACCGGAGACGGTCCAGCAATTGCGCCAGCGCCTGCGACTGCTCAGCAAACTCGCCAACGCCATGGAAATGGAGTTGGCCTACTTCCGGCTGATGGAGAATGGCCGCCTCGGCCGCGAAGCGATCGAACAACTGTCGACCGAAAGCTTGGTCGAGATGGTCAAGGATCCCGAAGGCAAGATCATCCGCCCGGATTTCGGGCGGAAATGATGACACGCCAGGAGGCCGCGAAGCGCCTTCGAACCACATTAAGAGGACTTTGAAATGAATGCTGTAATTCTTGAAGAGCGCCTGGCCGTAGGCGTGACGGTCATCAACGGCAAGGACTATATGACTGACGCCAAGGGCGGCTTCGTGCCGCTCGAACAGGTTAAGCCTGCCGACAAGCTCGAAGATGAAATGGTCCGCAAGATCATCGCCTACGCCGAAGACCTTTCGGCACAGATCGGACGGTTTCGCGGTCACACGATGACCGATCTCGGCGAGTTCGATGCATTGATTGCCCAGGAATACAACGCGAAGATCGGCGGCGCCAAAGGCAACCGCACATATCAGACCGTCGACGGCCTGATGAAGGTCCAGGTGCAGGTGTCGGATTTCATCGACTTCGGACCGCAGCTGCAGATCGCCAAGAAGCTACTCGACGAATGCTTGATGGAATGGTCGGCAGATAGCCGACCGGAGATTCGTGCCGTCATCACCAAGGCCTTCAACACCGAGAAAGAAGGTCAGGTGAACCGCTCGGAAATCTTCATGCTGTTGCGGCTCGATATCGACGATCCTCGTTGGCAGGATGCGATGCGCGCGATCCGCGAAGCCATGCGCATCACCGGCTCTAAGGAATACGTCCGCTTCTACAAGCGCGAAAAGCCTACCGATCGCATGCAGGCGATCACCATCGATCTCGCTAAGGCATGAGGTGCCGATCGTGACATCATCGATCGCCGCTATTCACGTCGCCAAGAAACAACTCGGTCTGGACGACGAAACATACCGCGCCAAGCTCTCACTCATTACTGGCAAGCAGTCTGCCAAGGAGATGAGCGAGAGCGAGCGGCAGAAGGTCTTGACGGTCTTCCGCAATGAAGGTTTCTCCCAAAGCGTCGTCGCAAGACGATCCAACGGCCGCCAGAAATTGAGCGGCAAATATGCGCCCAAGCTGCAGGCACTCTGGATTGCGGCTTGGAATCTCGGGATCGTTCGCAACCGCGACGACGATGCCCTGCTCGCCTTCGTCAAGCGGCAAACCAACATCGACCATACGCGGTTCCTGAGCTACCAAGATGACGCGCGGCGAGCAATCGAAGCCCTCAAAGGGTGGATTGCTCGCGAAGCCGGCGTGAACTGGAGCAACGTCGAAATTGGTTCTAGCTGGCAGGCAAGGGAGGGCTTTAAGATCGCCCTCGCCCAATGGGAGAAGCTCGGCGGCGAAGAGCTTCGCCGTCCGTTCTCCGCCTTCGTGACCACGGTCCAATCGATCACCGGCATTTTTCCGCAGGACATGACGGATCACGACTGGATCCCGGTTATGAACGCGCTGGGCAAACGTATTCGCGCCGGTCGCGGGAGCAAGCAGTGAGTAGCTCGCTTCCCGGCATCCTTGCTGATATCGCGGACATCGCCGACGCGGAAACCGCCCTGTTGATCGCGCAAAGCCACGGCGGTATCCGCGTATCGATCCCGCCGCGTGCCGAGCCCGATCATTGGCTGACGGAGCTGCTCGGCATCGAGCTGGCCGATCGCATTTGCAGAGGGCTTGCGATCCTCGACGCGGACGGCAAACTAAAAGGCGTACAGCGGGAAGTTATCCCACTCGGCCCGGCCTCGGTCCTGAAAGCGGCCCGCCGTCGTGCCGCCGACGCTCTCAGCGCCGGCAAGAGCGCCCGCGACGCGGCGCAAATATCGGGCTTGCATGAGCGCACGATATTTCGCATGAAGGCATCTGATAGTGACCAAGGCGAGCTTTTCTAGCCCTTGATCCTGCAGGCTGACAGGTGTCAGCCCGCCTAAGTACCCCTCCCATTGCATAGTCCGAGCGTCATCAGCGGCCACACCGCCGCTTCTGTTTGGGGCGCTCGCATATGCAATTCGACCTATGGCTTAACACTCGCCTCCGTGCTCACGGTGCGTATGACGGCGTTGTCGACAATGTTCATGGTCGTGCAACGATCGCAGCGCTCAAGAGGTTTCAGAAAGCCGACGGGCTGACCCCAAGCGGCATGGCCGATGAAGCAACCGTCAACGCACTGCGCCTCGATCCGCAGGGCCGTGCCTTCCATGTCCTTCCTGCTCCGAGAACTCCTGAAGAACCAGTATGGATGCGCGAAGCTCGCCGCCTCATGGGCGTCAAGGAAATTCCCGGCTCGGCTTCGAACCCAACCATCATCGGTTGGGCGCGGCGTCTCGGCGGCTGGGTAGCAGACTTTTATCGCAACGATGACACGCCGTGGTGCGGTCTCTTCCTCGCTCACTGCATCTCCATGACGCTGCCGGAAGAGAAGCTGCCCGCTAATCCCCTTGGCGCGCTCGAATGGAACAAGTTTGGCATTCCGCTAGCGACGCCTGTCCTTGGCGCCATTCTCGTTTTCAAACGGCCGGGTGGAGGGCATGTTGGTCACTATGCCGGAGAGGACGGCGATTTCTACTGCGTCCTCGGCGCCAACCAATCGAACACCGTCAAGCTCTCCATGATCGAGAAAGAGCGCTGCGTGGGCATCCGATGGCCGAAGACAGCACCGGCGCCGATCGGCGGGCGTTTGCGCGCCAATGCGGGCGGGGTTTCGCGTAATGAAGCCTAGCGTCCGGAACGGCTTCAAGCCGAGCTATCGCATGACCAGGCGCTGGAACTGGATCAGCTTCGTGCTGTCCTGGGCGATCCTCCTCACCATCGTCATTGCCGCCATCCAGGGCTCCCAGGAGGCCGTCGCTCTGGCGCCGGTCTTCGTTCCCAGCCTCTGCGTGATGATCGCCGCCCTAATCGGCATCCACCGCTACACCGGCGCGATGGACTATCAATCCGCGATGTCAACGGGGACGGCGGCCGAAAGCGAGGAGCGCTGATGGAGCTGCTTTCCAAACCCCTCGCGATCGCGCTTGCCGCCGGCGCACTGCTGCTCGCAGCTGCAGGCGTCGGCTACCTGACCGTCCGTGAAATCGGCGCCATAACAGAGGACGCGGCGAGCGCCGCGAAGCAGCTGTCGGATGCCACCTGGACGGCCAAGATCGAGAAGGCCAACGCCGAAGCAAACCAGAAGATCGCCGACCAGGCCAAGGCGGTCATTCAGATCCAGGCGGACGCGGCCGATCGCGTCAACGCCGCCTCCCAGCAGCTTGAAGAAGTGAGGAAACGAAATGCGGCTCTGCCACATGGCGACGATATTGGTCTCAGCGCTGAGCGGGTCCGGCTGCTCCCAGACTGATCCTGCGCCGCCGGTGGTCATTACCAAAACCGTGGCCGTCGCGCTGCCGCCCGAAGCGCGCAAGCCGACGCCCGCGCTTGCGCCGAAGCCTGACCGCGACATGCCGCAGCAGGAGGTCCTGGACAATTGGTCCGCTGACCGCACCGCGCGCAATACCGGTGAATGGCGCCGGGCCGCATGTGTCGCCGCCGTCGATGCGGCGGGCAAGCCATGAACGGAAACGCTCTCTTCGACCTTGCGGAGATCCGCGCCGAGGAAGAGCGCGAGGCACAGATCGCTGCGGCCTCCCGCTCGCTCAAGCAGGCCGGATCGGTCGATTGCGAGGATTGCCCCGCCGAGATTTCACCTGAACGCCGGCGGGCGATGCCCTCGACCGTCCGTTGTTTTGATTGCCAGCAGCGTTTCGAGCAGCGCATGCGAAGGAGCCGCTGATGGAACTCGAAACCCTGAAATCTTGGTTCGGCTTCTTCGCCCTCCTGATCTCTGTCGCGACATCGGCCTGGCACATCATCTCGTCCGGCTCGAAGAAGACCGCCAGCGATCTGAGCGAATTCAAGAAGCAGGACAAGGACGAGAAGAGCGCGATCCTCTCCGTGCTGCAGGCGCTGGAGAAGCGAACGCAATCGCTTGAGAGCGACATGAAGCACCTGCCGGACGCGAAAGCGGTCATGGAGCTTCAGATCAAGATCGAGCAGCTCTCCGGTCAACTCGGCCGGATGGAGGAAAACCAGAAGGGAATGTCTCGGACTGTCCTGCAGGTGCAGGACTTTCTGATGAAGGGTGCGGTAGCATGAGCGACTTCAACGAATTTCTCACTCTCGATGCTCGGCTGGTTATCCTCCGCGCGCTCAACGACCAGTCCGATGGGCGGCTGAATGACAGCCTGCTCGCCGACGTCCTCGACACTTACGGCCATCATCGCTCTCGCGACTGGATCCGGCAGCAGCTCCGTTTCCTCGCAGATCTCGGCGCCGTGAAAAACACCGACATCGGGCCGGTCATGGTGGCCGCGATCACCCGTCTGGGTGCCGATCACGTCGAGCGCCGCACTCAGCTCGAAGGCGTGAAGCGCCCGTCGATTGGAGCCTGATATGCGGAGCCGCCTTTCCGGTATCGAGCTACTGCCTGAAGAGTGCGGCGAAATCGTCGCCTGGGCGGCCGAGGCGTTGCAGGACCGCGACCGGACGCAGACGGACATCTATCAGGAATTCCATGCCAGGATGGAGGCGCTGCAGAAGGAGTATCGCGGCGAACTGGACTTCCGTATTCCGAGCTTCTCGGCCTTCAACCGCTACAGCATCAAGCTCGCAACCGTCACGTTGCGCATGCAGCAAACCCGCGAGATCGCCGCCACCCTGGCGAAGAGCTGGGACATAGAGGCGTCCGACAACCTGACGCTGATCGCCGCCGAGGCGATCAAGACCCTCGTCTTCGAATTGCTGACCTCCAAAGGCGAGGCCGGTATCGATCCGAAAGGTGCCATGTCGCTTGCCAATGCGCTGCGCTCGGCCGCGCAGGCGCAGGGCATTTCGACGGCCCGCCGGCAGAAGATTGAAACCGAGTTCGCCGAGAATGCGAAGCAGGCCGTGGCACAGGTGCAGAAGAGTAAGGGGCTGTCGGCTGATGCCGCCGAAGAAATCCTGTCGAAAATCCTCGGGGTGAAGGCAGAATGACGGCGCCCATCACAAAAGAGCAATGGGCCGAGGCCCGGCGAACCGCCACCGAGGTTCTGCCGGGCCTCGTCAAAGAGGTCGGCCTTCCGAAGGCACTTCTCCCTTATCAGGGGCGCGCGATCGCGCTGCTGGAAAGCACAGCTTGCCGCGTGCTCTTCATCGAAAAGTCCCGCCGTATCGGCCTGACATTTGGCTTTGCGGCTTATGCCGCCCTGCGCGCCGGCCGCGCCAAGAGCGCCGGCGGCATGGACGTGATGTACATCTCCTATTCGCAGGAGATGACCCGCGAATTCATCGACGCCTGCGCCATGTGGGCGCGCGCCTATTCCGACGCTGCGATCGAGGTCGGCGAGTTCCTATTCGACGACAGCGACAAGGATGGCGCCCGCTCAATCCAGGCGTTCCGCATCCGCTTCGCGTCCGGCTTCGAAATCCTGGCACTTTCCTCGGCACCACGCACGCTTCGCGGCAAGCAGGGCGTTGTCATGATCGACGAGGCGGCCTTCGTTGACAGCTTGCCGGAGCTGCTGAAGGCGGCACTCGCCTTCCTGATGTGGGGCGGCCAGGTCGTCGTCTGCTCGACGCATGACGGCACCGAAAACGAGTTTAACAAACAGATCCAGGCGATCCTTTCCGGCCGCTCGAAATACAGCCATCTACGCATCGACTTTGACCAGGCGCTTAAGGAAGGCCTTTACGAGCGCATCTGCCTGGTCAATGGGATCGAGTGGACGCCCGAAGGCGAAGCGGGCTGGCGACAGGAGATCATCGACTTCTACGGTGACGGCGCCGACGAAGAATTGTTCTGCATTCCGACGGCCGGCAGCGGCGCATGGCTTGCCGCGCCGCTGATCGAAGCCCGCATGTCAGCGCAGTCTCCGATCATCCGTCTGGAATTGCCGCGCGACTACTTGCATCTGTCCCGACTTGAACGAGCCATTCATATGGCCTCGGCAATCAGCGATCTCGGAAGTGCCCTCAAGCAGCTCGATCGCGCTCGTCGCCATGCCTTTGGTTTCGACTTTGCCCGTGTCGCCGACTTGTCGGTTGGCACCCTGCTGTCGATCGACCGGCTTCTGAAGCGCGAGGAAGCGTTGACGCTGGAGATGCGCAACGTGCCGGGTGACGAGCAGAAGCTGCTCACCCGAATGATCCTGGAGAACGCGCCGCGTCTGGTCGGCGCGGCCTTCGACGCGACTGGCATGGGCTGGACCGTCGCCGAAGACATGGGCCGCATCTTCGGCATCCGCACACCGGATTATCCCGGCGGCCTCATCGAGGCGATCAAATTCTCGCAGGACTGGTATCGCTTCCAAATGCCGCCGCTGAAGGCAGCCTTCGAAGATGACGCGATCGCCATCACGAAAGACGATGAGCACGTGACTGACCTTCGTGCCGTGAAGGTTGTCGCCGGCATCCCAAAAGTGCCGGACGTCCGTACCGGCGAAGGTGCCAAAAAGCGTCACGGCGACTTCGCCATCTCGCTCGCGCTCGCCCATTACGCCAGCCGCCAACAATGGACGGAATACGATTATCAGTCTGTCGCAAGCCTCGCCGGGAAAGGCGACGATGACGACGCAGAAAGCGAATATGGGAGGCGGCATTGGTAAGTTCGCGCACTTCGTCCATCCTCGGTCCGGACGGCCGGCCGATCGCCATTCAAACGCTTTCCGAGGAGGTCGCCACGCCGACCGTCGCCGGCGTACGCCGCACGCATGAAGAGCGGGTGGCATCCGGTCTGACGCCGGAGAGACTCGGCGCCATCTTGCGCGAGGCGGCCGAGGGCAATGCTCGAAACTACCTCACCCTCGCTGAGGAGATGGAAGAGCGCTATCTGCACTACGCCTCGCAGCTGCAGACCCGTCGCCTGGCGCTGGAAGGCATCGAGGTGACGGTCGAGGCGAATGGCGCTGCGGCAAGGATCGTCGATGCTGTTACGGAGCTGATCCAGGACGATGGTTTTGATGAAGCGCTTGGCAATCTGACGGATGGCATCTCGAAGGGTTACGCCGTCGTCGAAATGATGTGGGAATATGAGCGCAAGGCTCTGCGTCCGGTCACCTATATTGAGCGCGATCCGCGCTTCTTCCAACTCGATCGTCTGGCACTTCGCGAACTGCGTCTCGCGGTCGACGGCTCTATTGATGGCGAGGAACTGCCGCAAGCGAAGTTCCTCCGGCATATGCCGCGCACCAAGATGGGGCTGCCGCTTCGCCGAGGCATGGCACGGCCGGCGGCCTGGGCTTACCTAATCCAGCAATTCACCTTGCAGGATTGGGCGGCCTTCTCCGAAGTCTATGGCATGCCACTGCGCGTCGGCAAGTACAATGCCAATGCCAGCGCGGGCGACAAGCGCACGCTGTTGAAGGCGGTTGCCTCGATCGCCAATGACGCCGCCGCGATCATCCCGCAGGGCATGGACATCGAATTCCACGAGGTCAGCGGCAACAATGGCGCCGCCGTCTTCGGTGGTCTGCTCGAATATGTCGACAAGCAGATCTCGAAGCTTGTCGTTGGCCAGACGATGACGTCCGACGATGGCTCTTCGCTCGGCCAGGCGAAGATCCACAACGAGGTACGTCTTGATATCCTGAGGGCCGATGGAAAGCAGCTTGCGCGGACGGCTAACCGCGACCTTATCCGCCCCTTCGTCGACTTGAACTTCGGACCGCAGGAGCATTACCCGACAGTTCAGCTGCTCGTCCCGGATCCTGAAGATGTCGTGGCACTCACGGACGCCGTCGCCAAGATGATGCCGTTCGGCCTTCGCGTGAAGCAGGCCGAGATCCGCGAGAAAATCGGCCTGTCGGATCCGGTTGACGGTGACGAGCTGCTGATCGCAACCAACGAGGCGCCAGCGGAGACGAAAAAGGCCGGTCCAAAAACCGCTCCGGCCAACGATGATCGCAAATCGAAAACGGCCGCGCTTTCAGCGATCGTCCTCGATCACAAGCGCGCCTGCCGTTGCGGCGCCTGCACCGCATTGCTTGCCGCCGAGGCCGGTCAGCCTGATGCGCTCGACCAGGTTGATGCCCTGTTCGCCTCGGCTGCGGACGATTGGGAGACGATGGCTCGGCCGATCGTGCAGCCGATCGTCGATATCTTGGCCTCTGCAGGCAGCTTCGAAGAGGCTTTGAAACTGATCGAAGCCGCTGGACCGGACGCATCGAAGATGGCGGAGCGGCTTTCGCGGCTGACCGCGATCGCGCGCGGCATCGGCGACATCGCGGATTGATGCATGGCCGAAATCCGCAGAGGCTTTACGGCGCCGAAAGAAGTCACCGGCTATTTCGAGGGTAAGACGCTGAAGCCGGCCTTCTCCTGGCTCGACGTCTGGGGCGAGGAACACGCCTATGCCTTCACCGTTGCCAAGGCCACGGAAGCGGAGGTGCTTTCCGTCTTTCACCAGACAATCGGCGACGCGATCCGGAGTGGCAAAGGCTTCGAGCGCTGGAAGGAAGATGTCCAGGTCGAACTTCGAAAGCTCGGCTGGTGGGGACCCCGCATGGTCGGTGATCCGACCGGCGAGCAGCCGGACCGGATGGCGGACTTCTCCAGCTCGCGGCGTTTGAAGACGACCTTCTGGTCAAACATCAACTCGGCGCGTGCGGCCGGGCAATGGGAAAGGGCGCAGCGTACCAAGAAGGTACTGCCATATATTCTGTATGTCCGGACCACCTCTGGCGATCCCCGGCCGGAGCACCTTGCGTGGGTCGGAATTATTCTTCCGGTCGATGATCCGTTCTGGCGGACGCACTGGCCGCCGAATGGCTGGGGCTGCAAATGCCAAGTGCGGCAGATATCGGCACGGGAGGCGGAAAGGCTCCTCGGCCGCGCGCCGAAAGACGGCGGGATCATCTATCGCAGCTCGCCGCCCGATCTCGGCCCCGATGTTCAGCATCGGAATCGCCGGACCGGCGAGCTGACGATGGTGCCGCCTGGCATCGATCCGGGCTGGCAAACCAATGCCGGCCTATCGCGAGCGACTACGCTGATCCAGAACCTTGAAGAGCGCCTCGCCACGACGCCGGCCGCCAGTGCCACCGAGATCCTGACTGACCTTTGGAAGGACCCTTATCTGCAGCTTGCACCGCGCCTTGAGCCGAAGGTTTGGCTTCCCGCCGGCGTCTCTGATCAGCTTGCCGAAGATCTCGGCGCCAAATCGCCCGTCGTGTCGATCACCGGCGCGGCGATCGCCGATCGTATCGAGCGTCATAAAATGTCCATCGAGGATTTTTCATTCCTGCCCGAGATCCTCGATCAGGCTCTTGTTATGCCCGATCGGAAGGGCAGTGACCGTGGCCGCACGCTTTACCGGATGATCGGGAAAGTCTTCTGGCGCGCCTTCGTCAGTGTCTCCGAGAACGGCTATCTACGCGTCAACTCTCTGCACCAGAAGAACCGCAAAGAGTTGAAGGCCGAGTTCGATCGGCTTGGAAAAGATTGGCCATTTGGGGAGTGAGGCGCGGCAGGGAGGGACCGCTTCCCGGCCTGTCCGGGCTCCCTCCATTGGGCATCGAGGCCACCGGGCTTCACTGCCGCGCTAACATACAATAATCCACCTTCCTTCTGATCGCAATCGGCGCCTTTTTCAATGAATTGAGAAATACTCAGCGTTCGCTGCAACCGGTCCCCAGCACACATCCAGACACGCAGCTCGCCCTTTTCTACTCCGCACTTTCAGCAACCGGCTGTTCCTTGTTCGGCTGCTTCCTCGCAGCATCACCGACCCTTACAGCCAGATGAGAGGAGTTGAAAATCTTGGCGACGGTTTCGGAGTTCTTTGCTTCATCTTCGTCATACTTCCATGGCCAAACCAATGGCAGTAGACCGTCGATGGCGATGTCAGTCTCTACGCTATCAAGAATCACATACCAGCGATCGCTCCTGGTATCGTATTTGTGCTTAGCGCCGATCGCATCTGCGGCGCGCGCGGCATTCGCATCGCATTTTGCGGTCACCGCATAAGTGAGACCACCGTTCGCTGTCGGAATCGAGAACGCCTTTATCGCCTTGCCGGTGGCGGTGATCTCTTTTCGAAGTTTGAGAATTGTTGCGGATATTTCTTCCAGCGCCGCGCTCGAGAAATCGTAGAGATCGATTACCACTGCCGCTATCCTCGGATCCGCCGTCTTAAGCTCATCGAGAAGCTCAGAAATAATTGGGATTTTAAGACGCTCTAACACACCGAGCGGCCGTTGCGCTTTGATTCCAACGTCGGACGCCATCATGTAATCATCGATCGCCGTTGCGAAGTCCCGCTCCAGCATCATGAAGTCGGCTTCATCCGGCAAAGCGAGCTTGGCGCTAAGATGGTAGCCGAGGAAGTTATACTCACTATCTGAATGTACTCTGTCAAAAACCTCTGACCGGGATTTGAGATAAAAGAGCATCTCGATGGGAGTGGGCAGAATGCGCGTGACGCAATCCAGTACGCCGAGATCCCAAATTACGGGCGCGATGTCCTTGTCGCGTTCAAGCAGCTGTCCCGAAAGGAACGTGGACGCCGGAAATGGATCGCTCAAGATCACAATCGGAAAAAGACGCGGCAGTGTCGGAAACTCAAGTACCTTACCGTCCTTGGCAATACATTTTGCACCCTTGCGAATAAGCTCCAGGCATCCGAGTGCCTGCTGATACGGGGCTTGGATGGCCCCCTCAAAGTCTACCCTCAGCGCATCCGTGTCGCCGGCCCGTGCCTTCAGGGTTACCCGTTTGGATTTCGCCTGGACAACGAGAACGAATTCGCCATAGACAACCAGCACATCGACTTCTCCGGCAATATCCTTCGACCCATCTCGAATCGTGACGTTCTCGAAGACATTTTCCTTTCCAAAGACCCGCCCGAACATGTGTGCTGCGGTATGCTCCAAGAAATCTCCGCGATGCTTCGAGGTCGTGTTGCAATACGCCTTGTCCGCCATCATCCAATAAAATGGGCTTTCATAAATCGTCTCAAAGAGACGATACTGGTTTGGCACGTAAAGGTTCTCGCCAAATTCAATGATCGGCGCAATTGCGACTGCGTTTATTGCAAAGGGGTCGGTAAATCCGGCATTTGCGCCCGTGACGGGTGTCGCGAACTTCGCGAAGAACGCATCAGCCTTTGCACCAAATTTCTTGCGCACCTCGGCCTTCGAAATCAGCAGACTGCTAGTGAGTTCCCCTTTCGTGAACTCACGCCCTTCTTCGCGTAGGTGGCCAACTGCAGTCATATTGGAGTTGACGCGGTCCACGATGAATTTTGCGATGTCAATCATCGGACGAACCGATAGCCCTGCATTTTGCAGGAGCCATATCGCGTCCTCCTTATAGCGCTGCCTACTCAGACCTGGGAACTGATGAAGATATAGACTTTCCGCCCCGTAGTAGATTGCCTCGCGCGCCGTCAGACCAATTGCGTCTGGACGTTCAATGAATGTCTCAGAGCCCGGGTCGAAAGCCGGGGCACAGTCTAGCAGAATGCGGTCATGAAACTCACGCAGCAGCTCATCCGCACGCGGCGCAAATGTATCATCGACATTGTACACCGCATGAGTCCGTTCATCCGGTGATTGGACGACAAGACCGAGCAGGAGCATCAGCTCGTTCTTATTGAGCTTTGAAGTTGACCATCGATGATCTGGGTCGTCAACGACACGGCCGTCCTGCACGTCAATTCTGACAACCCAATCTCGATAGATAATTGCCGAGATTTCGTGGAGGGCACCATCCTCCCGTGCAAGTGCAACTAGGTCCGCGAAAATCTCGGCAGAGGATCGCGGTTCCGGTCTTCGCAATTCACCTTCCTGTTCCGTCATTTTCCCCTCTCGGTGCGCGATGCAGTGAAACCAGCCAACCCGGCAGCGCTCTCGCCTGCAACCAAACTTAGAAATCGCCACAGGCGCGCACAAGAGGCGTCGGCCGGCCGGATACCCGTAACTGACCCGAAAAACGCGCCCACGGGCTTTGAAAGGCCTTTGATTTTGACGCACGCACGTTATGCTAGGAGACGAAAGCGGTTCGCGGCCGCTTGAGGCGGCAAATAACCGGCTGACAGCTGTCAGCCCCAAGGCCGCTACCTGATCTGGCAAGTATTGCCTCATGATCACTTGCACCGCAACCACCCCCCCGATTTCTTGTTTGGCCGCCGCCTCGGCAACCGTCGAGGCCGAAGCTCTCGCCATGACCTCCGTCACGGCGATCGACGTTTTCGCGGCCGACGCGAAGGCGGCTGATGCCAAGACTGGTCCGGAGTGGATCAAGCTCACGCCGCGTGGCGCCTTCACCAGCCGCGACGGTCGCTCCTTCATTGTCGAGCCGGAGCTACTCGTCGAGCGCTTCAATGCCGACAAGGTTGCCGTTCCCCTCGATCTCGACCACGCCACCGTCAAGAAGGCGATGTTTGGCGAGGCTGCGCCGGCAGTTGCCTGGATCGAGGAGCTGCAGGCGCGGCCGGAGGGTCTTTATGGCCGCGTCAACTGGCTGCAGCCGGGCCTCGACGTGCTCACCGCTCGCTCCCACCGCTACATCTCACCGTCTCTCAAGACAGACGAAACTGGCAAGGCCGTCTGGCTGCATTCGGCCGCCCTGGTCGCGGCACCTGGAATTTCCATGCCGGCCGTCGCGTCGGCCGATCTCAACGTCAAGAAGGAAACCACCATGCTGAAGGCAATCGCCCGAGCCCTCAATCTCACGCCGGAAGCCAGCGAGGCGGCCTGTCTTTCAGCGATCGGCGATCTCGGCAAGCGCGTCGACCCGAAGGTTCACGAGCAAACGCTCGCCACGCTTTCGGCCACGACGACCGAGCTGAACATGCTGAAGGCGGCGCAGCGCAAGGAGAAGGTCGATACGCTGCTCGAAGGTGCACTGACGGCCAAGAAGATTTCGCCGGCCCAGCGTGAAAGCTACGAGGCCCTCTGCGCCACCGACGACGGCCTGGCGCAGGTGACGAAGCTGATCGAAACGCTCGGCGCCGGCCTGCAGGCTTCCGGCCTGGACAAGAAGACGCCGCCGGACGCAACCGTTTACACGCTATCGGCCGAGGACCGGGACATCATGAAGCAGCTCGGCGTCACCGAAGAGGAATTCCGCAAGGCCAACGGCCTTCCGGCCGCCGCCTAATCCACCAACCAACCGCCGGAGACGTCAATGACGGCAATGTCGCAGGCCCGCTCGATCGTCGAAATCGAGGGCAAATTCACGAGCGCCCCGATGAAGGGCGCCACCACCATTCTCCAGGGCGCCATCGTCGTCACAGAGAATAGCCTCGCAATGCCGGGCAAGACGGCCGTAGGCCTGACAGTGCTCGGCATTGCCGAAGAGACTGCCGTTAATTCCGGCGCAGACGCCGCAAAGAAGGTGAACACCCGTCGCGGCACCTTCAAGTTCTTCAATCTCGCAGCGGACGCGATCGTCGCCGGCGACGTCGGCAAGGACTGCTATCTGGTCGACGATCAGACGGTGGCGAAGACCAGCGGAACCAATACCCGCTCCGTGGCGGGCAAAATCATC
Organism: Rhizobium sullae; assembly: GCF_025200715.1. NCBI lineage: Bacteria > Pseudomonadati > Pseudomonadota > Alphaproteobacteria > Hyphomicrobiales > Rhizobiaceae > Rhizobium > Rhizobium sullae. Next base: position 2,767,141 of record NZ_CP104143.1, read on the forward strand.
AACGTCGAGAGCGACGGCGTCTTCGTCAAAGTCGGCTGACGTTTCCAACCACCTGAGGGGCTACCAATATGACGCGTGTCATTACTCCAGACCTTCTTGCGGCCGCGCAACGCGGTTTCAAGACATCGTTCCAGAAGGGCTTTGCCGGCGTAACCGCGATGTACGCAAGCGTCGCCACGATCGTTCCGTCGAACTCGTCGGAAGAGGTTTACGGCTGGCTCGGCGATATTCCGAAGCTGCGCGAATGGATTGGCGATCGCCATCTGAAATCGCTCGAAAGCAAGGGCTATTCGATCAGGAACCGCAAGTTTGAAGCTACGGTTACCGTTCTCAAGGACGACATCGAAGACGACAAGCTCGGCCTCTACGGCAGCCGGTTTGAGATGCTCGGCAACTCTGCTGCGCAACATCCAGACGAAATCACCTTCGAGCTGATCAACAGTGCCTACGCAACCGCCTGCTACGACGGCCAGAATTTCTTTGATACCGATCACCCTGTCGGCAAACCTGGAAGCGTTCAGTCGGCGTCCAACATGCAGGGTGGAAGCGGCACGCCTTGGATCCTTGCCGATCTTTCGCGCCCGCTTAAGCCGTTCATCTTTCAGAAGCGTCGCGACTACAATTTCATCGCCAAAGAAGACAGCAAGACATCCGATCATGTCTTCATGCGCGACGAATATATCTACGGCACCGATGCTCGCGTCGCCGCTGGCTTTGGCTTCTGGCAGATGGCCTTTGGTTCGAAAGAAACCCTCGACAAGCAGAGCCTGCAGGACGCCTACACACGGCTCGCGAGCTTCACCGATGACGAAGGCAGAAAGCTCGGCATCAAGCCCACCCACCTGATCGTTCCAACGACGAACGTCTTCGCTGCACGCGAGTTGATCCTTGCGGCGCAAATCGATGGCACCTCGAACACGATGGCGAACCTCGTCCAGATCATCGAAGCGCCTCTCCTCCAGTAACCAGGCGCGGCCCACGCGGCCGCGCAGGACAAACGCCGGCGGCACTCCTCCCAGTCGCCGGCGGTTCTTCGACAAGCAGCATTACCGCTGCTTTTCCGAGAACCGCCAAGGAGACGAACATGGCTAAGGCACCTACGAGTTCCACCGAAAAGACGAGACGCGTCCCGAAGATCGTCGTCACCGCTCCGGGCGGTCCGCGCCGCCGCGCCGGCTACGGCTTCGACAAAGCCGAGACGACCTTCACCGAAGAGCAGCTCGGCGAAGCCGGAGAGAAGTTGATCGAAGCCTGGCGTGCCGATCCGCTCCTGAAGGTCGACATGCGCGTCGACGAAGAACCCGAGCCGGATGCCAACCACAGCGACAGCCAATAACCCCAGCGAAAAGCAACCGGCGGGGCGGCGATCTGGCCGCCCCGCACCGCACCTGGAGACACCGATGCCCGCATTTGCCACCATCGCCGATATCGAAGCCCGCTTTCCGAGCGAGTTGCTCCTTGTTGCGGCGAACGAAGAGACGGGCCTTCGCGACGACGTGCGCATCGGTCACGGGCTGGACGATGCCTCGACCGAAATCCGCGCCATCCTCGCCGCCCGCTATTCGGCAGCCGACCTTGCCGCGCTCGACGAAAACTCGCTTGCCGTCGTCAAGGTCTATTGCATCGACATCGCCTTCTACCGGATCGCTCTCTCCTTCAGCCGCTCGACCGATAACATCAAGGAACGCTACGACCAGGCGATCAAGCGCCTTGAAGCAATCGCTTCCGGCAAGGGCGCGCTCACCACCACCAACAGCGGTGCCGGCCCGGTCGAGGACGGCAGTGATGTCGGCCAGAACGAAGTCATTCTCGAAGCGCCAGAGCGCGTCTTCACCAGGGCGAGGCTCGGCCGGATATGAGCGGGATCTCGATCACCGTCGACGCAACCGATCTCGACGGCATCTTGAAGAAGCTTCGGCCGCTCTTCGATTTCGACGGCAGCGAACTGATGAGCGCGATCGGAGCACTCGGCGAGAGCCAGACGCGCCGGCGCCTGACGGACGAAAAGACCGCGCCGGACGGCACGCCCTGGGCTCCCAACATCGAAGGCACGTCGATCCTCACGAAAACCGGCGAGCATCTGCTAGGCTCGATCGCCTGGACGGCGTCTGCCGACGAAGCCGAGTGGGGTGCCTCCTGGGAATATGCCCACGTCCACCAGGAAGGCATGACGATCGTTCCGACGAACGGCGAGCTGCTCGTCTTTTCGATCGGTGGCCAGACCGTGAAGGCGAAGAAGGTCGAGATCCCGGCGCGTCCGTTCGTCGGCATTTCCTCCAGCAACGCCGATGAGATTATGGACGTCATCACCGACGCATTCGGGTTCCTGCAATGATCCAGCCGACCTCGCTCGCCCAGCTCCTGGCATCGAACCCTCTAGCAGACACTCACGACGCGATCGTCGAAACGCTGAAAGTCCTTCTGCCGGGCGTCAATGTCGTTCGCCATCCCGGCAAGGTCGATATCGCCGAGCTGGTTCAAAAGACGATCGTCAATGCGCCCGGCATCGGCGTCGGCTGGAGCCGCGTCCGCCCGGCCATGCTGGCTGACGGTTCCTATTCCGTCGCCGTCGAATGGACAGTCTATATCGTCGCGGAGGCCAAACCCATCGCGAACCGCCGCGTCGAGAAGGAAGCAGTCGCCATGGCTATCGGCGGCCAGGTACTGAAGATCCTCGCCGACTTCCGCACCTCGACCTGGGGCCGCACCGGCGTGGTGCCGATCACCTCGGAAAGCCCGGCACCGGAGCTGAAGCCGCTCTTCACAGTAAGGAACGAAAGCCAGGGCACCGTCTACTACACGGTGAGCTGGACACAGCTCATCGTCGATATTGGCGCCGGCATCTTTCCGCAGCCGGCCGGTACCGTCGATCTGGAAAACGGCGCGATCAACTGGCCGGCACAGCAGGACATCGCCGATATGGCGCCGTGGATCCCCGGTATGGAGGTCGACGATGCGTGATGCCGTCGCCACCGAATTCCGCCGCCTGCGCATCCAGCTCGATCGGGCCGAGCGCCGCATCGCAACCGGCCGTCTTTCCGGCAAGGTCGCGGAGGTCGATCCAGAAAAGCGCCTCCTGCGACTGAAGATCGGCACGAGCAGCTCCGGCGAGAACATCCTATCGCCTTGGGTGCGCTGGCAGGAAGCAGCCGCCGGTGGTCTTCGCATCCACTCCGAGCCGGCGATCGGCGAGCAGATGGACCTTGTCAGCCGATCGGGCACGGTCGGCGACCTGTCGATCGCCGTGCCCGCCACCTACGACAAGGATCACCAGGCGCCCTCGGCCTCGTCCGACACGGCCGTCTTCGAGCGCGGCGCGGGACGCCTGGAAATCGGCGCCGACGGCATTCTCCTGAAGGGACCGGTCAAGGTCGAAGGCCCGGTGGAGATCGAGGGCGATCTGCTTCGCCACAACGGCAGCAATGTCGGCAGCACCCACGTTCACGGCGGCGTCGAAAGAGGCGGTGCCAACACAGACGTTCCATCCAACTGAGGAGTATCCATGGCCAAGGCGCCTAAGACATCCGCCACCGCAACCACTGCCCCCGTCACCGCCACGGCCGAACGCGTCACCTATGACATCACCGAGGCCGCGCCGCCATTCATCGCGGGCCAGCGCGTTGGCGACCGCAAGGAGATCGAGTTGACCGAGGACCAGGCACGCAACGAGCTGCTCTCCGGTCACATCCGCCCGCAGGGCATTACAAAGACCGCTTAAAGCGGATTTGAGGGGTATTCGAAGGCATGGCCGGGGCAGTCCGCTACAGGAACGGTTTCAATGCGCAGACGGGTGAGCGGTTGCACGGCGCCGCGCACCTGGCGCAGTCGCTCGGCAAAATCTGGGGCACCCGGATCAACGAGCGCGTCATGCTGCTCGCCTTCGGTTCCGACCTTCGAAGCTTGCTTTCGGAAGACCTGACGCCGTCGATCGCGCTCTTGATCTACAACGAGCTGGTCGTTTCGGCGGCCAAATGGGAGCCGGAATACGTGCTGACGCAGCTGCAGCTCGTCTCGATGACGCAAGGCGGCGCGCTCGGGCTCAGGCATGCCGGTCTCTACTTTCCGGAAGGCCGTTTCGGCAACTTCGATATCGCTGCCGCTCTGACCCTGCCGGCCACCCCGCTTGCCTGGAAGGGAGCTGCCGCATGACGATCGATCTTTCGACACTTCCTCCGCCGGCGATCATCGAGGAGCTGGACTATTCGGCTATCGCCGCCGCCTACAAGGCCCGCTTTGTTCAGACGTGGCAGGCGGTCAGAGCTGCACATCCGGAGCTGAACCTTCCGGCCTACGATGTCGAAATGCTGGAAACCGATCTCGCGGTCATCATCGCCGAAGCCGAAAGCTACCGCGATACGGTGATGCGGGCTCGTATCAACGATGCAATCAAGGCGAACCTTCTCGCCTTTGCGCGCGGTTCCGACCTCGACCACCTCGCCGCCTTCTATGATGTGATCCGTCTTCCCGGCGAACTGGACGACCGCCTCTGTGCCCGTGTGGTTCTCGCCATCCAGGGGCGGTCCACTGGTGGAACCGAGCCGCGCTATAAATCCGTGGCTATGTCGGTCTCGACCGAGGTGAAGGACGCGATCGTCTATACGGTCGGCCGCAGCCCGATCATCCACATTGCGATTTTCTCGACCGCTCACGATGGCGTCGCAACACCGGCGCTTCTCGCAGCCGTCCAGGCCGCCGTCCAGGCAAAGACGGTGCGCATGGTCAACGATACGATCGTCGTCGCCTCGGCAGTGCGGACAGTGGTCAATCTTTCGGCGAATGTCTGGCTGCTTCCGGACGCCGATATCGAGACGCTGGCGCGGGCGGAAGCCAGCCTGCGATCGGCATGGGCGACGGCTCAGACCCTCGGCCGCGACCTCGTGCAGACGTGGTGGGTGTCGAAGCTGATGATCGAGGGCGTCCACCGGATCGAGGCCGTCTCGGTCGGTGACACCGTCGTCCAGCCGTCGCGGGCCATCTCCATCGGCACTGTGACGCTCGCTCTGGCCGGGCGGGACTACTGATGACGGGAACCCTGCTGCCCAACAGCTCCGGCCTGTTCGAAAAGGCGATGGAAGGCGCGCTTGCGCGCCGCTGGGATGCCTTTGGCGACGCGGTAGCTGTGGTCCGAACGGCGAAGCTGGTTTCGCCGCCACCATCCTTCCTTCCGTACCTCGTCTACGAATACGGCCTCGGCGAGCTGACGCCTTATGTCCCGAACCTCTACACGCTGATCGTTGGCCGCGAAGGCATCAAATGGCAGCGCGTGCGAGGGACGCCGGCGGCGGTGGAGAAAGCCCTTGGTTGGCTCGACTATGCCGCACAGATGGAAGATGCCTGGGCAGGCCGCACCTACTGGAATTCGACACAGCTCCATTTCTCCATCCTGCCGGTCGCTGATCGTCCCGATCTTGAGCGCATCGAAGGTGTCGTGTTGTTGTCGCTGCCGAAGCGATCGCAGCTCCGGCGCGGTGTCTATCAATATGATGTCCGCGCACTCGAGGCAGATCGGTCGCGAGCGGACCGCAGCATGTTCGACTGGTCGAGCGGTATTGCCGTCACCCAGCAAGGCACGCTCTGGTCTTTCGGCCGTACGACCGAGATCGAGCACGTCCTGACCGAGGCCGAGGGAATAGCAATCGGCAACTGGATCGCAATCCCTGAGGACGAAGGTCTCCAGTGGTCGATGATGCAATATCCGTGGGTAACCGCGACCTTTTCCTGGGCCGCCAATGCCGCAACGCAGCGCCGCGCCTTGATGGCGGCCTGGTTCGAAGGACGGGCGCTCTACGCCACGTTACGCAGGGGCGACGGCGAGATCATCGGCCATCGCCGCTGCCGTGCGGTGTGGCCGAGCGTCCAGCAGTTTAACGGCTGCTACGGCTTCGCGGGTATGTCCTATCAGCCGATGACGGGTGCCACGCGCGTCTACATCGAGGCGATGACGGATTTCGGCGATGCCGCCGATATCACCGCCGAGAGCGTCGAGCTGACGATCGGCGCAGCACCTGACGCCGGCGTTCCCGCAGGCCGCCTTTGGCTCCAGCCCGGCGAATTGACCGGCGGTCATGCGGTCGCATTCACCCCTGTTTCCCTGCCGCTGCGCGCGACGGTTCGCGAGCAGCTTAAATTCCTCATGAGGTTTTGATGGCCTACGAACACGAAAGCGGCCTGCCTTTCGCTTACGACCGCGCGACCGGCAAACCAGAGCAGCAGAGCGTGGTCTTCTATGGCGAGCGTCCCTATGTCCAGAACGCCGAGTTCAACGATCTGCAGCGCATCATTCGCGGGCGGCATGACCGTCTCGGCCGGCTGGTCGCCAATGACGGCAACCGCATCGAGCGCGCCGAGGCGATCGTCGACGGCGAGGCCGGGACTGTCAGTCTGACGGATGGCAGGATCTACGTCGCCGGCGATGTCTTCCCGGTTGGAGCCGCTGTTCTCGCAGGGATCCCGATGGTTGGGCGGACCGAAATCGGCGTCCGACTGACGAAGACCTGGCTGACGCACGAAGATGATCCTTCGCTCCTCGGCCTCGTTCCCGGTTCTGACGCCGAGGGCGAGCCGGGCGCCGCCCGCGAGATCGCAACCATCGCCTGGGCGCACATCGATGACGACGGCGCTGGCCCCTTCTATTCGGTTTACACCCTGCAAGACGGCACGATCCTCGATCAGACCGGCCCATCGATCCTTGAACCGGCAATGCAGGCGCTAGCGGCCTACGATCGGCCGAACGGCAATTATATCGTCTCCGGTTGCCGCGTGACGGCGCTTGGCGCAAATGCCGGCGTCCAGGCTTTCTCGATCGAGCAAGGCGAGGCGAACATCAATGGCTTCAAGCGCACCCGGCTTGCAGCTCTGCGTCACAATGAGCCGGAGGCCTGGGAAGAACTGGCGATCCCAGGCGAGACGCATATTTATCCGGGCGGCGCGAGCTTCACGTTCGACGTCTCCTTCGCGCCGATCGGCGTCATCAACTCGATTCTGCTGACGAAGGAAAAAACCGTCACGCTCACGCGCGGCGCGATCGCCCATGGGGCGGATGCGCTGCCGGACGATAGCGTTGTTTCCGTCTCGTTGGTGAAACAGGGCGCGACGACATTTGCGTCGCCGGCAAACTATAATCTTGTTGGCAACAACATCGATTGGGCGCCGGCGGGCGCCGAACCTGCGGCAGGTTCGACCTATGACGTCACATACCGCTATCGTGCGCTTGTCGCCGCGACGGCGTCGACTGTCACCAGCATCACGGTTGCCGGCGGCGTTGCAGGCGGCGAGATCATCGTTGCCTATACGCAGAAGCTGCCGCGCATCGATCGCCTCTGCCTGCAGCAGGACGGCTCGCCGCTCTACATCAAGGGACTGCCGGCGCGCTATAACCCGCTGCCGCCAGGTGCGCCGCAGGATGCTTTGAAGCTTTGCCAGATCTATTATGACTGGATCAATTTGCCGTTGATCTCCGCCGATGGCGTGAATGACGGCGTCCGCTTCGTCTCCGCTGCCGAGCAGGCCCGCTATAACCGCCAGCTCCTCGACCTGGTTCGCCTCGTCCAATTGGAGCGACTGAAGAGCGGCATCGACAGCCGCGAGCCGGTCGCCAAGAAAGGCATGTTCGTCGATCCGTTCATCGACGATACCTATCGCGATGCCGGCACGGCACAGACCGGCGCGATCAGCAACGGCATGCTGCAGCTCGCGATCACGCCGACATTCTACCAGGCTGATCTCGACGGACCGGTGACGCTCGACCTGGTCGAGGAGGTGATCGTTGCGCAGGAGCTAAAGACCTTCTGCGAGAAGATTAACCCCTACGGCAACTTCACGCCGCTACCAGGCGCCCTGAAGCTGACGCCTGCTGCCGATTTCTGGACTGAAAGCCGGGAGGATTGGCTCTCAGCTCAAACGCAAGAATTCAACCGCGGCGTCCGCACAGATGGCGGTCCGCTGCAGACGTCGACGTCCGTGACCGAGCTTGTCGACGAGCGCGTCGAGCAAATCGAGTTCCTTCGGCCGATCGCGATCGCGTTCGAGATTTCCGGCTTCGGCGCCGGCGAGATCCTCGACACGCTGACCTTCGACGACATCAGCGTGAAGCCTGCCGGCGTCCAGACGGCCGATGCGAACGGCAAGGTCGCCAGTACCTTCAATATCCCGGCGAACGTCACCGCCGGGAGTAAGGTTGTCGAAGCGATCGGCAAGGGCGGGACAGGCGCGATCGCGCTCTTCACCGGTCAGGGCACGATCGAGATCGACGTAATGCGCCGCGTCACGACGGTGAACAACTGGACGCGCCCGCAGCTTACGCGCAGCATCCGGCGGCGGAACAACGCGGAGTCCGGCAGCGACAACCGCAGCGTCGATCCGCAGGCGCAGATGTTCGCCGTGCCCGAGCTTCGTCAGATCGTCGGCGTCGACTTCCACCTCTGCCAGATTGGCAACACCGCCAATCATCTGCTGGTCGACCAGGTCTCAATCGACACCGGCTATCCCACCAACGACGTCACGGCCGAGGCCGTCGTTTCGATGATGGGCGCTGCGATCGGCTGGAAGTCGGCGCGCTATAATCTGCCGCTCACGACGTCGGCCGACGTCAAGCATGCCTTCGTCGTCAAGACCGATGATGCCAATCACTCAATCTCGATCGCCAAGCTCGGCGGCTTCGACATTGACCAGCAGAAGCGGGTGACGGCGCATCCCTATGTGACCGGCCCGCGCTTCTCCTCGGTGAATGCCGAGACCTGGTCGGCGCACCAGGACGAGGCTCTCGCCTTCCGCATCGTGGCGGCGAAATATCCGGTGAGGACGAAGACAGTCAACCTGGGCAGCTTTAATCTGGTGAACTGCTCCGATCTTCAGGTGCGCGCGGCCGTCGAGCTTCCGACAGCCGGCTGCAGCGTCATCTTTGAGGTCGAGCGGCCAAACGGCACGGTCTATAAGCTGCTGCCGTTCCAGGTGCTGCAGCTTACCGAGTTCATCACCGAGACGGTCGAGCTTCGCGCCGTGCTGAGCGGCACCCAAAAGCTCTCGCCGATCCTCTATGCACCGGTCGAGCTGGTCGCGGGAAGGATCGCCACCACGCTCACCTATATCACGCGGGGCTTCACGCTCGGCGAGGCCGTTCGCGTCACGGCGTACCTGAAGACGTTCTTACCGGGTGGTGCGACGATCACCATGGCTTACGCAAAAGACGCCGGCGCATTCGCAAACCTACCGCTCGTCGACACAGATGCGTTGGCCTTCCCTCTGTGGACCGAGAAGAAATATGAGGCCACGGCACAAACGGGCACGCTGGTGCGGCTCCGGATATCGGCAACCGGCGGGCCTGCTGCTCGTCTCATCATCGGCGACTTCGGCGCCGGCATTTTCTGAGGTTGATTGATGGCTAACACACCGAACTTCGCAATTCCGATGCCCGATCCGGCTGCCGATGTCGACGAGGAGTTCTATCGGCTGCAGCAGGCTTGGGCGATTGTCGATCTGGCGCTATGGAATTTGACCCAAGCACTGGACGGGAAGGCTCCAGCGCTCCACGAGCACGCGATTGGGCAGATCACCGGCCTACTAGAAGCACTTGCCGGCAAAATGGATGCCTCGGCGACATTCGTGCTCGACGATCTGACGGATGTATCCGGAGCGACGGCGGCCGCGATCGGCTACGTACTGGTGAAGGCGGCCAACGGCCAATGGCAGCCAAGCTCCGCGATCGCGGCACTCGGTGCGCACCAGCACGCCACCGGCGATATCGTCGGTCTGACTGCCGCCATCAACGCTGCGACGGCAAATAAAGCGCCGCTTGCAAGTCCCACTTTTACTGGAACCCCCACCGCCCCTACCGCCGCACCTGGCGATAGCGATACGACGATCGCTACGACAGCTTTCGTCACTGCAGCGATCAACGTAATCAAGGGTGGCGTCGCCGCGGCCTTTGATACCCTTTCCGAGATCGCAACAGAACTCGGTCTGAAAGCTGCTAAAGCGGTGACTATTACCGGAGGAGGGCTTGTGACGGGCGGCGGCGATCTTTCTGCAAATCGGGCGCTGACTGTTACCAAATCCAGCAACGCGCAGGCAAAAGCCGGAACGGACGACACCACAGCGATGACGCCGGTGCGAACGAAGGACGCGGTAGACGCTCTTGAGGCCGTTGTGGCTTTCGTCGATTTCAACGGGACTGGCACCCCGGCGATACGAGCCAGCAAAGGCGTCTCGTCGATCACGGATAACGGAACGGGTGATTACACCGTCAATTTGTCTCCGGCGATGCCAAACGCAAATTATGCCGTTTTGTTTGGCGGCGGCTACACGAACCAGAGTTGCTGGTTCAGCCTGAACCGACAGGAAACGACTAGCGTAAAATCCACGACGGCAGTGCGAGTGGCTGCCACCATCAACGGCGCTTATGTCGACGCCGAATATTACAGCGTTGCTATATTGAGGTGATGAGATGACTGATAAGCGCATTATCTTCCAGAATGACGACGGCGGCGTGTCCGTCATCATCCCCGCTCCAGAAACCGACCTCACGGTTGAAGAGATCGCGGCCCAGGATGTGCCGACCGGCAAGCCTTATAAGATCGTTGATGCCTCAGAAATCCCGACTGATCGCTCGCATCGCATGGCATGGACGGTAGATGCTGCCGAACTCACGGATGGAATTGGCGAATGAGTATCATCAAAATTGACCCCGCAAAAAGCGCGCCGACGCCGGACATGGTGGACGCGGAACGCGATCGACGCATCGCTGCTGGCTTCACTTTTCAGGGCGTCGACTATCAGTCCCGACCCGAAGACCGGGAAAATATCATGGGTGCTTGCACGGCCGCACTCGCCGCCATCATGGCAGGGGCGCAACCGGACGACTTCCGTTGGCATGGCGGGGATGCAGATTTCGTCTGGCTCGCGGCCGACAACAGCGCTCACCCGTTGGATGCGCAAACTATGTTCGCCTTCGGCAAGGCGGCGATGAGCCACAAGCAGAGCCATATCTTCGCAGGTCGCGCGCTGAAGGACACAAGCCCGATCCCGGCCGACTATGCCGCCAACCCAGCTTATTGGCCGGACCCGTTTACTTTCGCAGTGGCATAGACAATTGCCGCGAACTGAGCCATTTATTGGCCGTTCGAAGATGCTTTGAAGAGGGCTGACAGCTGTCAGCCCTTTTGCCTGAAGGGGCGCATGTAGGGTCGCGAAGAACTTATCGCTTGACCCTTTCTCTTCAGGAGACACCATGTAATGGCTGGCACCACCGATTTCGTCGGCGTCCGCGTCTTCTCCGATCTCCGTTCCACTGTCGCCAAGATCGACACGCGCGACAGCACCGTGCTTGGCATGGTGGTTCCCGCGCCACTCGCCGACAATGCCGCGTTCCCTGTCGGAGAACTCGTTCGCCTTTCCACCGATGATCCGGTCCAGGTCGCCAAGCTAGGCGCCGGCATCGCGCTCGATACGGTCAATCAGATCGCCTCCGAAGGCATCGTCACCGATATCGCCTTCACGCGCGTGGCACACTCGGCCGAAGCCGATCCCGGCGCCAAGCTTGAGGCGGAAATCAACAACATCGTGGGCTCGGCCGGTGCCAAGACCGGCATCTGGACGATGCTGGAGGCCAAGGCGCATCTCGGCCTGGAGCCGGGCGCCATCATCGCGCCAGGCTACACCTCGCAGCGCATCGGCGGCGTGGCGAATGCCGTCGCCACCGCCATGTCCACGGTCGCCGGCAAGATCATCGACTGTATGGCGATCGTCGACACGCCGGTCACGGATCGCGAGGCGGCCGCCGCCTATGCGGAGGACTTCGCCACGGCCCTGAACGTCATTGCCTGCTATCCGCAGGTGGTCGTAAATCTCGGCGCCGGCAATGTCACGCGCTCAATGTCGCCGCATGTTGCCGCCGCCATGATCCGCCGCGACAAGGAAACTGGCGGCCCGTACAAGGCCTTCTGGAACCGTCCGCTGCAGGGCATCCTCGGCCCCTCCGTCCCGGTCGGCTACATCGACGGCGAGATCACCTCGGATGCCAACTTCCTCAACCAGGCCGGCGTCGGCACGATCATCGAGGGCAAGCTGCTCTGGGCGCCCTTCACCACTGCAAGCGATCCAACCGTTCAGAACTGGCGCTCGATCAAGCGTATCCGCACCCGCCGTGCCGTCGAAAAGGCCGTGCTCCGGCCGTTGCGCCAATATCTTTCCGAGGACATTACCCCGCACATGGTGTCGCTGATCTATCGCTCGCTCGATCAGTTTCTCGGCGACCTTCAGACGCTCGGCGCAATCATCGATTACGAGTTGCTCTGGTCCGCCTCCATGAACCCGGCGACGATCCTGGAAGCCGGCGCGTTGCGGGTGAAGATGCGCTTTGCCGAGACGCCCGACCTGGTCGACCTGCAGATTTACAGCGAGCCGCAGCCGGAAGCCTTCGACGTGCTCCAGGCCGCGATCGCCGCGTCGCTCTCGCAGCTCGGCCTCAACAACGTCCGCGTGACGGCTTAAGGAGACTTAGATGGACCGCATCATTCACGGCTCCAACTGGTACTGCAATGAGATCAACCAGCGCCTGCGCATCGACGAGACGACGCTGCCGGAGCTCTCCCGCGAGATGACGAACTACGTCATGGGCGGCGGCTACTTCGCGCTCGATCTGCCGGCCGAAATCCAGGCGCTTACCGCCGAGATGACCGTCAACGGCGCGCATGAGGATCTCCGCAGCCGCTTCGGCCGCGAACCCGGCGACTGGACGACTGTGGCCTATTACGAGAGCTTGCTCGACGTCTTTCCAGCCGGTTCGGACGGCAGCGTGCAGACGAGTGGCGCGCCGAAGCTCAATGGCCGCGTCGTGTTCCTCAAAGGCCTGCTGAACAGCTACACGCCGGGCGGCGTCAAGGGTCTGAAGGCGACGGGCGCGACCCGTCTGCGCTGGTCGTCGATCGTGCTCTACCACGATCTCTTCAACGGCAAGACCGTGCACAAGTTCGACCTGCAGAACAACGTGCTGATCATCGACGGCGTGAACTACACCGCCGAGCATAACCGGCTGATCAGCGCCTAAGCGAATACCAGGGAGCGCGCCGCTATAGGCGCGCGCGGCGAAGGCCGGCCGCCGGAAAGGGCGGCCGGCCACTTCCATGACTGAGGAGCAACAATGCTGACTTCCGGTGCAATCAAGGTTCCCGTGACCACGCCAAACTCGAAGGACGATCCAGCCGACGTCAAGACCGAGCACATCACTCTGCCGCCGCCGGAGATGTGGGGGGCATTGGACAATCGCAGCGATCCGGTGCAGCCGGAGCCGAAGCCCACCGATGCCGGTGCCGACAAGGCGCAAATCATCCACGCTTTCATAAACCCCTCGGCTCGATCGAAGACGATCCCGCTGGTTTATCCCTTCACGCTTGAGGGCGAAGACGTCCGCGCAATCACCGTCCGTCGCCTGACGCTTGGCGAAGTGCAGGACCTGCTGGCGCGGACCTCGGGAACGACACTGACGGCCATGGACATCTATGCCGAGATGACCGGGCTCACGGCCGAAATCCTGCGCGGCCTGGACGATGAGGACGGCACGGCGGTGACGGACGCGGCCTATGATTTTTTTCCCCCACGGCTGCGTCCGGACAGCGCATCGTCGGAGACCTGAGACACTGGCGCAGCTACGCCGCACGCGTGGCCGCCTATCTGCACCTTCAGCCGGAACGAAGCATGTTTTGGGACGAACTGATGCTCTGGTTTGACGAAGCGCGGCAGATCCATGCCGAGAGCTTCGGGTTGGTGAACATAATGCTCGGAGGCGCAAAGAATGGCTGATTTCGACGTCTCGATCCGCGCCAGGCTGAAGAACGATGTCAAGCGCGAGGGCAAGGAGCTTGAGCGCGACCTGAAGGGCATCAACCAAGCGATCAAGCAGCTCGATCGCGCCGGAGGTTCAAATAACCTTGGCGCCAGCGTCGAGAAGGCCGGTCGCGCTGCAAATCGCTCGACGCAGGCGGTTCGCAACCTCGATCGCGAGGCCCGCAAGCTCAACACCGTCAACACCAACGCAGCCGAGCGGGAGATCGATGCGCTCGGCAAGGCCAGCCAGCGCGCAAAACGGGATGTCGAGAGCCTGCACCGCAGCTCCCGCAATCTTAACCAGATCAGCGCCTCGAAGCTCGATGGCATCCAGCGCTCGACCGGCATCTTGAATGGGACGATGGGCCGGCTTGCCGGAAGCGCAGGCAGCGCCTTTGGCGCTTTGCTCGCTTTTGCCTCCGTCGACAACATCGTCCGGGGCATGGAGCGCCTCGGCGAGCAGGCCCGCAAGCTCGATCGCGAAGTGGCGTCGGTGGCTGTGACGGCCGAGATGCGCACGCCGGAGGCAATCGCACGCATCGGCAAGTCCAATGAGGGATTGTCGATCCGCTACGGCATCGACCAGTCCCAGGTGAACGACGCGCGCAAGGCTTACGCGGCCGCCGGCTTCGGCGTCGACCAGCAAGAAGCGATCCTCGATCCGAGCCTGAAGGCGGCAAAAGCTGGAGACAGCACCGGCGAGACGATCGCGGCGGCCATCGTCGCAGCTCAACAGGCGCTTGGCGTAAAGAACGCTGAGGTGCCTGCCGCGCTCGATATGATGGCGAAGGGTTCAAAGCTCGGCAGCTTCGAAGTCGATGCCATGGCCAAGAACTTTCCGGCGCTAGCGACTATGTACGGCGGGACCGGTCGCCAAGGCCTGCAGGGTTGGGCCGAGTTGATCGCCGCCGCCCAGATCGTGAGAATGGGCGCGGGCGACCAAACCACAGCCGCCACCAACCTCCAGAACATCATCAGCAAGCTTTCTTCGCCCGATACGGTGAAGAACTTCGATGAAAAGGGCGTCAGCCTCGAAAAGCTCAAGGCTAAGTCCATCAAGAATGGAACGCCTTATTTGATGGACCTGGTCGATAAAGTCATGAGCCTCTCCGGCGGCGATGAGTTCGTCATCGGCGAATTATTTGGCGACATGCAGGCCAAGGCGGCGCTCGCGCCGCTGATCAACAATCGCGAGAAGTACAATGAGTTCCTGAAGCAGATCATCGGTCAGAGCCAGGGCACCGTCGACGCGGACTACGATTTCCTCCGGAACAGGCCTCAAGAGAAGGCTGACCGGCGCGGCGCTGCTTTGACGGCCACCGGCGACAAGATTGGATCGGCCTACAACAGCGTCACCGATCCGCTGCGGGATGCAGCCGTCCGGGCCGTCAATCCCAATTACGCCGTGCAAGAAGATGACTACAGGAGATCTCAGCTTCGAAAGCTTGGACCTCTTGAACTTGGCAGACAGATCGGCACGGCGAAAGGCCAGCTTTCCGCCCTACCATCGGAAATGTTCGACGCGGTCGTACCGTCGCTTGCGCTGACGCGCGGCGCGACAAATCGCCGGCTGAAAGAATTGCAGGACTCGATGTCGGCGCTCGACGGCGGCTCCTCGCTGGAAGCGCGCGACGAACGAGCCGCTGCCGGTCCCAGTGGCTTGCAGCGGTTCCTTTTCGGCCGGGCGGTCGAGCCGGGCTTCAACGTGAAAGACCATCTCGGTATCGACTTACGGCCGCAAGCCGAAAGCTCAATGCAGGGCTACAACGAGGCCTTGAGCGCCGAGGGCGACAAGGCGATCGCCATCGCCCGCGACAAGGCAGCCGCGATCCGCGACAGCCTCAATTTCACGGCGACACCGACGATCGCGCCGACTTTCCTGCCGCCGGCCAGTGCTCCCGCCGCCACCTCCGCCCCGAAGGACAAGCAGTCGTCGTTGGTGCCCACTTCCGGCGGCACCGTGAAGGTGGCGCAATACTTCCCCGGCGGTAATCCGAGGCTCGCGAGCCTCAGGGCACAGCGCGAGCAGAACCGGGCAGTGCGCATGGCAACTGCCCGATCGCTCTCCGACACAGGATCGAAAACCGCATGAGCGTCTTCAGTCCCACCGGTGCATTGATCTCGATCGGCGGCGCCATTCTCTACACCGTCGGCGGTCTCAATCCGCAGCGCCTTGCCTTTTCCAGCGAGGCGCGGTTTCCGGCGCATCCGATCCCGGCCGGCATAGCCTATCAGGCGACAGGCCTCGGCGAGCAGAGCCTGTCGATCGAGGCGCGGACCTTCCCGCATGTCATGGGTGGCCTCGATGCCTATGCCGTCCTCGAAGCGCATCACAAGAGCCAAAGCGCCGTGCCGGTCATTCGGCTGAAGGGAAACTTCATGGGGCTGGTGTCTGGCCTTTACGTCATCCAGTCGCTGGAGACGGACGAGGAGAAGCTTCACCCGTTCGACGGCGTCGGACGCATCGTCGACGTCAATATCGGCCTTCTGAAAATGCCGGATAGCTTCGGCAGCTCCGGCGGCATCATCTCCGGCTTTGGAGCGCTTCTATGACGTCCTACACCGTGGCCTATGGCGGCGAGCGCCTTGACCGCATTGCGGCGAAGACGCTGCAGACCGAGCAGCTCGGCGCCGTCGAGGCGCTGCTCGATGCCAATCGCGAGCTGGGCGACTTTGCCGCCGGCATTATTCCTACCGGAACGATCATCGTCATTCCTCAAGGCTTCAGCGGCAAGGCCGTCGCCAAGCGCACCCTGGCGTGGGAATAAGACATGCCGAGGAGACCTATCGTCCAGGTGATCGGCCAGAGCGGCACGGATCTCGTGCCGGGCTGGGGAGCAGCCCTAGTCGCCGTCCAGTTCACGGACAATGATGGCGCCGAGGCCGACGAACTGACCATCACATTTTCCGTCTCGCCGCCCTTTCCGGAAAGCCCGGCCGAAGGCACGCGGTACCGGCTTCTCTATGGCTGGGCCTGGGGTGCGCTGCGTGACGGTGGTCGCTTCATCTATCAGTCCGACAGCCTCGGCGGCGATCCCGAGAGCGGCTATTCCATGACGATCACGGCGCGCGCCAGCGACTTCATCGACGCCGACAAGGAGGCCGACAGTGAGCATTTCGAAGAAACGACGGCCGGTGAAATCTTCGAGACGATCGCCGCCCGATCGGGAAAGACGGCCGCTGTCCACCCCGAAATCGCGAAGATCAAAATCCCATATCGGCTACGCTACAATCAGTCGGCCACCGGTTTTGCCAACGAGCTGGCTGAGGAGCTGGGCGGCACGCTGAAGTTCGCCGGTGGCAAGATGCTGGTGCCGACGCGGAACTCCGGCCGGACGGCGAGTGGCGCCACTATGCCGACGATCATCGTTTCCTTTGCGCCCTCGCACAGCTTCGAGCTTTCGACTGAAGGCCGCAGCAAATATGCCGAGGTCGGCAGCGCCTATTTCGACCCTCTGGAAGGCATTCAAAAGCTCTTTGAAGCCGCCTCGATCGGCAGCGCCTCGCGCTTCCTGTCGCTCCATCCCGCACGAAGCAAGGACGAGGCCGAGTATGCCGGCAAGGCGCAGGCGGCCGAGCAGGCCCGTGACAGCGTCACCGGCAGCGTCGAATGCGACGGTGATATCGATGCCATGGCGGGAGCACCTGTCAAGCTGGTGGGCTTCGGCGCCAGCCGCGATGCGGCAGATCTGGTGGCGGCCTCCATCCAGCACAGCTTCACCTTCGACGACGGCGGCGGCTGGATCATGTCGATCGAGCTGGCGAATAGGAAGACGAGCAAGGATTAGGTTGCCCAGCCGGGCGGCCGGAGCGCCGAAACGCTCCAACGACGGGTCTAAGTTTGGCGACCAGTCCCGTCCGACAGCAAGTTTGCACAACCGTCACACCCGTACCCTGCAGGGCCGGGAATGCGTGACTGAGTCGTGAGATATTTGAAATGGTGAATATCGAAGAGTGGCGGGATGTCCCCAACACCCAGCCTCCAGCCGCGTGGATCGGCGGCAAGCGCTCCCTTGCCCCGCGCCTGGTCAAGATGATCGCAGCGGTGCCGCATGTCCTCTACGCCGAACCGTTCGTGGGTATGGGCGGGGTATTCTTCAGACGAACCGGCGTGCCGCGCGGTGAGGTGATCAACGATCGCAACGGCGACGTGGTGAACCTATTCCGGATCCTTCAGCGGCACTATCCGCAGTTCATGGACACCCTCAAATTCCAGATCACCAGCCGCCGAGAATTCGAGCGCCTCAAAGGCTGTGACCCCGCCACGCTCACCGATCTCGAACGTGCCGCTCGCTTCATCTATCTGCAGAAACTCGCTTTTGGCGGAAAGGTCGCGGGGCAAAATTTCGGCGTCGATACGACCGGCCGGGCACGCTTCAATCTGACCAGGCTTGCGCCGCTCCTGGAAGACGTTCACGAGCGTCTCGCCGGCGTCGTCATCGAGAACCTGGACTGGCTTGCCTTCATCGATCGCTATGATCGGCCGGGCACGCTGTTCTACCTCGATCCGCCCTACTTCGGCAGCGAAGGCGACTATGGAAAGATGCTTTTCAGCCAGGATCAATTTCAAGTCATGGCCGAGCGGCTGGGCCGCATTAAAGGCAGCTTCATTCTGTCGATCAATGACGTCCCGCAGATCCGCGATGCCTTCAGCCGTTTTCGCTTTGCAGAAGCGGAATTGACATATTCCATCGCTGGTGGAGAAGGCACGCCAGCAAGGGAACTGATAATAACGGGGCAGTAATAAAGCGCAGGCGGTGCGGGAGAAGAAGACGGCTCCCGGCGCCTGCGCGACCTGTGAGAGAGATCAGACGTGATTCTTCATAATGAAAATATCGTGCTCTATTCTCCAATAGAATTCCCTCTGCTTCGCCCAGTCAATCAACCGGGAAATGTCGGGGTAATGATAGGTTTCCCAATTCTCAGGGAGGAAGCACCGGACGTCATCAATCAGGATGGCAACTGATCGAAAATTACTCATGTTGGCAGAGATCGATTCGAGCTCATCTACCACCGGGCAATCTTGCTCACCGCGGTAAGTGATGCCATCCGAGTAGTGCCCATCGAGCCAGAAATTTATATCTCCTGTGAGCTTCGGCAGCAGTCCCGGCAGAATTTCTTCGCTTGTGCCTTTATGTATCCGGACATTCCGGCCAGCAAACTTTTCAGACGCCTGCTGGTAAAGCGCCGGCTCAGGTTCGATGGAATGCACCGAGGGAAAGCGCTCGGACAGAAACTGTGTGGTCGTGCCCAGATACGTACCGGTCTCAACCCATTGAGCGCCGGCTATTCCGTGCTTCTGAAGCATTCGTTCCTTGATAAACTGGGGCGACTGCTCCGAATAGTCCCGCCTCTCCCAGGCTTGCAAGGTCTTACGAATTGACCGGTCGTTGCGTCTCTTTGCCGTCGCTCCAAATAGATTCAACTTTTCGAATATGCCCACTGTTTCACATCCCTGATCTGAATTTTCTCACTGAGTATTATATCGCGGGCGCGATGGGCAAGAGGCACGTTCAGTGGACGCAGTAAGGCGCGTGCTCCGGTGTCAAAATTGCGATTTTTCGCGGCGGGCTACAATGAGGACTGTGCATAACGGGAGGCGGACTCATCACTTATAGGGTTCATCGTCCAACCACCTTTCTAGCTGATCCCTGGTGATATCATCATGCTTGCAATCGCAAGAGATCGCCTGGCCGCCGCACGATTGGCATTCCTCCATGTCGCAACCTGGGACATGGAACTGACCTATGAGGACGCCACAGTCGTGACAGATTGGAGGAAGCCTGAACTTCCTCCCATTTTCGTTTTTCACGCGTCGTTCTGAACCGTATCGAATCCGCTCAAAGGGCGTAGTCACTAAGGATATTGATAAGTGCTGCGCCTGTTCAATGCGCTCCGGCCAGCCCTTCGCAACGAGGTGGCCATTATATTCGACAAGCTCAGGATCAACACCGCTTTCAGTGTTTTCGCGGGAGGCAGGAGGCTCCTGTCGGCCCATCTTCTCCAAGAGGAGATCGGCGATATCCAGCAACGATACGGTGCGAAAATCGATGTAACCGATGGTCGGGTTGAGGCCGGGAAGATCAGAATCATCCAACCGAATAGGCAAAATGTATTCTCGACTACTAGAGAATGAACGGGCTTGTGCCTGTTGAAGCTCGTGCTTCGTCCACGATTTTTGAAGATAACGTTTAGAGACGAAAATTATGCAGTATTCCGCTTGATCGCGGTATATCTGTTGCAGATGCTGATATAAATCTTTTCCCCAAAGCGTAGATCTCTCGAAATTGTCGTAAAAGACTTTGACATCGCGTTTCTTCAATATTTGAGCAAATTTCTCGACCTCAGCGCGATCTTCGCCAGCGAATGATAAGGCGACATCGTAAGGCCGTGGCGTGGAAAATGGTTGTTTGTCAGTCAATGCCGGATCTGGATCGTGTGCCAAGGAGTGTCCTTCCGAAGTGGCAGTCGCGCAACAGCATTCACACCGCGATTTAGCTGTACCTACGCAGGTGCCACATAAATTAAGCGCGTGTTAGCCCCTACGGCAACACATGCTGTCGAGTGTCCTTCATACGCATTGTGTTGCTCTCGCCCAGGCCGCTTCTGTGCCGACCTTGAGGGGGTAGGATAGACACGGTTGGATTGACATTTTTCGTGATAGGCGGAAAAGCTCTTCTACCAGAAGCTTAGACCGAGGAGCGTTTTCAGACTGACATGAGCAAGCATATGCCACTCCTCATCGCCGTTGGCATCACGGCAATAGTTCTGGCAGCTTGGTTTCGATTTGCTGATGGGCTTTTGCAAGAGGTGTGGTCCTGTCATACAGGGATAGGTCCAGAGCGACCCGTCTGGTATGGTCGCCTCAAATGCATGTCAGCAAGTGAGCTCGGAGACGTGCTAGCTGGTTTCTTTGCACCAGCAGCATTTCTTGTTCTTGTTGTCACCGTTCTCCTGCAGGGCTTGGAGCTGAAAGCACAACGCCAAGAGCTTAGCGAAACCAGAGACGTATTCATCGCTCAGAACGCCTTAATTACCGCACAGACAGATGCTGCCGTTAAGAGTGCCAACCTTATGGAACGACAGAACCAGATTCTTCTTGCCCAAGAAGAAGCTCGCTTGGCTGAACTTGCAAAAAGGCGTTTCGAAAGCACCATGCGACGCCTCGAAACGCTAATCAGAACCAGAATTTGCGAGCAGCACTTATTCGTAGATCCTTCCAATGACGAAACCCATCAACTGATTGGGCTGATGCCCAGCGCCCTACCCGCAGACACATTCGCGGCAATTGGGGCAGCCATCCAGCGGGCGCTTGCTGTACATACCGTGAGAGCAACTACGAATACTCCCGGCTTGCCGAGCCGCCTCATACTCCTCGATCGATATGGTGCGCGATCAGCTCTATTGCATGCGCTTAACCTGACGGTGCAGGCCATGGAGGACGCACAGCAACTCGGAGAGAGCGAGAAAGGTGTGGTCAAGGAGATGAGCTTGGCAGGGTTTGCATGGCTGCTGAGATTTTACACGACTGATCCTGCCGAACGTCCAGACGAGGTGATGATCGCCTGATTTGCCCGCGCCCTGCACTTTCGTGCCAGAACTCGGCAGCACGCGCGGAAAAACGCGATGCTAGCGACCACCTGCACGCCGAATCCGATGACCAAATGATGGCCTTAATGGAAATCAAAAATTCCGGATTGAAGTGACAAAATTCCGGAATTTCGCGACCGGCTACAACAGGTGTCGAAGGGAACGATCGATGAGGACGATGTCTCCGGGTCGGACACTGTTTTGATGGTAGCGGAGGAGGGATTTGAACCCCCGACACAAGGATTATGATTCCTCTGCTCTGACCTACTGAGCTACTCCGCCACTGGTCAACGATGCCGTTCGCAAAGCGACGGCTCGTGGGATGAGCGGCTTATAAGGTGCGGTCCGGCTTGGTGTCAAGCAGGTGACATCAAGAAAACGGCGGCTTTACAATATGCCGTTTTGCGTCGGGTTCAGGCGGCGACAGGGCGGGAAAGCAGGGCCTTCAACGAGGCCTCGGCCGCCGGCTCGCGCTCGGAACGCTCGACGAAGCCCCCGCCATAGACGCGGGCGTCGTCGCCCGGCGCCGAGTAGAGCGCGCAGGCCTGGCCGGGTGCCACGCCGGCCTCGCCGACGGTCAGGTCGACATGGATGCCATCTGCATCAGCACGCAGAACGGCGGGCGCAGGTGCCCTGGTGGAGCGAACCTTGGCGTAGCAGGCAAACCCCTCGCCAGCAGCGGCGTCCAAAAGCGGCTCGTCGCCAAGCCAGTTAACGTCACGAAGATAGACGCGATGCGTCTCGAGCGCCTCCTTCGGTCCGACTATGACGCGGCGCGAGCGCGCATCGAGAAAGACGACGTAGAGCGGTTCGCCCGTCGCAACGCCGATGCCGCGGCGCTGCCCGATCGTGTAGTGCAGGATGCCGTCATGGCTTCCGAGCACGCGGCCGTCGAGATGCACGATCTCGCCGGCAAGTGCCGAGTTCGGCTTCAGCTTGGTGATGATATCGGAATACTTGCCCTGCGGCACGAAGCAGATGTCCTGACTGTCCGCCTTCTTGGCAACGGCTAGACCCATCTCTTCGGCAAGCCTGCGCGTCTCGGCCTTCGGCAGCCCGCCGAGCGGGAAGCGCAGATAGTCGATCTGCTCCTGGGTGGTCGCGAACAGGAAATAGCTCTGGTCGCGATCGGCATCGGCCGGGCGGTAAAGCGCGCGGCGGCCGGGATTGCCAGATGCCGGATTCGGCCGCGAACGGATGTAATGGCCTGTCGCCAGCGCGTCGGCACCCAGTTCCTTGGCGGTCGCCAGAAGATCGGCGAACTTGACGGTCTGATTGCAGGACACGCAGGGGATCGGCGTTTCACCGGCGACATAGCTTTCCATGAAAGGATTGATGACCGTGTCGCGGAAGCGCTTCTCGTAATCGAGCACGTAATGCGGAATGCCAAGCGTTTCGCAGACCCGGCGCGCATCGTCGATGTCCTGTCCGGCGCAGCAGGAGCCGGCGCGGTGAACGGCCGCGCCGTGGTCGTAAAGCTGCAGCGTAATGCCGAGCACATCGTAGCCCTGTCGCTTCAAGATACCGGCGACGACGGAACTGTCGACGCCGCCCGACATGGCGACGACAACGCGCGTATCTTCCGGCTTCTTGTCAAAATCCAGTGTGTTCACGGGGGTGCTGCCAATTCAGTGCTTGTTTTGCTCCGCCGTTTGCCCTGCAAATGCGGCGGATTTCCTGCTCTTTCGGCGGGCTCGTCCGCCGGGCTTTCGTGGCCGTGGATATAGAAAGGATTGGGGTTTTGCGCAAGAGGCGGGGATTTGCAGGACCGCGCCGGACTATTCCGCTGCCGCCTTGCGCCCTCTCTCCTCCCGGCCCTCCAGCACCGCTCTGACCTGCGGCAAGGCTTGCGGATATTCGCGCTGGATGAAATCGATCAGCTTTTCGCGGATCTCGCAGCGCAGATCGAAGGTTCGCCCGGAATTCGAGGCGGAGGCGAGGATGCGGATTTCCATGACGCTCTCCCTGAAATCGGTGACGGCGACGTTGATCACTCTCCGGTCCCAGAGCTTGGAGCCGGCCAGTGTCTCCTCCACCTTGGCGCGGATCGCGGAGACCGGCACGCTGTAGTCGAGATAGATCATGACCGTGCCGATCAGCGATGCGCTTTCGCGCGTCCAGTTCTGGAAAGGGTTCTCGATGAAATAGCTGAGCGGCAGGACGAGACGGCGCCAGTCCCATATTTTCACGACGACGTAAGTCGAGGTGATCTCCTCGACATTGCCCCATTCGCCCTCGACCAGAAGCGCGTCGTCGATGCGGATTGGTTGTGTGATCGCAAGCTGGATGCCGGCGAAGAGATTTTTCAGGACCGGCTGCAATGCCAGGCCGACGACGATGCCGGCAGCACCGGCGGATGCGAGCAGGCTGACGCCATATTGCTTGACCGCGTCGAAGGTCATCATACAGGCCGCGATCGTCACGACGACGATGATCGTATCCGCGATCCGTTCGATGATCCGCGATTGTGTGACATGCTTGCGCGCGAGTAGATTGTCCTCGGCGTCCAGCTTGAAGCGCCGAAGATAGACCGTCATCCAGATATGCTTGGCGGTCTTCACCATCCACGCAACCAGGATGATGAAGACGATCAGCAGCACGTGACGCAGCGTCGAGGCCTGATATTCCGTGAGCGGCGAAACCGTGGCGGCAAAGCCGAGCGCCGCAGCCAGAATTGCCGGCCGGGCCATGCCCTCAAGCCGGGAAACCAGCGACCGCCAGAAGAGATCGCGTGACGCGACGAGGCGTTTCAGGAGCCGGAAAGCCACGCGATGGAAAAAAAGCGCGAGCGCCACTACGACAGCAAAGATGAGAATGCTGGCCACCCAATCGGGCAGCCAGATGCCTTGGGCGCGAATATCATTCACAAGGTCGGACATGAAGCGGCACTTAGGGTGCTGTGCAATATGGAAAAGGGCAAAAATTCATACAAAAATTCATACAGGGAGCAACGCAAGGCTGTGAAGGATGAACAATTTCAACCGTTGATGGCGATGCGCCGCTTTGAGACCGTACCGTAGATCAATTCTTCGGCGCGCGCTGGTGGCATGGCCTTACCGAGCAGATAACCCTGGGCTTCTCCGAAGCCCTCCTGCTTCAGCCTCTTGAGCTGCTCTTTTGTTTCGACGCCTTCGGCAAGCGTTGTCGCATTGAAGCCAGAGCCGATGCCGACGACTGCGCGGATGATGGCGAGACTGCCGGCATCGTTCTCGATGCCGGCCACGAAGCTGCGATCAAGCTTGATCTTGTCGAAGGCAAAGGCGCGAAGATAGCTGAAGGAGGAATAGCCGGTGCCGAAATCATCGATCGCGATACGAATGCCGAGCTCTTTCAATGCGCGCAGCAATGGCAGGCTCAGCTCGACATCGGCGAGGAAGACGGATTCCGTGATCTCTACTTCCAGCCGCTCCGGCGGCAGGCCGCTGCTGTCAAGGGCGGCGACAACGGTCGACAGAAAGCTATTGTGGCGGAACTGGCTGACTGAGAGGTTGACCGCGATCCTCAGATGACCGGGCCACGAAGCAGCAGTACGGCAAGCTTCGCGCAGCACCCATTCGCCGATCGGAACGATCAGCCCCGTTTCCTCGGCGATCGAAATGAACTCCGTGGGCGCCACCAGGCCGCGCAGCGGATGGTGCCAGCGGATGAGCGCTTCGAAGCCTGCAAGACCGTCGTCTTCCAGTCTCACGATCGGCTGATAGTGCAATTCGAATTGATTTTTCTCCAGCGCATCGCGAAGCTCGATGCTCAACTGGTGCCACCGCTCTGCTTCGAGCCGCATCTCGGCTTCATAGAAGCGATAGGTCGACCGGCCGCTCGCCTTCGCGGCATAGAGCGCAAGATCGGCATGGCGCATCAGTACATCGGCATCCTCGGCATGCTCCGGTGCCAGCGCAATCCCGATACTGCAGGTGACATGCTCGTTGACGCCATCGAGATCGAAAGGCGCGGAAAGCAGCGCGAGAAGCTGTTCGGCAAATCGCTCGGCGCGGCCAACCTCCGCAAGCTTCAGGACAAGGGCGAATTCGTCACCGCCGAGGCGGGCGACGAGATCGTCCTCCTGCGCCAACGCGGAAAGGCGCTTCGCAACCTGGCACAGAAGGGTATCGCCAGCGGCGTGTCCCTTGCTATCGTTGATGTGCTTGAAATGGTCGACATCGAGATAAAGAAGCGCGATCGGAGAAGCCTCCGTCGCTGCGGCAGCATGCAATTCAATATGCTGGGCGAAGGCCGCCCGGTTCGGCAGGCCTGTCAGCGAATCGTTCATTGCCATGTGGGCAAGCTTCGCTTCGAAGGCCCGCTCTTCTGTCACGTCCTGTGAGATACCGAGCAGATAGCGCGGCGGACTGCCTTCGGGAGCCGGCAACGCCTTTTTCGCCGTCCGCAGGATACGCTTGACCCCATCAAGCCCATGGATTGTTTCTTCGAAGCTGATCGTTCCGCCGGCGTCGAAGGCACGGCTGTCCTGCTCGCGGAGGATCGCCGTTTGCGCCGCCGGAAAGATCATGCGGTCGGTGCTGCCGAGCACCTCGTCCGTCGCGCGGCCGACAATGACGCTGCAGGCCTCGTTGAAGAGGATATAGCGGCCGTCCTGCGCCATGTCCTTGACGAAAACACCGACCGGAAGGTTGTCGACAATGCTGTCGAGTAGCGAGCGCGTATCCGTCAGCTGGCGTTTGGCGGCGTTGACCTCCGTGCGGTCCTGCACGATCGCCAGGATGGCGCTCTTTCCGTCGAAGCGAACCTCGCGTCCGTAGGTCAGCACTTCGAAGGTCTCGCCATTGGCCTTGAGATGCGTCCAGCGCTCAGCCTTTTCGATGTCGGTGCGCGTTTCGACAGCCTTCAGCATGCGCGCCCGCTCGGCAGCTGGCCGGATATCGAGCACCGTCATGGCAGCAAAATCATCCGGCGCGAAACCGTAAAGGTCCAGCACAGCATCGTTGACGTTCAGGAAGTGCAACGTTTCCGGATCATAGACCCACATCGGTGACGGATGCGTCTTGAACAGGGAACGGAAATCGTCATTCGGGACTATGATCTCAGCGGACTTTTTCAAGGTTACGGCCGTGGGCAATGAATGCGTTCAATGAAAATATCGAGCTGTTTATAGGGGAAAAAACTAAATAAAATCAGAATCATAGATCGCCTAAACTTTAGGCGGACGCATGCTGATTAGGCAATCGGGAGCCATTTCATAGCCTCAGGAACAATCCGCCGAGCAGTTTGTTTTCTAGGGAGAACCCTGAGACTGCAACGCGGCAAAACCAGCCGCTTCGCAAATCGCCGCAAAGATGAAGGGAGCTGATCATGACCTCGGCCAAGCATCCCAAGACGACCAAACCGAGCGACCGCGATCTGACCGACGATCCTGGTATCGGTCGCTCGCGCGGCATTTCCACGCCGCCGGACGATGAGACGCTGCGGGGAGAGAATACCGTCGAAGGAGACGTTGCGAACGATACAACACCGCAGGGCGGTATTGATCCCCGCCATCGCGGCCGTACGAACAAATAGAAGATCATATTTCGAAAGGAGGCTCAAGTGACTCTCCTGGAGCTTAAACCGAATCAAGCGGACGGCGTCGCGCATGCCATCCGACATGCATGCCAGCTCCTGCCTGATCCCATCAATATGATTGAATTCGGCGCTTTCTTCGATCCTTACGTCGACGGTTCGAAAGTCGTTCTCCTCGGCGAGGCAACGCATGGCACGGCGGAGTTCTACCGGGCGCGCGCGGCAATAACCCGTAACCTCATCGAAAATCACGGCTTCAACATCATCGCCGTCGAAGCCGATTGGCCCGATGCAGAGCGTATCGACCGCCATGTGCGCCATCGGAACGCGCGGATCTACGATGCCGAGTCCTTTATACGTTTTCCGGATTGGATGTGGCGCAATGCCGAATTCGAGCAGTTCGTCTCGTGGCTGCGCAGCTATAATGAGAGCCTTGAGCCGAACCGGCGCGTCGAATTCCGTGGCGTGGATATTTATTCGCTGAACAGCTCGATCAAGGCGGTGCTCGATTATCTCCAGCGCATCGACCCCGACGAGGCGATGGAAGCCCGCCGCCGTTACGCCTGCCTGACGCCCTGGCAGGAGCGGCCCGCGGCTTATGCCCGTGCCATCCTTTCCGGCGTTCAGGAGGAATGCGAACCGGCCGTCGTCGCCCAATTGCAGGAACTGCTCACCCGCGAGCTCGACTATGCCGCCGCTGACGGCGAGGACTTTCTCGATGCGGCTCAAAATGCGCGTATCGTCGCGACGGCCGAACACTACTACCGGGCGATGTACCGCAGCAGCAACGATTCCTGGAATCTGCGCGACAAGCACATGTTCGAAACGCTCCAGAGATTGATGGAACACCGGCCAGACGCAAGGGTCGTCGTGTGGGCCCACAACTCGCACATCGGCAACGCCGCTGCGACCGCCATGGGCTGGGATGGCCAGTTCAACATCGGGGAGCTTGCCCGGATTGCTTATGGCGACGAGGCCCTTCTCGTCGGCTTCGGGACGGACCGCGGTACGGTAGCCGCCGCCGATGATTGGGATCAACCGGCGAAGATCAAGATCGTCATCCCGTCGCGTCCGGACTCTTACGAGCGTGTTTTCCGGCAGACCGCGATACCGAGATCGCTGACCGATCTGCGGGGAACCCGGGATCGGGCAGTGCGCGAAATCTTGTCGGAACGGCGGCTGGAGCGCGCCATTGGCGTCGTTTACAGGCCGGACAGCGAATTCTACAGCCACTATTTCGAAGCAGTGCTTCCGGAGCAGTTCGACTGCTACCTTTGGTTTGAAGAAACAAAGGCCGTAAATCCGCTTGCCGCCGTGCGTCCGCAAGGCGTACCCGAAACCTATCCGTTCGGACTGTGATCATGCAGAACACCCCACGCTTTCGCAATCGCGCCGACGCGGGCAGAAAGCTCGCCGAAGCCATCGGCTCACGAAGCGATGACCCGGTTGTGCTCGGTCTACCGCGCGGCGGCGTTCCCGTCGCGTTCGAACTCGCGCGTTGCCTGCACGCACCCCTCGATATTCTGCTTGTCCGCAAGATCGGGGCGCCCGGCTATCCGGAATACGCCATCGGCGCCGTAGTCGACGGACAGAATCCGCAACGCGTGATGAACGAAGATGTCTTCGCCTTTTGCGGTGCGTCGCTCGATTATTTCGAAAAGGAGGCAACTCGCCAGCTCGAAGAGATAGAGAGGCGCCGGAAAATCTATCTCGGCGATCGCCCTCCGACTGACCTTGCGAACCGGAGCGTCATTCTCGTCGACGATGGTATCGCCACGGGCGCATCGGTGAAGGTCGCATTAAAGGCACTGCGACAAGCGGAGGCAGGCCATGTCACGCTTGCAGTTCCGGTCGCACCGTGGATGGTAATCGAGGAGCTGAAAGCGGAAGTCGATGAAGTCTTCTGCCTGTCCGCACCTGAGGACCTGCAGGCAGTCAGCCTTCACTACGACCATTTCGACCAGACCAGCGATAGTGAAGTCACCGCGCTGCTTGCGGCGGCGGCCGAATACGGTGACGTCCCGAAAAGCTGAGACGATTCACCGCTTTCGCTTTGCTTGTTTCCTTCGCATTCCAGTTCAATGGTGCGGGTGCATGCACTGGCCGTGATCGGCAAGGACTTCTATGACCCGGCACTGATCCACCCGGCCGTGGCCGCAGCCTTCAACCATGATCTCCAGCTCGGCTTTCAACGCCATCAGGCTGCGTATGCGCTGCTCGACCTCGATGAGCCTGGCTTTGGCGATCGCATCGGCCGAGGCGCAGGATTGATCGGGGTCGTCCTGCAGCGCCAGCAAGGTTCGGATGGAACCGACCTCGAAGCCGAGTTCGCGGGCATGGCGGATGAAGGCAAGCCGACGGATATCGGCATGCTCATAGGAGCGCTGGTTGCCCTCGCTGCGGCTGGGTACCGCCAGCAGCCCGATGCTTTCGTAATAGCGGATCGTCGGAACCTTCACCCCGCTCTGGCGAGCCGCATCGCCGATCGTGATCTTTTTCATGATTTTCCTCTTGCACCTCTAGTCGCTAGAGCATGTAGGAAGAATGCTGCTGAAGAACAAGGAATCCGAAATGGCTGAAGCGGCTCGGGCAAAATACAAAGTTGGCGGAATGGACTGCGCATCCTGCGCGGCAAAGATCAACACGGCAGTCCGCCGTGTTGCCGGTGTCGAGGACGTCTCCGTCTCCGTGACCGCCGGCACGATGACCATCAGCCACGACGGGACCAGTGATCTGACGGCGATCGAAAAAAAGGTAACCGGCCTCGGCTACTCAGTGGTGCCGATGACAGGGAAAGCGCCGGATCACGACCACGCAGCGCAAGACCATACCAGCCCTACACATGTGCATCCTGAAAAGGAAGCCACAGAACCTCATAGCAGTGACCATGGACCAATGGGCGGCTTCTGGTGGCAAAGCAGGAAAGGACGGCTGACGATCGCATCCGGTGCGGCTCTTGCCGCGGCTTATGCTGTGGGGCATCTGCTTCCGGCGATCGCCTCCTACGCCTTTATTGCAGCCGTGCTGATCGGTCTTGTGCCGATCGCCCGCCGCGCGATTACGGCTGCACTGTCCGGAACGCCGTTTTCGATCGAGATGCTGATGACGATCGCCGCAATCGGCGCCATCGTCATCGACGCCGGAGAGGAGGCCGCGGCCGTCGTTTTCCTGTTTCTGGTCGGCGAACTGCTGGAAGGCGTGGCCGCCGGAAAGGCGCGGGCGAGCATTCAATCGCTGACGACGCTCGTGCCAAAAAATGCCTTGCTGGAGCAAAACGGCGAGACGCGCGAAGTACTGGCGGAGACCCTCGCCGTTGGTTCCGTGATCCTCGTGCGCCCGGGTGACCGGATTTCCGCCGACGGCGTCATCATCTCGGGCGAAAGCGCAATCGACGAGGCGCCGGTGACAGGCGAAAGCGTTCCGGTGCGTAAAGGTACCGATGACACGGTCTTTGCCGGAACGGTGAACCGCGATGCGGCGCTCCGTGTCAAGGTAACCGCCGCAAGCGCCGACAACACGATCGCCCGCGTCATCAAACTCGTCGAAGAAGCGCAGGAATCGAAAGCGCCGACCGAACGTTTCATCGACCGCTTCTCGCGCTACTACACGCCGGGCGTCGTCGCGGCTGCGGCATTTGTCGCGATCATCCCGCCGCTCCTTGCCGATGGCGCCTGGGACGAATGGATCTATAAGGGACTGGCGATCCTGCTGATCGGCTGCCCCTGTGCTCTGGTGATCTCGACGCCCGCTGCAATCGCCGCTTCGCTATCGGCAGGCGCCCGGCGTGGATTGCTGATGAAGGGTGGCGCGGTTCTGGAAACACTCGGCAAGATTACCGCCGTCGCGCTCGACAAGACCGGTACGCTGACCGAAGGCAAGCCGAAGGTGACCGACATCGTGCCCTTCGAATTGACGGCGGCCCAGGTGCTTTCGCGCACCGCCGTCCTGGAAAGAAACTCCAGCCATCCTCTCGCATTGGCAATCCTCGATCGGGCAAAGAGCGACAAGGTACCCGTACCGCCTGCATTCGACGTGGAGGCCATTCCCGGCAAGGGCATGACCGGACGCGTCGGCGGCGAAAGGCTTGACCTTCTCTCTCCGTCTGCCGCCCGCGCGACGGGCGCGCTGACGGCGGAACACGAGGAATGCATCGCTGCATTGAACGAACAGGGCAAAAGCGTGTCAGTTCTCCTCGTCGACGGAAAAGCAGCTGGTCTCATCGCCATGCGCGACGAGCCGCGCCGAGATGCAAAGGTTGGTCTCAAGATGCTGACCGATGCCGGCGTCCGGATCGTCATGCTGACCGGCGACAACGAGCGCACGGCAAAGGCGATCGGCGAACAGCTTGCTATCGATGTCCGAGCCGAGCTCATGCCCGGAGACAAGCAGCGTATCGTCGGCGAGCTGAAGCGCGAAGGCTTCGTCGTCGCCAAGGTCGGCGACGGCATCAATGACGCCCCTGCCCTGGCGGCCGCAGACGTCGGCATCGCCATGGGCGGCGGAACGGACGTGGCGCTGGAGGCTGCCGATGCGGCGGTCCTGCATGGACGCGTCGGCGACGTGGCGGCGATGATCGAGCTTTCCAAGCGGACAATGCGCAACATCTTCGAAAACATTGCCATCGCGCTCGGCCTGAAGGCGGTCTTCCTCGTCACGACCGTCATCGGCCTCACAGGCCTCTGGCCCGCGATCCTCGCCGACACGGGCGCCACTGTGCTGGTGACTATGAATGCGCTGCGTTTGCTGCGGCCCGTACGATAGCGCAGCCAACCACAGCTTGTGATGAATTTTCGATGACACGGGAACCATATCGCGGTCCGCGCATTCCCGAGTCCGGCTGCATTTGTCGAATGCAGGTCTGGGCAAATCTCAACGGGAGGACATCATGGACCGCAGAAATCTTACGGCATTGCTCGGCATCCTTGCCGTCGTCGGCTACCAGAACCGCGACAAGATTGCCGCAACGCTCCGGGAGATGACACAGGACGGCGCACAACCGCAGCCAGTTGGCACGGAAACTGCCGGAACATCTTCGCAGTCTTCTGGCGAAGGCTTGGGCGGACTCCTCGGCGGCCTTGGTGACCTCGTCAAGGGCGGCTCCGCCGGCGGTGTCCTGAGCGGCGGCCTTGGCGGCTTGCTCGATCAGTTCACCAAGAATGGCTATGGCGATACGGCGGATTCATGGGTATCGCCCGGCGCGAACAGGCCGATCGACGACCGCCAGCTCTCGCAGGCGCTCGGCCCGGACGTGATCGGGGAACTCACCTCGAAGACGGGCTTGAGCGAGGACGAGATTCTGAGACGCCTTTCGAAAGACCTACCAAAGGCCGTCGACGACCTGACACCACAAGGTCAGATTCCGAACAGCGCCAACTTTTCGATCTGATTGCTGTCCGATTCCAGCCATTTAAAAACTTTGCCCGGCGCAGTCCCCTGCGCCGGGCTTCGGTATTCTTTCTTGGGAGGAAATTTCAGTCGACCGGAAAGACCAGATGCTTCGCCTGGCGGATTGCCGGGTGAGCTGTCAGTTTGGCGAGAACGTCGTCGCCGATCGGGCCGTCGACGTAAAGGAGCGCGATCGCATCACCACCCTGCTTGTCGCGGCCGAGCTGGAAGTTGGCGATGTTGACGCCTGCTTCCCCGAGCGTCGTGCCGATGAAGCCGATCATCCCGGGAACGTCGGTGTTTGCAATGTAGACCATATGACTGCCGACATCGGCGTCGAGATTGATGCCCTTGATCTGG
This sequence comes from Rhizobium sullae, assembly GCF_025200715.1. Taxonomy (NCBI): domain Bacteria; kingdom Pseudomonadati; phylum Pseudomonadota; class Alphaproteobacteria; order Hyphomicrobiales; family Rhizobiaceae; genus Rhizobium; species Rhizobium sullae. The sequence continues at coordinate 2,799,808 of NZ_CP104143.1, forward strand.
ATGAAGCGCGGCTTGCCGTCCGAGAACACGGTGCCGGCGATCGCGCGCGTCATGCTCTCTGTAGTCACCGTGAGCTTGATGTAGCCGTCGAAGACACCGGTCTTGTCGCGCTTGACCTCGGAGAGCACGATGCCCTTTTCCTTGATCATGATCGGTGCCGAAACCATGTTGACGTCGGCAACCTGCGTGCGGATCAGACCGGCCAGCAGCGCGCTCGTCAACGCCCGGGTATTCATGTTCGCCGTGGCGCCGTCGTAGAGGATCTCGATTTCCTTGATCGGTTCATCGGTAACCTGGCCGACGAAAGCGCCGAGAACGTCGGCGAGCTTGATGAACGGCTTCAGGATCGGTGCCTCTTCAGCCGTAATCGACGGCATGTTGATAGCGTTGGAAACCGCTCCCTTGATCAGATAGTCCGCCATCTGCTCGGCAACCTGCAGGGCGACGTTTTCCTGCGCTTCGGTGGTCGATGCGCCGAGATGCGGCGTGCAGACGACGTTCGGCAGGCCGAAGAGCGGGCTTTCCTTGGCAGGCTCGACTTCGAAGACGTCGAAGGCCGCACCCGCGACATGGCCGGCCTTGATCGCTTCGGCAAGTGCTGCCTCGTCGACGAGGCCGCCGCGGGCGCAGTTGATGATGCGCACGCCGGGTTTGGTCTTGGCGAGGTTTTCAGCACCAAGGATACCGCGCGTCTTGTCGGTCATCGGCACGTGCAGCGTGATGAAATCCGCCTTGGCGAGCAGTTCGTCCAGCTCGACCTTGACAACGCCCATCTCCTCGGCGCGCTCCTTGGAGAGAAACGGGTCATAGGCGAGGACGTGCATCTTCAGACCGATGGCGCGGGCACAGACGATCGAGCCGATATTGCCGGCGCCGATGACGCCGAGCGTCTTGCCGGTGATTTCGACACCCATGAATTTCGACTTCTCCCACTTACCGGCCTGCGTCGAAGCATCGGCCTGCGGCAGCTGGCGAGCAACTGCAAACATTAGGGCGATCGCGTGCTCGGCGGTCGTGATCGAGTTGCCGAAGGGGGTATTCATGACGATGATGCCGCGGCGCGAGGCAGCCGGGATGTCGACGTTGTCGACCCCGATGCCGGCACGACCTATGACCTTGAGGTTGGTCGCGGCAGCGATCAGCTTTTCCGTCGCCTTCGTGGCCGAGCGGATGGCAAGGCCATCATAGTTGCCGATGATTTCGGCGAGCTTGTCCTTATCCTTGCCGAGCTGCGGCTGGAAATCGACTTCGACGCCGCGATCGCGGAAAATCTGGACGGCGGTTTCCGACAATTCGTCGGATACGAGAACGCGAGGTGCCATTGGGGGCTTCCTTCAAAAGTGTTCAGCGATGGTAAAATGGGAATGCGAGGCTCCGCTCAGTAAGCGGAGCCGGATGCGATCACGTCAGGCAGCAACCTGTGAAAGCGTCACCTTCTGCGTCTCGAAGGCCCAGGAAAGCCAAGGCATCAGCTTCTGCATGTCAGCGGTCTCGATCGTGGCGCCCGCCCAGATACGCAGACCGGACGGCGCGTCGCGATAATGGCCGATGTCATAAGCGACACCTTCCTTCTCGAGCAGCGAAACGATGCCCTTGGCGAAATTCGCCTGGCCGTCGGCATCGAGTGCCGCAACTTCCTTGTCGACGATCTTCAGGCAGACCGATGTGTTCGACGCCGTCTCCGGCTTCGCAGCCAGGTTGGCGATCCAATCGTTGGCGGCAACGAAATCGGCGATGACCTTGGCATTCGCGTCGGCTCTCGCCATCAGCGCCCTGAGGCCGCCGATCTGCTTTGCCCAGAGCAGCGCATCGAGGTAGTCCTCGACGCAGAGCATGGACGGCGTGTTGATGGTTTCGCCTTGGAAAATGCCTTCGGAGAGTTTGCCGCCCGAGGTCATGCGGAAGATTTTCGGCAGCGGCCAGGCCGGCGTATAGGTCAGTAGGCGTTCGACAGCACGCGGGGAAAGGATGATGACGCCATGTGCGCCCTCGCCGCCGAGAACTTTCTGCCAGGAGAAAGTGACGACATCGAGCTTGGCGAAATCGAGGTTCTGCGCGAAAGCGGCAGACGTCGCATCGCAGATCGTCAAGCCCTTGCGGTCGGGCGGGATGAAATCACCGTTCGGAACTCGGACGCCAGAAGTCGTACCGTTCCAGGTGAAGACCACGTCGCGGTCGAAATCGACGGTGGAGAGATCTGGAAGCTCGCCGTAACCGGCTTCGAGCCTTCGAACATCCTTGAGTTTCAATTGCTTGACGACATCGGTGACCCAACCTGCGCCGAAGCTTTCCCAGGCGAGCATATCGACGCCGCGCTCACCGAGCAGCGACCAGAGCGCCATTTCGACGGCGCCGGTGTCGGAAGCCGGGACTATGCCGATGCGATAGTCCGCCGGCACTTCCAGGATTTCGCGGGTAAGATCGATGGCCTGCTTCAGCTTCGTCTTGCCGACTTTCGCGCGGTGCGAACGGCCGAGAGCCGCGTCGGAAAGAGCATCGAGCGTCCAACCGGGGCGTTTCGAGCAGGGGCCAGACGAGAAATGAGTATTTTGCGGACGTACGTCCGGCTTCGCGGTCTTCGCCATGTGCTATCCTTCCAGATAGATAGCTCCTCGTTGGGGAGGAGTGTCCCGCCGCCGTGGATATAGATGACGTTCGTTATAGTCAACGGGGAAGTGTCGCAGGCTGAGGATTTTTTGACGCAGGCGCGATGGGGCAAAATGAAAAAGCCGCCCCAAAGGACGGCTTTCGGATTGCGGTATCAATCTTACTTGTAGACCGGCTGCTGCAGCGGAATTTCCGGCGGCGGCTCGTAGCTCGCCTGCTGGCATCCGCCGAAAAGGTAACGGGCGCCGACGCGGGCTTCGTGAACGTTGAAGCCCTTGTCGCGGCCCGGACCGCCGTTGCTCGCGTAGCCGAACATGCTGCCGCCATCCACATGCAGGAAGCGGTAGCCGATATCCGCCTTGACGTTGCAGGTCACGTCAATCGAAGCGCCGGCCATGAGCGCATAGCTGAAGCGCCAGCTGCCACGGCCGCCATGGGTTACTTCGCCATCGCAACCGCCGCCATCATCCTGGCAGGAAACATTGCTCAGGTTCTTCCATTTGACGTAGGAGCCGCCGATACCGCCACCGACATAAGGTGTAAAGACACCGTAGGTGCCGAGGTCGACATAAGCATTGGCCATCAGCGTCCAAGCCGTCAGAGAAGAGACGTCCCTTGAGGTGCAGGCTTCGAGCGGAAAGCCGCACTGGCCGACCGTCGAGCCGCGGAAATCAGCCTTGGTCAGATAATCCAGCGTCAGATCCGTCCGGAAATAGTTGTTCACCTGGTAACCGACACCGCCGCCGACCGTCCAGGAGTCACGCAGCTCGGCGCTTTCGAAATCGATCTCGTTGGCGTTGCTGCCCTGGAAGTAGCGGGCGCCGCGCAGGTCAGTGAAGCCGTAACCGACATCGCCGCGCAGATACCAGCCGGTCGATTCAGTCACCGCGACTTCCGGCGGCATTTCCGGCACGGGCTCGATAGGAGCTAGATCGGCCGCAAGTGCATTTGATGTGACAAGCAATGCGGCAAAGATGCCGAACAAGCTTCTTTTCATGATCCACTCCAGAATCCAGTTGCATTGGCAGAGCGGACTCCCTGCCAACCTGATACGCTTTGCATGGATAATGAATCGGAAACGTTAAAAGCTGCTTAACCCTAAACATTAACTACATATTTTACCAAAGAACATGGCTGTGGAGCCCATTGAATTTAAGGGGACCAAGCTGTAGCCGAACAATTCTTTGATTATCTAAAATTCAACAGGCAGCTATGTTAGAGACCGACGCTGGAGAAGGTCAACCGCGTGAAGATCGTGTAGTTCGACTCAGAAACCATCATCGCGACGAAAACAAGTACCAGGACCGGCGGCAGGAGGATCGCGTAAACAAGCGCCAGCCGCTCCCAGGCCATGTGCATGAAAACGGCGACGATCAGGCCCGCCTTCAGCACCATGAAGAGCAAGATCAGGACCCATCGCGCATAGCCCTGGATTCCGAAATAATCGACGAGGTAGGAGAAGGTGCTGAGGACGAAGAGCAGCCCCCAAGCTAGGAGATAGAGCTTGACCGGGTGCTGCTGTCCGGAATGCGCTTGCGCCTGTGCCATGGCTGTCCTCACCACAAGTAGAAGAATGCGAAAATGAACACCCAGACGAGATCGACGAAGTGCCAGTAAAGGCCCATGATCTCGACGATCTCGTAATTGCCCTTGCGGCTGGTGAAAAAGCCCCGCCGCTCCGTATCGAAATCACCCCGCCAGACCTTTCGCGCGATGATGAGAAGGAAGATCACGCCGAAGGTGACATGGGTGCCGTGAAATCCGGTTATCATGAAGAACGATGAGCCGAATTGCGCAGCACCCCACGGGTTCCCCCAGGGCCTTACGCCCTCCGAGATCAGCTTCGTCCATTCAAACGCCTGCATGCCGACGAATGTCGCGCCGAGAACCGCTGTCAGCAGCATCAGGGCCGCCGTGCGGCCGCGCTCGCGGCGGTATCCGAAATTGACGGCCATCGCCATCGTACCGCTGCTGCTGATGAGGATGAACGTCATGATGGCAATCAGGATCAGCGGCAATTCCTGTCCGCCGATTTCGAGTGCGAAGACCTCGCTGGGATTGGGCCAGTTGACGGGCGTCGACATGCGCGCGGTCATATAGGCAAGGAGGAAGCAGCCGAAGACGAAGGTGTCGCTGAGGAGGAATATCCACATCATGGCTTTCCCCCACGAGACGTTCTTGAACGCCCGCTGGTCGGACGAAAGATCCGCCGCGATCCCGCGAATGCCTTCGGGCCGCTGGAGCGTTCCGCCGGTTTCTGCTTGCGTATATTCAGCCATCCTTCATCCCTCACGAAATCAGCTGGCGGCAGAGATCGACGAAATCATTCGCCCAGCCGGCAAAGAGTGCGAAGAGAACCACCCAGACGAAAAGCATGAAATGCCAGTAGACGGCGCAGAGATCGAGGCTGAGGTGCAGCCTGCGGGCAGGGAAATGACCGTCGAAGGCCCTGCCCGTCGTCCGGCCGAGCACCGCGAGACCGCCCAGGATGTGCAGGCCGTGCAGGCCGGTCAGCATGTAGAAGAAGCTGTTGGCAGGATTGTCGGCCAATACATACCCTGCCGCGGCAAGTTCCCGCCATGCCATGACCTGTCCGGTGAGAAAGAGGACCGCCGTCGCAAGCCCCAACAGAAGCGCGGCCCGCATGGTGTCGCTACGGCCGCGGCGTGCCTCGAGCTTGGCCCATTCGAGCGCCGCGCTGCTAAGCGCGAGCATGGCGGTGTTGACCCAGAGCAGCCGCGGAATGGGCGTCGCCCACCAGTCGGTTGCCGCCATCCGCATGAAATAGGCGCTGATGAGAAGCGTAAAGAGAGCGCCGACCACAGCGAGGAAAATGCCGAGGCCGACACGGGCGGGCTCGATCGCCAGCCGCTTTTCGCGGGCCGAATCCGTCACCAGCCCCACTTCCAGCCACGGCTTGGAGGTCAGCCGGTGTTGAGCCATCCACCAGAAAACGATGACCGCGATCACAGCCAGGAAGATCAGCATGACGCTCATGAGGCTGCTCCCGCCGTCCTGCCGGTGCCTGGATCATTCTGCGGAAGGAAGTCCTGGTCATTGCCCGGCACGCTGTAATCATACGCCCAGCGGTAGACCACCGGCAGTTCCTTGCCCCAGTTGCCGTGCACAGGCGGGGTCTGCGGCGTCTGCCATTCCAGCGTCGTTGCATGCCACGGATTGCCGCCGGCTTCCCGGCCCCTGAAAAGGCTCCAGATCAGATTGAAAAGGAAGACGATCTGCGCTGCGCCGACGATCAGCGCGGCAACCGTGATGAAGACGTTCAGCGGGGCGGCGGACGCCGGAACAAAAGCCGTTTCGCCGAGCTCGTAATAGCGGCGCGGCACGCCCACGAGGCCGAGGTAATGCATGGGAAAGAAGATCGCATAGGTGCCGACGAAAGTGATCCAGAAATGAATTTGCCCTAGCACCTCATCCAGCATGCGCCCGGTCACTTTCGGATACCAGTGATAGATCGCACCGAAGATGACCAGGATCGGCGCTACGCCCATCACCATATGGAAATGCGCGACGACGAACATCGTATCGGACAGTGGTACGTCGACGACCACATTGCCGAGGAACAGCCCCGTCAGGCCGCCGTTGACGAAGGTTATGATGAAGGCGAGCGCAAAGAGCATCGGCAGCGTCAGGTGGATATCGCCGCGCCAGAGCGTCAGCACCCAGTTGTAGACCTTGATCGCCGTCGGCACCGCTATGATCAGCGTCGTGACGGCGAAGAAGAAGCCGAAATTCGGGTTCATGCCGCTGACATACATGTGATGCGCCCAGACGATGAAGCTGAGCGCCCCGATGATCAGGATCGCCCAAACCATCATGCGGTAGCCGAAGATGTTCTTCCGCGCATGCGTGCTGATGAGATCCGAGACGATCCCGAAGGCGGGAAGCGCCACGATATAGACCTCGGGATGACCGAAGAACCAGAAGAGGTGCTGGAAAAGTATAGGGCTTCCGCCACCCTGCTGCAGCTGCGTGCCCATCTCCACGATGGCGGGCATGAAGAAGCTCGTCCCGAGCAGCCGGTCGAACAGCATCATGACGGCAGCGACGAAAAGTGCTGGAAAGGCGAGCAGCGCCATGACCGTCGCGGTGAAGATTCCCCACACCGTCAGCGGCATGCGCATCAGCGTCATGCCGCGCGCCCTTCCCTGCAGCACGGTCACCACATAGTTCAGGCCGCCCATCGTGAAGCCGATGATGAACAGGATCAGTGACGACAGCATGAGAATGATGCCCCAGTCCTGCCCACCTGGGGTGCCTGACAGGATGGCTTGCGGCGGATAAAGCGTCCAGCCGGCGCCGGTTGGTCCGCCGGGCGCGAAAAATCCGGCGACCAGCACCAGCACGGCGAGCAGATAAATCCAGTAGCTCAGCATGTTGGCATAGGGAAACACCATGTCCCTGGCGCCGAGCATCAGGGGAATGAGGTAGTTTCCGAAGCCGCCGAGAAACAACGCGGTGAGAAGATAGATCACCATGATCATGCCATGCATGGTGATGAACTGATAATAGTGCTCCGCGTCGATGAAAGCGAAGTAACCGGGAAAGGCAAGCTGCAGGCGCATCAGCCAGGACAGGACGAGCGCCACGAAACCGATCGACATCGCCGTCACCGAATATTGGACGGCAATGATCTTGGCATCCTGGCTGAAGACATATTTCGTCCACCAGCTCCTCGGATGGTAAAGTTCCACATCCTCGACTTCCGCAGGCGGGATGACCTCCCCGGCGCCCGATCGAATATCGACCATGATATGTCCGTCCTCCCTGTTCCTCCGATAGACTACTGCGCCTGTTCTGCCGGCTGCGCTTCCCCCGATGCCAGCATCTGCGTAAATGTCGTCTGCTCCTCCAGCCAGGACTGGTAGGCGACCTCCTCATCGACCATGACCGTTCCGCGCATCTGCGAATGCCCGACGCCGCACAGCTCGGCGCAAAGGATATCGAACGTTCCTGTCCGTGTCGGCGTAAACCAGAAATAGGTCACCATGCCGGGGATCATATCCATCTTTGCCCGGAACTCGGGCACATAGAAATCGTGAACGACGTCGATCGAGCGAAGCAGGACCTTGACTGGCTTGCCGATCGGCACGTGCAATTCGCCTCCCTCGACGATCACGTCATCCAGGCCGGCAGTGTCGTTCTTGTTCAGGCCGAGGGGATTCTCCGGATTGACCTCGCGGGTATCAGCCTTCCCCATTCGTCCGTCTGCGCCCGGCATCCGGAAACTCCACTGCCACTGCTGAGCGACGACCTCGATCTGGTGCGCATCAGCGGGCACGGTGATGAACTGGTTCCACACGACGAGCCCGGGCGCGAGCATCGCGGCAACCCCGACGGAGGTTACCACCGCAAGCCATATCTCCAGCCGCCTGTTTTCCGGCTCATAGGCGGCCCGGTTTCCGGGTTTGTGCCGGAACTGGAACACGCAATAGGCCATGAAGGAACCCACCGCCACGAACACCAGACCAGTGATCGCAAATGTGATCATGATGGTGTCGTCGATGTAACTCCAGTTGGACGCGATCGGCGTCCACCACCACGGGCTCAGCAGATGGAACACGACGGATCCCACGACCAGCAGAACCAGAACCAGCACGATAGCCATTGCCTGCTCCTTGAACCGCGACCCACCTGCGTGAAATCCGCAATCCGTCGATGTATTTTTAGCATTATCTCACGAACAAGTCGTGTGGACAATGACAACGGCGAAAGCGGTCCTGTGCGGGCGTTTCTGCGCTATTGGGAAAACTGCTTCAGATAAGCGATGAGATTGGTGATCTCGCTGTCGTCTTTCAGGCCAACAAACACCATCTTCGTTCCCTTTATTTTCCCCTTGGGATCGTGCAGGTAATCGCGCAGTGTCGCTTCGTCCCAAACCAGACCACCCTCGCCTGCTTTCTTCATTGCCGGAGAATAGCTGAAACTGGGGTGCGTCCCCGCCTTCCTGCCAAGGATCCGGTTCAGCGACGGGCCGACCTTATTCTTGTCCGTGTCGGCGCTATGACAGATGGCACATTTCTTGAAGACCGTCTCGCCCGCCGTGGCGTCACCCTCTTGGGCATTCACGCCGAAAGCAGGAAGCATAGCAACACATAAGCCGGCTAAAAGAACGCGATACCGCATGACAACCCAATCCTCCCAGGTTGCCTGAAACGACGGTCGGCGCAATCTCCATATCGCAATATGGCTTTGCCGTATTGTCGCCGCTGCAGGCGGGTGACACTTCTGCGATCAAGAAAAAGCTATGCCTCCATGCCGATAAGTCAATTCATCCAATCAGATTGTGCGGAAGCAGGTGACGTGGGCAAAAAAAGCCGACGCAAATGCACCGCCTTTGATCGATCATCAAAGGTAGAATTAAGCGGCGGTACGGACGCCCGAGATCGTGCCGATCAGGTCGTTGACGATGCGCTCGATCTGCGCCCGGTCGTCGCCTTCTGCCATGACCCGGATCAGCGGTTCGGTGCCGGAGGGGCGGATGACGAGGCGGCCGTTCTTGGAAAGTTCGGCTTCCGCATCGGCGATCGCCTGCTGCACCTGCAGGTTTTCCAGCGGCTTGCCGCCGGAAATGCGGACATTGCGCAGAAGCTGCGGCACCGGCTCGAAGCGGCGGCAGACTTCACTGACGGTCTTGCCGGTACGCTTAACGGCAGCAAGGATCTGCAGCGCGGCAACAAGACCATCGCCGGTCGTGCCGTAGTCCGAGAGTACGATGTGCCCGGACTGCTCGCCGCCGACATTGAAATTGTGCTGGCGCATGTGCTCGACGACATAGCGGTCGCCGACCTTGGTGCGGGCAAGACCCATCCCCTTGCCTTCGAGAAAGCGTTCCAGGCCGAGGTTCGACATCACAGTCGCAACGATGCCGTTGCCGCGAAGCTGCTGGTTCTCCGCCCAGCTTTCTGCGATCACCGCCATCAGCTGGTCGCCGTCGACGATCGCGCCGTTTTCATCCACGATGATGACCCGGTCGGCATCGCCATCGAGCGCGATGCCGATATCGGCCCGCACTTCGTCGACCTTTTTCTGCAGAGCGACGGGGCTGGTGGAACCGCAGTTGAGATTGATGTTGATGCCGTTCGGCTCATTGCCGATCGTAACGACATCGGCGCCGAGTTCCCAAAGCACAGCCGGTGCCACTTTATAGGCGGCACCGTTGGCGCAGTCGATCGCAACCCTCAGGCCTTGTAGCGTGACATCGCGCGGCAGCGTGCGCTTCGCATGCTCGATGTAGCGGTCATGCACGCCGTCGATGCGCTTGGCGCGGCCGATGTCGTCGGACTTGGCGAGCTGCGTGTGGAGATCCTTCTCCATCAGGTCTTCGATCTGCATTTCGATATCGTCGGAAAGCTTGTAGCCGTCGGGACCGAAGAGCTTGATGCCGTTATCCTCGTATGGATTGTGCGAGGCGGAAATCATGACGCCGATATCGCAACGCAGCGAACGCGTCAGCATGGCGACGGCAGGCGTCGGGATCGGACCGAGAACGAAGGCATCGACACCGGCCGCTGTGAACCCTGCGACCATGGCGTTTTCCAGCATATAGCCTGAGAGACGCGTATCCTTGCCAATGACAACGCGATGGCGGTGATTGCCGCGGCGGAAGATCGTTCCGACTGCAATGCCTACCCGCATCGCCAGATCCGGCGTCATCGGGAAGATGTTCGACTGCCCGCGAATCCCGTCCGTGCCGAAGTAACGTCTTTTCATATCGACCTCTACATTCTCAACGCGCCCAACGTAGGCTGCGCAATGCACTAAGTAAATTCAGCCAAAGGGACGAATCGCCCGAATACAAAGCCCCATTGCGGCCTGCTTATGACAGCGGCATGCCACAAATCGCAGGCGCCATCACGTAAATTACCAAGAAAATTGATTATATCCCGTTACCGACGGAAAAAGGCCGGATCTCCTGCTGGAAAATCCGGCCTTTGTTTCTTCAAGTTGCTTTCCGTCAATGCGGCTGAGGCTCGAGCCCTGCTTCCGGCTCGTCGCCCTTGGAAGCCGGGCGTATGCCGGTTTTTGGCACGGCCGAACCGCGGCTCGGCGGCGTATCGTCACCGAGGTCGCGAGCAGGCTTTTCGCCACGGAGCAGCGCCTTGATTTCCTCTCCGGTCAGCGTCTCGTATTCAAGCAGGCCTTCGGCAAGCGCGACGAAATCGTCGTGCTTCTCGGTGAGGATATCGCGCGCCTGCTGATAGGCTTCATCGATTAGGCGGCGCACTTCGTTATCGATCTTCTGCGCTGTCGCTTCCGACACGTTCTGCGTTTGCGAAACGGAGTGGCCGAGGAACACTTCCTGCTGGTTCTCGCCGTAGGAGACCTGCCCGAGCTGGTCGGAGAAGCCCCACTGCGTGACCATGGCGCGGGCAAGCTTCGTCGCCTGTTCGATATCCGAAGAAGCACCGGAGGTGATGTTCTCCTTGCCGAAGGTCAGCTCTTCCGCCACACGGCCGCCCATCATGATGCAGAGGCGCGAGACCATCCACTTGTAGCTCATCGAGTAACGGTCACCCTCGGGAAGCTGCATAACCATGCCGAGTGAACGCCCGCGCGGAATGATCGTCGCCTTGTGCAACGGGTCGGCAACGGCAACGTTGAGCGCCGTGATCGCGTGGCCGGCTTCGTGATAGGCCGTGAGCTTCTTTTCCGCCTCGGTCATGGCCGAGGAGCGGCGTTCGGCGCCCATCATGATCTTGTCCTTGGCGTCCTCGAACTCCTGCATGGTGACGACGCGCTTGTTGCGGCGTGCAGCCATCAGCGCCGCTTCGTTGACGAGATTCATGAGGTCAGCACCGGAGAAACCGGGCGTACCGCGGGCAAGAACCTTGAGATCGACATTCGGCGCCAGCGGCACGTTGCGGGCATGAACCTTCAGGATACGTTCGCGGCCGACGATATCCGGGTTCGGAACGACGACCTGGCGGTCGAAGCGGCCGGGACGCAAGAGCGCCGGGTCGAGAACGTCGGGACGGTTAGTCGCCGCGATCAGGATGATGCCTTCATTGGCCTCGAAGCCGTCCATCTCGACCAGCAACTGGTTGAGCGTCTGCTCGCGCTCGTCGTTACCACCACCGAGACCGGCGCCACGATGGCGGCCGACAGCGTCGATTTCGTCGATGAAGATGATGCAGGGCGCATTCTTCTTCGCTTGCTCGAACATGTCGCGGACGCGGCTTGCGCCGACACCGACGAACATTTCGACGAAGTCGGAACCCGAGATGGTAAAGAACGGAACATTGGCTTCGCCGGCAACGGAGCGGGCGAGCAGCGTCTTACCGGTACCCGGAGGGCCGACTAGCAGCACGCCGCGCGGAATCTTGCCGCCGAGGCGCTGGAACTTCTGCGGGTCGCGGAGGAATTCGACGATTTCTTCCAAGTCCTGCTTGGCTTCGTCGACGCCTGCGACGTCATCGAACGTCACGCGGCCATGGGCCTCCGTGAGCAGCTTGGCCTTCGATTTGCCGAAGCCCATCGCGCCGCGCGAACCGCCTTGCATCTGCCGCATGAAGAACAGCCAGACGCCGAGAATGAGCAGCATCGGCAGCAACGTGCCGAGATAGCTCAGGAAGCCCGACGAACCGTCGGTTTCCGGCCGCGCTGAAACCAGGACGTTCTTCGACTGCAGGCGTTCGAGCAAGTTGTCGTCGATGACTGGAGAATAGGTCTGGAAACTGGTGCCGTTTTCAACATAGCTTCCCGAGACACGATTGCCTGTGACGACGACTTCCTTGACGCGGCCCGCATCGACCTCACGCAGGAACTGCGAATAAGGAATGTCTCGCGAGCCGGTTTGCGCCGGCGTCGTCTGGAACATGCTGAAAAGGGCAATCAGCAGAAGCGCTATGATTGCCCACAAGGCGAAATTTCGTAAGTTAGGGTTCATTGAACTTCCCAGCACTGCAACAACCGCCTCATGGCAGCCGTCTTATTTGGCTTCTAACATAGGGTTGCGCTGTGCCGTTGCCAAGGCGATCCGCTCTGTCAGATGGTTTTTCCGTCAATAAGACCTAAAGGCGGGCTTGGATAGGGGTCCGTTCCAAAGGCCGCCGCGAGGCTTTCAGCAAAGATGAGATCAAATCGTGTCAAAAAGCGGTCGAAAGGCGCGAAATACGGCGTGACGCTGATCGATGGCGCCGATTCCGCCGAAAGAGGCACGCCGCTGGTCGGCAGCACTATCGGTGATGCGGCAATCGCGCGTTTCAATGCGGCCTTGGGGAGGCGTTTTATCTGCTCCTCCCTCATCCCTGTGCTTGTCACAGGGATCCCGCCACCGCGCGTCCGCGCGGTGAATGACGCACTAGAGCTTGAAGAGGAGTCTCTCGCGCCCAAGGACTTGGGCGCACCGGATTCTTGTGGCAAGTACAGGAATGAGGGATCGTATGTGGCACCCGCTTCAATCTGAACGGCCACTCCACATTCATTCCTGACTTCAAAGCGCCCATCCCACACACGGCACTCCCCGGGCGCTACGACCAGTGGCAAGATGCCGCGGCTTTCGCGCGCAAGGTAAAGGCCATTGCGCCGCAGGTCCAAGATCACTCTGCTTGCGGTCATGCGTCCGGGCGTGCCGGTGCTGACGAAACCAAGAATGCCGTCCATCTGTTTGCGGCCCGGCGCAAAGCGCTGTCCGCCAAAAACGGCCGCGAGACGGCCGAGCGCATAGCGGAGCACGTCGACGGGAGCCTCAAGTCCCTTTTCCGTCACGCAACCCAGCCCTTCGCACGGAAGGGTAAAATGACGGTCGAGCCACAGGGCGGCTTGCCGTGAAAGCTCCAGGCGGACATCGGCTTCGCCAGCCTCCGGCTCCGGGGCGCCCTCACCCGCCAATGTCGCGCGCGTCCGCACGCGTTCGTATTTCAGATCTTCATTGCTTGGATCATCGAACCAGGGAACGGCTCGGGCCGAGAGAAATGCCCGGATATCAGCGCGCAGGCACGACAGAAACGGCCGGGCAATCCAGATACGGCGATCAAAGAGGACGGCATCGGCGATCCCGATGGAAAGACTATCGCTGCGCGCGCCGCGCATCGCCCGCGTCTCCCGCTGATCGTCCAGCGTATGTGCGGTCACGATGAGATTGGCTTCAAGTTCTGCCGTGGCATCCGCGAGCAGTTCGTAGCGCGCTTCGCGGGCGGCAGCCATGATGCCGGTTTTTGGTTTGGGGCCACGCCAGACACGCGTTGCGTGCGGCACATCAAGCGATTTGCATAAGGCTGCGACGTAACGCGCCTCATCTGCCGATTCTGCACGTAGATCGTGGTCGATCGTCGCGGCGCAGAGGGAGATTTTCGAATTGGGTTCGGCCTCCAGCGCTTCGGAAAGGGCAAGAAGCAGGCCGGTCGAATCGCTGCCACCCGAGATCGCGACGAGAATACGCGTGGGGCTGGCAAGCGAACAGAGAAAGCGGCGGGCCGCTGTCTTGGGCGAAAGTACGGTTTCCGGAGACAAACCGGAAATCCTCAGCAGGAGAGGCGCTTCTGCTCGCTCGCGACCTTGCTTATGACGGCGCGCGAGGCCTTCGGGTAACGCTTGGTGACTTCCTTGAGCGTCGCGCAGGCGGTGTCGTTGTTATCGAGAGCCGCCAGCGACATGCCGAGCTTCAGCAGCATTTCGGGCGCTTTCTCGGAGGAACCGTATTTCTTGTGGGCATTCAGGAAGGTCTTGGCGGCCTCGTTGAACTTGCCTTGGGAATAGAGCGCCTCGCCCAGCCAGAAATTGGCATCGGCAGCCCGGGCGCTTCCCGGATGCTGCGCGATATACTGTGTGAACTGCTCTTCAGCAATCGCGTAGTCGCCGGAAAGGACGTGACCGTAAGCGGCCTTGTACTGATCGGTCTCGCTGCCGAGAGATGCGGTCTGCTGCGGCGACGTACCAGCGTTCAGGTCCGGAAGCGGCGCTGAGCCGACTTCCGCGTTCTCGTTCACGCTGCCGCCGACCGGATTGCCGTTCTGATCGAACTGGATCGAACCCAGTTGCTGCGGAGGCTGGCCGAAACCGCTGTTCGCGGGGACGTCGTTGGAGGGAGCCGTTTCGGCTCCCTGCGGTGTTTCGATGATCGTCGCGACGTCGTCCTGGCGCTGGGAACGTGCATTGGCCTGGCCGGAAGCCGGGGGCTGCATATCGGCCTCGCTCTTCTTCGTGCCGCCCTTCGCTCCAGCAGCACCGCCGCTCTTTTCCAGATCCTGGAAACGGAATTCGTTGTCTTCCTGCGTCTTGCGCAGCGATTCCTGCATCTGCAGGATCTGGAAGCTCATTTCTTCGATGCGGCCGTTCAGCTGGCGCAACTGCTCTTCAAGCTGCTGTACGCGCATTTCCGCGCTGCTGCTCTGCACGTTGACGGCCGGCGGCGTCTGCGTCTGGCCCTGCGCAGGCTGGCCGCCAAGGTTCAAGCCGAGAAACGAAGCGGGATAAGCCGCTCGCTCGGTTCCGGTAACGGCCGCAAGGCAGAGCAAGCCTGCCACGACAAGTTTCTTCATAGGTTTCGTCCTGTCCCAGTGATTCTTCGCGCCTCGATGGCACGAACAGGAGTTTTTCCAATTGCCTTCAAAAAGCAACGGAGTCTGGCCAAAGTGTGGTCGAAAAGAAAAGGCGGCCCGCGAAGGAGCCGCCTTTGCAAGCACAATATATTCCAGGCAGTTACATGCCAGCGCCGCCGAGAACGGTGACTGCACGGCGGTTTTGCGACCAGCAGGAAATATCGTCGCAGACGGCGACCGGACGTTCCTTGCCGTAGGAGATCGTCTTCATGCGCTGAGCCGGAACGCCGCGCGAAGCTAGGTAATCCTTGGTGGCGGCAGCACGGCGGGCGCCGAGAGCGAGGTTGTATTCGCGCGTGCCGCGCTCGTCGGCATGGCCTTCGACGGTAATCGCATAGTTCGGGTAGCGGCCGAGCCACTGTGCCTGGCGGTCGAGCGTCTGCGCAGCATCCGCGCGGATCGAGGTCGAGTCCGTGTCGAAGAAGATGCGGTCGCCGACGTTGACGGTGAAATCCTGAGCCGAACCCGGCGTTGCGGCGCCTGCACCGAGGCCGAGGTCGCCAGCGCTGTTGGCCATGTTTTTCTTGTTGGCGCAGCCAGCAAGCGCCAGACCAGCAACGAGTGCGATCATGACGGGATTGCGGGCGAAATTCTGCATACGGCTCATGGCCGGGGTGTGAATTCGGCTCATGGCCGGGTCTCCTTGCGATTTATCAGGGTTGCCGGACTGTAACCGTACTCGGTTAATCGGCGTTCAAGAAGTATGGTTAATGATTTGTTGATTTGTCCCTGCATCGGCCAATTCCAGCACTTTGCGGCGACAACAAGGCGAAATCCGGCTCATCCACTACTCAAGGAGCGGCGACCAGGCTGGGTCGGACGCGTAGGTCGGCGTCTTGATGGCCTGCTCGTTGTAGCCTGTCAGATCGATGGAATAGAGCTGCGGACCGCCGGCACCAGCCGGCTGGCGGAAGAACATCAGGACACGGCCGTTCGGCGCCCAGGTCGGGCCTTCGTTGTGGAAGCCCGTCGTCAGAATGCGCTCGCCCGAACCGTCCGGTTTCATTACGCCGATCGAGAATTTGCCGCCGGATTGCTTGGTAAAAGCGATCAGATCGCCGCGCGGCGACCAGACAGGCGTCGAATAGTTGCCGTCGCCGAACGAGATACGCGTCTGGCCGGAGCCGTCGGCGTTCATCACGTAAATCTGCTGCTTGCCGCCGCGGTCGCTTTCGAAAACGATGCGCCCGCCGTCCGGCGAATAGGACGGCGAGGTATCGATCGCTGCCGTCGAGGTCAGGCGCGTCGTCGTGCGCGAACGCAGATCCATCGTGTAGATGTTGGCGTTGCCTTCCTGCTGAAGGCTCATCACCACCTTCTGGCCATCCGGCGAGAAGCGCGGCGAGAAGGTCATGCCCGGGAAGTTGCCGACGACTTCGCGCTGCCCGGTTTCGAGCTGCAGCAGGTAGACGCGCGGTTGCTGGTTGGCGAAAGACATGTAGGTCACTTCCTGCCGGTTCGGCGAGAAGCGCGGCGTCAGAACGAGGTCGCTGCCATCCGTCAGCGTGCGCACATTGAAGCCGTCCTGGTCCATGATCGCAAGCTGGCGCTTGCGCTGCTGCTTCGTGCCGGATTCGGAGACAAAGACCACGCGGGTATCGAAATAGCCCTCTTCGCCGGTGATCTGCTTATAGATCGCATCCGCGATGATATGGGCGACACGGCGCCAGTTTTCCGGCTGTGTGTAGAATTGCTGGCCGGTCATCTGCTGGCCGGCAAAAGTGTCCCAGAGACGGAACTCGGCGCGAAGGCGGCCATCGCCTTCCTGCGTAACCCGGCCGGTCACGAGCGCCTGCGCGTTGATGACCTTCCAGTCCTCGAAGCGCGGAGCTGCATCCGGATTGGAGATCTTCTCGATGAAGGCATTCTTGTTAACTGGCGCGAAGAGGCCGGAGCGCTGCAGGTCGGCTGCAATCACCTGAGAGACCTGTGCGCCGATGTCGCCCTGCAGGAAATCGGTGATGGCGATCGGCAGCGGCTCGACGTTGCCCTTGTTGATGTTGATCTCGACAAGCGCGTGTGCAGGCGTCGCGATAGCCGCCGTCGCAGCCATGCCGAGAGCCACCACGAAGGCGCGGAAGAGGGAACACTTGGTCATGAGGAACAAGCCTTTCAGCATTTAAAGGGCCATCTGACTGGGGTCGAAGTTCACAATGACTTCGCTCCACGCGTCATATTTGTCTTTCGGAAGGTTGGTGAACGGAGCAGACCGTTTGACGGCACGATAGGCACCGCCAGCAAGTGCCCGGCGCGTGGATTCGTTGCCGCCGGTCGCTTCGACCTCGGGGTCTCCGATGATCTCGCCATTCTCGTCCAGCTTCATGTGGACGGTGATGCGGACCTGGTCCATGTCCGCAAGGCCGGGAATGATCTGCCAGTTGCCGGCAATCGCGTTGCGCAGCGCATCCATCTCGCTCATGCTGAGTTTGGAGCCGGTATTGTTCGACTTCTTGGCACCCAGCGAGGCGACTTCCGTCGAGCGCTTCGCGCCGCCGTTCGACGGATCCTGCTTGTTCAATAGCGCTGCAATGTCGTCGGCATTGAAATCGCTCTGCTTCGAGGACGAGGCCTTCGCCTTCTCCTGCGCTTTGTCGGCTTTCTTCTTGTCAGGCTGCTTGTCGGCCGTCTTCTGCTGGTCCTGCGCCTTTTCCGGCGGTTTTTCCGCGAGCTTCTGCTCCGGCGGCTTCACCTGCGGCTTGGCGAGCGGCGTCGGAACGTTGTCCGGCAGCGCCTCGGCTTCCGGCTTCGGCGGCTCGGCTGGTTCGGCAGGCATTTCTTCCGGCTTCGGCGGGGTCGGTGCAACCTCCGGCTTGGTTTCCGGGATCGACGCGACTTCCTTGGGCTCATCGACGACCGTATCCTCCTTCATGATCTCCTTCACCTCGTTAGGAACGGGATCATTCTGGGGAAGCGGCTTCTCGACGGCTTTCGGTGCCGCGGTGCTCTCGTTGTTGTTCGGCTTCGCATTCGGGATCGGCGGCGTCTTCAGGTCGATCTTGTTGTCGCCGAGGTTCTCGGCGTCCGCAACATCAGCAGGTTTGGAAGTCGGCTTCGGCGCCGGCTTGTCGTTCGGCTTTGCCGTCTTGTCACCCTGCTGCATCTGGGTGATCGATTCGACGGGCACCAGATCGACCGGCATCGCTTCGAAGTCATCGACCTTGAACGACTCCGGCGAACCAATGGTCACCAGAGCCGCGGCGAGCACCAGTCCGTGCAGAACAGCAGATGTGACGACACTGGTCTTCATCTTGCTTTCTACTGGTCCTTCTTCTGCTGGGTGACGAGACCGATATTCTTGAAGCCCGCACCCTGAATGCGCGCCATGACATCGGCGATCACGCCGTAAGGCGCCGTCGCATCACCACGCACGAAGATGCGTTCGTTGTAGCCCGTGGTCGCGATCGCCTCGAGCTTGGCGGCGATCTCTTCGGCCGGGATCGGCGTTTCCTGCAGGAACACCGCGCCGTCGTTCTTGACGGAAATGGTGATCGGCTGCGTTTCGGAATTGAGCGCCTTGGCCTGCGTTTCCGGCAGGTCGATCGGCACGCCGACGGTCATCATCGGCGCCGCCACCATGAAGATGATGAGCAGCACGAGCATGACGTCGACGAGCGGCGTCACGTTGATCTCGGAAATAACACCCTTGCTCCGGCCACCACGGCGGCGGCGACCGCCGCCTCCGCCGTTATTGCCTCCAACAGCCATACCCATAATCGTGTACTCCGTCGGTTATTGTGCGGCCTGACGCGGCTGCAGCTTCTCATCGATCTGGCGCGAAAGGATGGCGGAGAACTCGTCCGCAAAGCCTTCCATGCGGCCCGAGAGCTTGCCGGCATCCGCGGAGAACTTGTTGTAGGCGATAACCGCCGGAATAGCGGCCACGAGGCCGATCGCGGTGGCGAGAAGCGCTTCGGCAATACCGGGGGCAACGACCGCGAGGTTGGTCGACTTCGAGCCGGCGATTGCCTGGAACGAAGTCATGATACCGACGACCGTACCGAAGAGACCAATGAACGGACCGGCCGAACCGATCGTCGCGAGCGAGCCGAGGCGGGCGGAAAGAAATTCCGTTTCACGGGCGAGCGTCACGTCCATCGCCCGGTCGATACGCATCTGCAGACCGATCGGCGAGCGCGCACCGCGTTCGAAGGACTTCTTCCACTCGCGCATGGCGGCAACGAAGATCGAAGCAAGGCCGGTATTGTTGCGTTCGGAAAGCGTGCGGTAGAGCTCTTCCAGCGACTGCCCCGACCAGAAGACCTGCTCGAACTTGTCGAACTGGCGCCGGGCGCGGCCATAGGCCAGATATTTGTCGATGACGATCGCCCAAGTCCAGACGGAGGCTGCGATCAGCCCGAGCATGACCAGCTTGACGACGATGCCTGCCTGCATGAACAACGACCAGAGGCTGACGTCGGCCGTTGCTGCTGCCAATCCTACTTGTTCCATTTATCAAAATCCCCGAATCCAAACGCCCGGTGCTTGACCGGGCGGCACAGAAAGTGATCTCGCAAGAATTGTCTGGCGACCGCCGCCCAAAGCCCTGGTCAAGCTTAAAGCTCTTCTTCCGCCTTCCTTGCCGTCAAATTTGGTCAAAGGAAGGCGTGCACCGCACAATCTCTGACTTTCCAAGTAAGACACTATTATGGTTAATAGATCGTTAGTGCCAGAGTATGACGGCAAAGCTTAACCAGCTGAATTTTTCTTCCCGGCTTGGAACGAAGAGACCGAAGTCCGGCGACGGAATGCCGCGCAATCCTTGCAGCGCTGAATTCCTTCACATGAAAGTCATGTTTTTGCAAGGCCCGCGTTTGCTCAATTCTGCATGTCTGGAATGCGCGTTTAGCCGTCTTGCGTCTCGATCTGCATCCGCTTCGCCAACGCCTCGGGCAACCGGCGCGGCCTTCCCTTGGCGTTGATGACGGCGATGATCACTTTGGCGGCGATAAGCGGCGTTTCGCCGCGGCGAATTTCTTGTCTGAGCACCATCTTTGCGCCGCCGGCCTTCTCGGTGCACGTGACGATGGTGAGAATATCGTCCATGCGCGCCGGATTTCTGAAGTCGATTTCCATACGGTGAACGACGAAGACAAGCCCTTCTTCGTCGGCGGTGATCAGCTCACGCTGCTCGACGCCCAGGCAGCGCAGATAGTCGGTACGGCCGCGCTCGAGGAAATGCAGGTAGCGCGCATGATAGACCAAGCCGGAGAAATCGGTGTCTTCATAGTAGACGCGCTGGATCAGCTGGTGCCCCGTCTCCGTCAGCTCGCCTGAAATGGAAAAGCCGTTATCCGCCATAATTTTCTCCAAACTCGCATGCCTGTTGGCGAGGCGCAGCAACGCCCTAGCTTTGAACAATCGTCACAGTTCTTAAGTATTCCCGATAGTGGATGAACATACAGGAGGCAATGCGATGAAGATTGCGGTGATGGGCGGAGATGGGTTCATTGGCTGGCCGACATCGCTGCATCTCTCGGACGCGGGGCACGACGTCCACATTCTCGACAATCTCTCGCGGCGCTGGATCGATACCGAACTCGGCGTGCAATCACTGACGCCGATGGATTCCATTCAGGAGCGCACCCGCATTTGGCATGCCGAAACCGGGCGGCGCATCCATTTCAATCTGATCGACCTCGCCAAGGACTACGAGCTTCTCAAGAAGTGGCTTGCCGAAAACCGGCCGGATGCCATCGTCCATTTCGCCGAACAGCGCGCCGCGCCCTATTCGATGAAGAGCGACCGGCACAAAAACTACACCGTCAACAACAACGTCAGCGCCACACATAACCTTTTGAATGCACTCGTCGAATTGCAGTTTGACGCCCATTTGATCCACCTCGGCACGATGGGCGTCTACGGCTATTCGACGGTCGGCGCGGCGATCCCCGAGGGCTACCTGACCGTCGGCGTCGAAACGGCAGATGGCGAGATGGCGAGCCAGGAAATCCTCTATCCGTCCAATCCCGGCTCGATTTACCATATGACCAAGTGCCTGGATCAGCTGCTCCTCCAGTTCTATGCGAAGAACGACGCGCTGCGCATCACCGACCTGCATCAGGGCATCGTGTGGGGCACGCACACCGAACAGACACGCCGCCATCCGCAACTGATCAACCGTTTCGATTATGACGGTGACTATGGCACCGTGCTGAACCGCTTTCTCATCCAAGCGGCAATCGGTTATCCGCTCACCATCCACGGCACAGGCGGACAGACGCGCGCCTTCATCCATATCCAGGATTCTGTCCGCTGCATCGAGCTTGCGCTGAAGAACCCGCCGGCCCGCGGCTCCCGTGTCGAGATCTTCAATCAGATGACCGAGACACACCGTGTGCGCGACCTTGCCGAGATGATCGCCAGGATGAGCGGTGCAAAGATCGCCTGGCTTCCCAACCCGCGCAAGGAAGCGCCGGAAAACGATCTGATCGTCAGGAACGAGAAATTCCGCGATCTGGGGCTCGATCCGATCACGCTCGAAGCCGGCCTGCTCGGCGAGATCGTCGACGTCGCCAGGAAATTTGCCTACCGCGTCGATCGCTCCCGCGTTCCCGCCGTCTCTGCGTGGACGAAGGACATCGCCGCCACGATCAACCGCGACCCGGAAGGCAAGCGGCTGAAATCGGTGTCGTGAATATGGAAGTGATCTCCGTCAACCCACAAAAAACGCCCTCATCCCGCCACGCCTACACCACCCTCGTCACGAATGCAGACTATGTTATGGGCGCGACCGCGCTAGCGCGCTCCCTCCGGCTCACAAAGACCGCGGCCGATATCGTCGTGCAGCATACCGGCGGCGTGGAGGGAAGCACCCTCGCCCCACTTGCTGATCTCGGCTGCCGCCTCATCGAAGTCGCGCACCTTCCACTTTCCGATGCCTTCAACGAGCGTCATGCCCGCGGCCAGCTCCATTCCGTCGCCCCCTTCACCAAGGGTCGCAAGCCGGATTTTCATTCGCCGCTCGACAATTTCTGCAAGCTGCGCCTCTGGCAGTTGATCGAATATGAGCGCGTCGTCTTCATCGACGCTGATGCCATCGTGTTGAAGAATATCGACAAGCTCTTCGGCTACCCCGAATTTTCCGCCGCCCCCAATGTCTATGAAACACTGGCCGACTTCCGCCGCATGAATTCCGGCGTCTTCATCGCAAGGCCTTCCGAGGAAACCTTTGGCCGGATGCTCACCATGCTCGACCAGCCCGATGCCTTCTGGCCGCGGACCGATCAGACCTTCCTGCAGGCCTTCTTCCCGGATTGGCACGGCCTGCCCGTCTATTTCAACATGCTGCAATATGTATGGTTCACCATGCCCGCGCTTTGGGACTGGAAGAGCATTTCAGTCCTGCATTACCAATATGAAAAGCCATGGGAGAAGGATCATCCGAAGGCGGCGATGCTCAAGCCGCTGATCGAGTTCTGGCACTCCGTCCATGCCGGCAATGACCTGCCGGATATTGCGGCCATGACGAATCCGGAGACGGCATGAAGGTATTGGTATCTGGCGGGACGGGCTTGGTGGGACGCTATATCGTCGAGGAGCTGCTTGCCGCCGGATATTCGGTCATCATCGGCGGACGCCGCGCGCCGTTGCCCCGGCTGTTCTCGCGGCCGGTCGAATTCGCACCGCTTTCGCTCGATCCCGACAAGGAACACATCGAGGCCTTCGACGACGCCTATTTCTTCGTGCATGCCGCTTTCAGCCACCTGCTCGGACAATATCGTGGCGGCGAAGGCGATGATCCGGGAGGCTTCAGCCGCCTGAACCTTGACGGCACGGTGAAGCTCTTCGACACCGCCAGGCGCGCCGGCACCCGCCGCTGTATCTTCATCTCCAGTCGTGCCGTCTATCAGAACGCAACGCCCGGCACCGTCCTGACAGAGGACATGCTGCCGGAGCCGGACACGCTTTATGGGGAGGTGAAGCTCGCCGGCGAGCGAGCGCTCGCCCATCTGGCCGGACCCGGCTTCGCGGCGGCCAGCCTGCGCGCCACCGGCGTCTACGGCGACCTGCTTCCGAACAAATGGTCCGGCCTCATCGACGATTACCTCAGCGGCAGGCCGGCGCCCGTCCGGGCCGGAACGGAAGTTCACGGCCGCGACCTCGGCCGCGCCGTGCGGCTGATGCTGGAGACGGAAAGCGCCCGCATCTCCGGCGAGGTCTTCAATGTTTCTGACGTCGTCGCCGATACCCGCGATATCTTGTCGATCGTGCAGCGGGAAACCGGCTGCCCCAATCCTCTGCCTGCCTCAGCAGACAAGGCTGCCGTCAGTCAGATGAGCACCGAAAAACTGGAGGCGCTTGGCTGGCTGCTGGGCGGCAAGGCGCTGTTCGAGCAAACGATCCGGCAACTGACAGGCGCATTGCAGCAACGCAAATTTCACCAGATCTAATCGGCTCCACCAAAGCCAGTGCCGCTGTCACGGGATTGCAATGGCCCGCCAGCCGTTTATGGTCCGGTCCATGCAGCAGACGATATCCAAGGAACTCAAAACCCAGATGCGTGCCGAACGGCTAGCGTTGCGCGACGTAATCCCGCTTGAGGCGCGTATCGAGAAGAGCTTGGCAATGGCGGAGCACGCGGGCGAGGCCGTGGCTTTCGATCCCGGCACGATCATTTCGGGCTTCATGCCGATCCGCTCGGAGGCCGATATCCGGCCGCTGATGGCGCGCTTTCAGGCGCGCGGAGCCCGCCTCTGCGTTCCGGCCATCCTCGACCGTCAGATGATCGTCTTCCGTGAGCTCCTGCGTGGCGAGCCGCTGGTTGCCACAGGCTTCGGCACTGCCGGACCGGGACCGGAGGCCGCGGTTCTCGATCCGGAAATCATGCTCGTGCCACTGTCGGCCTTCGACGATCGCGGCCACCGCATCGGCTACGGCGCTGGTCACTACGACCGCGCAATCCACCGTCTGCAGCAAAAAGGCGTGCGTCCGAAGCTGATCGGCATTGCATTCGACTGCCAGGAAGTGGCACATGTGCCCGACGAGCCGCATGACATAAGCCTGGATGCCATCCTGACAGAAAGCGGCCTTCGCTTTTTTGCTTCTTGGATCGGATAAGGAATGCGTCTGCTTTTTCTGGGTGACATGGTCGGCAAGACGGGGCGGACGGCGGTATGGGATCGCCTGCCCGGCCTGGTTTCCGACCTAAAACTCGACTTCGTGATCGTCAATGGCGAAAATGCCGCGGGCGGTTTCGGCATCACGGAAGACATCTTCCTCGAGACGATCAATGCGGGAGCCGACGTCGTCACCACCGGCAACCACGTCTGGGACCAGAAGGAAGCCGTCGCCTTTGCGGGCCGCCACGATCAGTTCCTGCGCCCGGCCAATTACCCGCAGGGAACGCCCGGCCGCGGCTCGGGACTCTTTTATGCGCGAAACGGAGCACGCGTGCTCGTGGCAAACATCATGGGCCGCGTCTTCATGCATCCGGAGCTCGACGATCCCTTCAAATCGGCCGAGACGATCCTCGACGCTTGCCCGCTCAAGGAACAGGCCGATGCGATCATCTTCGACTTCCATGCGGAGGCAACGAGCGAAAAGCAGTGCTTCGGCCATTTCGTCGACGGCCGCGCCACCTTCGTCGTCGGCACGCATACGCATGTACCGACTGCCGACCATCAGATACTGAACGGCGGCACGGCCTATATGTCGGATGCCGGCATGTGTGGCGACTACGACTCTTCGCTCGGCATGGACAAGGAAGAGCCGCTGAACCGCTTCATCTCCAAGATGCCGAAGGGACGCATGGAAGCCGCCACCGGCCCCGCCACGATCTGCGGCGTCGGCGTCGAGATATCCGATGCCACCGGGCTTGCGGAACAGATCGCGCCGCTGCGGATTGGTCCGCGGCTGGCGGAGACGATTCCGGAATTCTGGCGGTAGGCGAACGGCACGCCTCATTAAGCGGCACGGCACGCCACCCATCCACCCAACACGCAATTGTGAGCGCTCTCCATCTGGACCGCTGCGGTGCCTTGCCGCATCCTCGGCGCACCGTGAAAGCGCCGGAGGGGTGGCATGAAGCCGCAATTGCTTGTCCTCGCTATCGCATGCCTCGTGCCCTTTGCCCTGCCCCGCGCGGCGGCCGCACAAACCGAACCCAAACCCGTCAGTCAGTGCCAAGCGATCGCCCAGGCAACCCCCAAGGCCACATTCGTGAGCTTTTCCGGCGACGCGCCTATCATGCCTGCGGTTTCGGAAGGCGAGGATGTCAAGCTGACCTTCCTTGGACATTCCACCTTCGAAATCGAAACGCCGGGCGGCATCGTCATCGCAACGGATTTCAACGGCTGGTACCGGCCGGTCGTGACGCCCGACGTGGTGACGATGAACCGGGCACACACAACGCATTACACGCTGACGCCAGATCCGGCGATCAAGCACGTGTTGCATGGCTGGAGCGATGTGCCCGGCGAAAAGGCAGACATCGACCTGATGATCGGCGATGCCTATATCCGCAACGTCACGACGGATATCCGCGGCGGCTACAGCGCGCCTCAGAAAGATGGAAACTCAATCTTCATCTTCGAGATCGCCGGCCTCTGCATCGGCCATCTCGGTCACCTACACTATGAACTGACCGATGCCCACTATACCGAGATCGGCCGCCTGGATATCGTCATGGTCCCGGTCGACGGCGGCCTGACTATGGGCGCCGACAGCATGAGCCGCGTCATCAAGCGCCTGCGCTCGTCGCTGATCCTGCCGATGCACCGCCGCGGCCCGCCGGTCGAGCGCTTTGTGTCGATGTTCGGTAAGGATTTCGACATCAGCTATGCGCCTGACGACACGATTACCGTTTCCATGCGATCCCTCCCCAGGAAGCCGCTCATTTATGTCATGAAGGGCGCTCTATAGAGGAGACCAGAAAGCCTGAGACCTCCAGGCTCTGCCGGCATTAGGCAAATTGCAGATGCCGTTTGATGCCCACGTCGGGCATCTTGTCGTCACTGAGATTGGCCTTCGCGATCTCCCAGCCGAACTTCAGCTTGCTGCCGATCGAAACCCAGATCTCGGCATCGTCCACATGCATGACAAGCATTGTCAGCTTCGGATCCTTCTTGCCGTTCTCGTACCAGGCCGCAACCACCGAATTCCAATACTGCTCGATCCTCGAAGGGTCCGGCCGGATCTCGATCTTGCCTGCCAGGCTGGCGTGGTAGTCGTGATCCTTGCCTATGACGCAGAAATGCGCACGCGTTCCCGGTTTGACGGCGCGGGCAATGTCGGCATCGGATTTTGTATAGAACCATATGGTATTTGTCTTCG
Organism: Rhizobium sullae; assembly: GCF_025200715.1. Classification (NCBI taxonomy): domain Bacteria; kingdom Pseudomonadati; phylum Pseudomonadota; class Alphaproteobacteria; order Hyphomicrobiales; family Rhizobiaceae; genus Rhizobium; species Rhizobium sullae. The sequence continues at coordinate 2,826,246 of NZ_CP104143.1, forward strand.
GATCGGCATGCGGAGCCATCGGCTGCATGTGCATGTCGACGCCATCGATGCCGAGCATTCCTGCCGAAACATCGTTCACCTGATCCCAAAGCTGCCGTGCCGGATGTTCGCGCGCTTCGCTAAAGCTTGCCATGGCCTTCCCCTTCCCTTCGGGCTTTTCAAGCCTTCAAACGTCACGTCTGCCGCTTTGTTCCGCGGCTTTTCGCCTACCCAGGGACTCAGGAACAAGCTGCTTTTCCCTTGAATGCGGTCCGCTTCGCTCTTATAAGGCCGTCCATTCCGAACAATGAGACGTGAACAGGGGTGCCATGGCTGGCCATTCACAGTTTAAAAACATCATGCATCGCAAGGGCCGTCAGGATGCCGTGCGGTCGAAAATGTTCTCCAAGCTCGCGCGCGAAATCACCGTTGCTGCCAAGGCCGGCCTGCCCGACCCGACGATGAACGCCCGCCTGCGCCTAGCAATCCAGAACGCCAAGGCACAGTCCATGCCGAAGGACAATATCGACCGCGCCATCAAGAAGGCGGCAGGCGCCGATAGCGAGAACTACGACGAAGTCCGCTACGAAGGCTATGGCCCAGGCGGCACGGCGATCATCGTCGAGGCGCTGACAGACAACCGCAACCGCACCGCCTCCAACGTCCGCTCAATCTTCACCAAGGCGGGCGGCGCGCTCGGCGAAACAGGCTCGGTTTCCTTCTCCTTCGATCACGTCGGCGAGATCACCTACAAGCTACCGGCCGGCGATGCCGACACGGTCATGGAAGCCGCGATCGAAGCCGGCGCCGATGACGTCGAGACCGACGAGGAAGGCCACACCATCACCTGCGCCTTCGAATCCCTCGGCGAAGTCGCCAAGGCGCTGGAAGGCACGCTTGGCGAAGCCGAAACCGTCAAGGCCGTCTGGCGCGCCCAGAACAGCGTGCCAGTGGACGAGGAAAAGGCCCAGTCGCTGATGAAGCTCATCGACAGCCTGGACGACGACGACGACGTGCAGAACGTCTATTCGAACTTCGAGGTTTCCGAAGAAGTGCTCGCCAAGCTTTCGGCTTGAGCATTCCAACGAACGAATTGAAGACCCGGCTGCGGAAACGCTGGCGGGTCTTTTGTCTTAAGCCGCAACTCTCATGAAATTCCTCAGTCCCGCAAACAGCTCGACCGATCTCAACCGCGCCTCGATGTCGTGTATCGGCATGGAGATGATGACCTCGTCCGCCCCGGTCTCCTTCAGGAATTCGGTGAGCTTCGCCTCTGCCGTCTTCGGTGAACCGACGACCGCGTAGCGTAGTGTGTGCTCGACATTCAGTTTCTCCATCGGCGACCAGAAGCCCTGCATGTCCTCGACCGGTCGCGGGAACGGACCACGGACGTTGCGGCGCAGGTTGACGAATTGCTGCTGCGCGGAAGTGAAATGATACTGCGCTTCCTCATCTGTCGGCGCGACGGAGCCCATGACGCCGGCCATCACATAAGGCTGGTCGAGCGAGGCCGAGGGCTGGAACTTGCTGCGGTAGATGTCGATCGCATCGAGCAGCAAATCCGGTGCGAAATGCGAGGCGAAGGCATAGGGCAGGCCGAGCATCGCCGCCAGCTGGGCGCTATAAAGACTGGAGCCAAGCAGCCAGATCGGCACATGCGAACTGTAGCCTGGAACGGCAAGGATCGCCTGGTTCTCAACCGGCTCACCCAGTAGCTGCTGCAGCTCGACGATATCGTTCGGGAAATTGTGGGCGCCCGCCTCCAGATTGCGGCGGAGCGCCTGCGCCGTCCGCATATCTGTGCCGGGAGCGCGACCGAGCCCGAGATCGACGCGGCCCGGAAAAAGCGCCGCCAATGTGCCGAACTGCTCGGCGATCACCAGCGGTGAATGGTTGGGCAGCATGATTCCGCCCGAGCCGATGCGAATGTGGTTTGTCGCGGCGCCGACATGGCTGATGACGACCGCAGTCGCGGCACTCGCGACACCCGGCATGCCGTGATGCTCCGCCAGCCAGAAGCGCTTGTAGCCGCACTCCTCCGCTTTCTGCGCCATGCGCGCCGAACCTTTGAAGGATTGCTGGATCGTCGTGCCTTCGGCAACGGGCGAAAGATCGAGAATGGAAAAGGGAACCATAAAGAAAACCTGCCGGTGATTGGAAGGACAGGTCTATGTAGGTTCTGGAATCGCTCATTCCAAATCCCGCGGACAAAGAAAAAGGGCCGGTTCCCCGACCCTCGATCTCGCTATTTCAAGCCGTGTGCCGCCGGAGAATGTGAATTTCGGCGCCGTGATGATGATGATCGTGCGGCAGCGTGAAATTGCCGAGCTGGCGGTCCATCTCCACGGCCTCGGCCGCAAGGCGGTGGATCGCGGCTGTCGTTTCCTCCACCATCGCGGCATTCTGCTGCGTCATCGAGTCGAGTTCGGAAACGGCCTTGTTGATCTGGCGCAGCGTATCCGCCTCTTCACGGGTCGATTCCATGATCTCGTGAATCTGGCCATTGATGTGCTCGACATGGCTGCCGATGCCCGTCAGCGCCACACCTGCCCGCTCGACAAGCGACACGCCCGTCTCAACCTCATGGGTCGATTTCTGCAGCAGGCTCGCGATCTCCTTGGCAGCGCCCGATGAACGCTGCGCCAGTTCACGCACTTCCATCGCAACGACCGCAAAGCCCTTGCCGGATTCACCGGCGCGGGCCGCTTCGACGCCGGCATTGAGTGCCAGCAGGTTCGTCTGGAATGCGATGTCGTCGATAACGGAGATGATCGTGTTGATCTGCCGCGATGAGGACTGGATCGCCTCCATCGCCGCAATGGTCTCACGCATGATCTCGCCGGAGCCGGTGGTCTCCTTTTTCGCGTCGCGGGCAATGCGCTCCGCCTGTTCAGCGCGTTGGATCTGGACGCGAACGGACTGGGTGATCGCATCGATCGCATTGGCCGTTTCGGTGATCGACGCAGCCTGTCGCTCGGTGCGTCCGGCAAGGTCGTCGGCGCCGGTCCGCATCTCTTCCGAGCCGGAGCGCACTGCCATGGAGTTGCCGCCGATCGCCGTCATCGTCTCGCTGAGCGTGGCGAGCGCATCGTTAAAGTTGACGCGCAGGCCTTCAAGCTCGTTCGGGAAACTCGTGTCGATCTGGTAGGCAAGGTCGCCGTTCGCCAGATGATGCAGACCCTCATCCAGCGCCTGGACTACATCTTGCAAGGTTTTCGCTTCCGCTTCGCGAAGAGCAAGGTTTTCCTGACGGTCGCGTTCGGCGCGGGCGCGGGTTGCAGCACTTGCCGCTTCCAGCTCGCGGCTTTCGATCAGTGATTGCCTGAATCGGGCAAGCGCCTTGGCCATCGTGCCGATTTCGTCCTGACGGTTCTGGCTGCCGATCTCGACATCCAGCTTGCCGCCTGCCACCTCGCGGGTATTGCAGGCAAGGCGCGCAAGCGGCGAGAAGAGCAACTTGGTGATAAGGCCCGTGGCAATCGCCATGACGACAAGCGCTGCGAGGCCAATCATGGTCAGCAGCGTCGCGATCTCGATCGAACCAGCATTGAGCTCGCTGACGAGCACGCTTTCGACGACGAGAAACCGCTCGCCCTGATAGGCGATGGAGCGGACATAGGCCCGGGCGGTGCCGTCGGGGCGCGCAAAGTCGTCGACTGTCATGCCGTTGCTGCTTGCAAGCGCGTCCTTCACGAAAGTGAACGGCGCCGTGTCAAGCGTCGCAAGCCGGCCTTCCGCATTGAGCCCGACCGCAGAACCGTCACTGGAAATAATGGCAGCCTGAGCCGTGCTGCCGGAAACGATACCCTTTGCCAGGATGCTGGTGATGATATCATTGCGCACCTTGAAAAGGATGATGCCCTTCGCCTGACCGAGCTTGATGATCGGCACTGCATAGAAGATCGCCGACTTGCCGCTGGAGGAATCGACTCGCAGACCCGAGAATGCAGTCGGCGCGGAATTGTCCGTCGCCTTGGCTGTGTTCTCGACCGCTTTTGCAAATGCAATACCCGCACCTGTCGCCTTCCATGGATCGGCCTTCAGATTCTCGGCGAAATTATCGTCCTTCTTGTAGGAATAGAGAACCGAGCCGTCGAGATCGGCAATCAACAAGTCGCTGAAGGCGGTGTTCTCTAGGTCGCGGGCGACTTCGCCCTGGGTCTTCTCGTGGTTCGAGTAGTAGAAGCCGCTCGGCCCTTCCGGCTTCATCAGCCTCTCACGCTGATCCGCCGGATTTGGATTGTTGGTGATGAACACCTTTTTGAAGTCGCCTCGCGCGTCGCCCGACGATTTTTCGATCGTCTTCCAGCCGCTCTTCAGGCTGGTGATCGACATCTGCAGCGCCTCTATGCGCGCAATGGAACTCGCCTGGTTCTCAAGCTGCCCCAGTTGATCCTGCAGCATGTCGCCGCGGAAGATGAGAACACTTTCCTTGGCCTTCAGAGCCTGCGCATCCGAGATGCGGCTGCTGGTGAAATAACCGAGAACGCTGATCGCGCTCACAGCCAGTGCCGTGAGCAGGATGAATGTCGCGATAACCTTAAAGGACAGGGACTGAAATCTCTGAGCCATGACAACAACCCTTCCGGAGCGGCTTGCCGGCAGCGCAATCCCTGCCAGCTTGACCGAAAACAGAACACGGGGAGCCTTAACCTTTTGCAAAAGGCAGCTCCTCTCACATTTGAAGGGACTAGATTTCAGGCATCGGATTTAATTCGTGGTAAACGGCCTCCTACAAAAGAGGGAATGTTTTTGCTTTGTTCACATATTGGTGGCAGTTATTTTGCAACCGCAATAAGGTGAACTATGCAAAATACGATTCGCATCATCGGCATCGATCCCGGTCTGCGCCGCACCGGCTGGGGAATTATCGACACGCTCGGCAATTCGCTGCGCTTCGTGGCCTCCGGAACAGTGACCTCCGACGGCGACATGGACCTCGCCTCCCGCCTCTGCCAGCTGCACGACGGACTCGCCGAAATCGTGCATGGTTACAAGCCGGATGAGGCAGCCGTTGAGCAGACTTTCGTCAACAAGGATGCGGTTGCGACCCTGAAGCTCGGCCAAGCCCGCGGCATTGCGATGCTCGTGCCGGCGCGCGCCGGGCTGCAGGTATCGGAATATGCACCCAATGCCGTCAAGAAGGCCGTCATCGGTGTTGGCCACGGTGAGAAGCAACAAATCCACATGATGCTGAAAATCCTGATGCCGAAAGTGGAGTTCAAAGGCAACGACGCCGCCGATGCGCTCGCCATCGCCATCTGCCATGCCCATAACCGCGGCAGCAGCAGGATGCGCCTGGCGGCAGTGGCCGGTTGACCTGCGTTCTTGCCTTGTTCTATCAGTAATGATAATTCTTACCGCATCAGTGGAGCAATCAGATGCGCGTTACCTCAAAGGGCCAAGTCACCATCCCTCGCGACCTGCGTGAGCTTGCAGGTATAGAGCTAAACAGCGAGGTGATCTTTTCGGTTGAGGGTGGAAAGTTGATTCTTGCACCAAAGAATGGAAAGCAGGAATTGGAAGATCGCGGTCGTCTCGATCGCTTCATGCAATCCCTCGATCGGCTTGAAGGAACCGGCGACCAGGCAATCGATGCCGAAGAACTTATGTCGATGACGCGGGACCGCTGATGGCAACGTTGATCGACACCAACGTTCTCGTCGACCTTGCAATCCCGACATCCGATTGGCATGGCTGGTCACGCCAGCGTGCTTTGGACGTCTTCAAGCGCGGTCCGGTCCTGATAAACCCGATCATCTACTCGGAGTTTTCCGTGCGCTATCGCAATATGGACGAAGTGGATCGCCTGCTGCCGCAGGATGAATTCCGCCGCGAGAATCTGCCTTGGGCCGCTGCGTTTGCGGCCGCCGCCGCCTTCCGCGTCTATCGGAAATCAGGCGGCGAGCGTGAGAGCATTCTTCCCGATTTTCTAATTGGCGCGCATGCGGCGATCCGCGGCTACACGGTTCTGACCCGTGATCCCAAAGGGTACCATTCCTATTTCCCATCGCTCGACCTCATCACACCCGAAACCCATCCCTGACGGACCTCTTCATGATCGGCAAGCTCAAAGGCACCATCGACGAAATCGGCGACGACCATGTACTTGTCGACGTCCACGGCGTTTGCTACGTCGCCTATTGCTCCGGCCGCACGCTGTCGAGGCTCGGTTCGCAGGGAGAAGCTTGCGCGCTTTTCATCGAGACTTACGTGCGTGAAGACCAGCTGAAGCTCTTCGGCTTCATGACAGCGTTGGAGCGCGAATGGTTCAACCTGCTGCAAAGCGTCCAGGGTGTCGGCGCGAAGGTGGCGCTCGCCATCCTCTCCATCCTGACGCCGAGCGAACTTGCCAATGCCATCGCCCTGCAGGACAGAACGGCCGTCTCCCGCGCGCAGGGTGTCGGCCCGAAGGTCGCGGTCCGTATCGTCACCGAGTTGAAGAACAAGGCCCCCGCCTTTGCCGGCGAGGCGATCAATATCGGTCTCAAGCAGGAACTTGGCGAAGGTGTCGCTTCGGCACCCGTCTCCGATGCCGTCTCTGCGTTGACGAATCTCGGCTATTCGCGTGACCAGGCCGCCAATGCTGTTGCTGCTGCGATGAAAACGGCAGGCGAAGGTGCTGACAGCGCCAAACTGATCAGGTTGGGATTGAAGGAATTGGCGCGGTGATTGGCGAAAACCCGGTTTCTTACCATGATGGTTTGAGTTACCCGCAACCGCAGATCATTGAGATGCTTCGCTTGCTTCTGGCTTCCGCTGAAGTTGTCGTTGAGCATGCCGATGAACTGAATATATTGGTCGCGGCGCAGAGCCCCCCGGAAACGAATCTCGCCGATTATCTCGTCGTGTGGGCAGGTCTCAGGGACGGTTGCCGGAAAGTCATCACATTTGATCGCAAGGCTGCTAGGGCGATTCCCGGAATGGAACTTCTCGCATGACCGAACCTGCCCGCCTGATATCGCCGGAAAAGCGGGGCGAAGATCTGGATGTGACGCTGCGTCCGCAGTCGCTGGACGAGTTCACCGGCCAGGCGGAGGCGCGAGCGAATCTGAAGGTCTTCATCGAAGCCGCCAAGAACCGCGGCGAGGCGCTGGACCATGTCCTCTTCGTGGGGCCGCCGGGCCTCGGCAAGACGACGCTGGCGCAGATCATGGCGAAGGAGCTCGGAGTCAACTTCCGCTCCACGTCCGGCCCGGTCATCGCGAAAGCCGGCGACCTTGCGGCGCTGCTGACGAATCTCGAAGAGCGCGACGTACTCTTCATCGACGAGATCCACCGCCTGAGCCCGGCCGTCGAGGAAATCCTCTATCCAGCGATGGAGGATTTCCAGCTCGACCTCATCATCGGCGAAGGCCCGGCCGCCCGCTCGGTGAAGATCGATCTCTCGAAATTCACCCTCGTTGCCGCGACCACGCGCCTCGGCCTCCTGACGACGCCCCTTCGCGACCGCTTCGGCATTCCGGTGCGTCTGAGCTTCTACACCGTGGAAGAACTGGAACTGATCGTGCGCCGCGGCGCCCGCCTCATGAACCTGCCGATGACCGACGACGGCGCCCGCGAAATTGCGCGCCGCGCCCGCGGCACGCCGCGCATCGCCGGCCGGCTGCTTCGCCGCGTGCGCGATTTCGCCGAAGTCGCCAAGGCCGAAGCCGTCACCCGCGAGATCGCCGACGAGGCGCTCACCCGCCTGCTCGTCGACAGCGTCGGCCTCGACCAGCTCGACAAGCGCTATCTCAACATGATCGCCGTCAATTTCGGCGGCGGCCCGGTCGGCATCGAAACGATCGCCGCTGGCCTCTCCGAACCGCGCGACGCCATCGAGGACATCATCGAACCTTACATGATCCAGCAGGGCTTCATCCAGCGCACGCCGCGCGGCCGCGTGCTGACCGCAACGGCCTGGAAACATCTCGGTATGCAGCCCCCGAAGGACCTCGAAGCCGCACAGTTCCGGCTGTTTCAGGAAGGCGATTGAGTGATCACCCGACGGGGTTTCTGAAGATTCTCGGCGGCAGTGTCGTGGGCGCTGCGCCACCTCATCTCATTTGGCGGCGGCAATCGCGATCCGAGGAACTGTCCCAAGTTGTATTCGAATGAACCTGAAGAGGAGGATGCGCGATGCCAAGTTTCGATCCGTGCCGCGTCTTTCGCAGGCTTGCCTATAATAATGCGCTTGCGAACCATCGCTTACTTGCCGCCTGCGCGTCCCTGCGTCCCGGGGAGTTCGAGGCGGAGCGCGTAAGCTTCTTTCCCTCGATCAAGTCGACGCTGAACCATGTCATCACCGTCGACTGGTTCTATGTCGATGCGCTCGAGGGCGGCACTCTTGGTCCGAAAGCCTGGGAAGTCGAAGAGCCTTTCGATACGACCGCCTCGCTTGCTGGCGAGCAGCGCAAGGTCGATCAGCGCCTCGTGGCATTCTGCGAAGCCCTGACACCGGAAAGGCTTGCGGCCGTTATCGATCTCCAGCGCGCCGGCCGCGTCCAGAAAGAGCGGGCCGACGACGTGCTGAGCCACCTTTTCCAGCACCAGACGCATCATCGCGGCCAAGCGCATGCGATGCTCGCCGGAACTAGTGTGAAGCCGCCGCAGCTTGACGAGTTCATCGTCAACGACGACGCGAAGCTTCGCAGTGCCGAGATTGCCGCTCTGGGTTGGAGCGAAGAGACGCTGATGCGTTAATCGGTAAGCTGCGATTTCAGACGGTCGACGATCGTCTTCGTCAGCAGATCGTAATTCTCGTCGAAGTGATGATCGCCCGGCAGCTCGACGACATCGGCGCCGCTATCCTTCAGTGCGGGGCAGGCGACCTCGTCATCGTCGTCCTTACCGTAGATACATTGCACAAGCTTTGGGCCGATGGCCTTCAGATCATCGACCGGGTCGCCGGCAGCACCCTCGGTCTTTTGGCCGAGCCAGCCCATGACGGAAATCACGTAGTCCACCTCATGCGACAGCGAGAGCAGCGACACCTGGGCGATCGCCGCTTTGTCGGCAGCCTTCAGCCTGTTGTAGGTGGCAGGCACGACATCGGCTCCGAAAGAGTAACCGATCAGAAGAACGTGCTTCACCTTCCACTGCTTGCGATAAAATTCGATGATCTTCGCCAGATCGTCAGCCGTCTCCTGGGGCTGGCGCTCCGACCAGAAATAATGAAGCGAGTCGACGCCGACGACGGGAATGCCCTCTTTCTGCAGCGCCGCACCCACTTCCTTGTCGATATCGCGCCAGCCACCATCGCCGGAATAGATGATGGCCATGGTGTCCAAGGACGGCTTGGCATCAAGCACGGCAAGCGGCAGTCCGAGCGGATTGTCTGTACTTCCGGAGGCCGCGATCAGGTCTTCCAAGATGTCTGAAAGCGTCGACTGGGCATCATCCCCGGCATCGCGAATCTCGATTTCCGGATGATCCTTCTTCAGTGCCTCGGCATGCATGCGTCCGTCTTCCGGCGCGGCGGAGGTGAAGGCGGCAATGATCGGGTTCGGAAGGCCACCTCTAGCAAGGCCGTAGACCATCCTGCCGTCGACGGTCTTCTTCGAGGCCGGCGTGCAGAGCTGTTGGGTCAGAGGAATGCCGGCGACCGGATCCACAGCCAGCGTTCGGCCGATCGTCGCATCCGGCGTCTGCGCCGCAATCGCCAGCGCCAATGCGCCGCCCTCGCCGATACCGGCGATTATCGGCAGATGATAGGCGGTGTTGCCCGCGGCGCGCTGCACCTGCTGGCTAAGCGACTCAATGTCGGAAACCAGATAGATGCAGCCATCATTCTCGCTGAGATCATACTTGCGCAGTGCATCCATATAGGAGGGGAAGTCAACGCCGATGACGACAGTGCCCTCCTGCACCAGACTGTCGGCCTCCGCCTTTTCCTTGTCGCCCCAGCCGGCGCCATCCGAGATCAGCATCACCGCGCCCTTGACGTCGCCATCCGGCAGGAAGATGTGCGGCGAGGGAATGAGCCCGGTTTCGAAACTCTGCGTGGTTTCCTCGGCAGCGGCAGCCGGCGCTGTCAGCGCAATCACGCATGCGGCTGCGAGAAGATATCCTCTGATCATTTCCTGACGACTCCTTTCAATCCGCCGCCGATGAGAAGGGTCGCGTCCATCAACGCAATCATCGGATTGCCCCCTCCGGAGACCGCAAGATAGCGCGGCTGCCAGTGCGGATGAAATTTTGATTTGAATGCGCGAAGGCCTTTGAAATTGTAGAAGCGCTCGCCGTGTTCGAAGACCGTGCTGCCGATGCGATCCCAGACCGGTGCCGTCTCGCGCTTGGACATGCCCGAAAGCGGCGCCATGCCGAGGTTGAAGTGCGTGTAGCCCTCGCCACGCAGATATTCCATGATCCGCACGAAGAGAAAGTCCATCGAACCCTTGGGCGCCTCCGGCGAAAAGCGCATCAAGTCGATCGTGCCTTCCGACTTCGTCTCGGTGACCAGAATATTGGCGAAAGCGACGATCTTGCCATCCTTCTTCAACACGCCGGCCGGCTGGGCGCTTGCGTAGCCCGGTTCGAAGGCGCCGAGCGAGAAGCCTTTCTCCTTGGCGTTGTGATGTTCGAGCCAGGCATTCGAAACCGCCGCAAGCTCATTGATGATATCGGGCACCGCCTCGGGCGGGATGACTTCGAACTCCAGCCCGTCGCGCTGCGCGCGCGCTGCGGTCTGCCGCAGGTTCGCCCATTTGCCGCCCTTCATTTCAAAGTTCGTCAGGTCGGCGACGGCCAGCTCGCCGAGCTTGAAGGCACGCAGCCCCGCATCGGCGCAGTGGGAGAGAAGTGCTGGAGAAATCTGATAGAACACCGCCCGGCAGCCGGCCGCCCGCGCTGCCTCGACGAAGCGCCAGACGAGTTCCGGCGTCGCGTGCTCTGCCCCGATGGGATCGAAGAGCGCGATCCAGGAGCGGCCCTGTCGGCCATACATGATGAAAGCATCCCCCTCCTCGGAAAACATGATGCTCTTGTCGCCCATGCGCACGAGATTGGCGTCCGCATCATTCTGCGTCCTGACGATCTCGACCGCGCGCCGGAGCGCCTCCTCCGTCGCGGGCTCCGGCTTGAAGGCGGCGGGGCGCAGCAGGCTGAAGATCGCAATTGCCGAGGAGATGATCGTGAGGCCGAGAATGGCGCGCAGCCCGCGCGGCGCCTCGCCAGTGAATTCGAACTGCCACCAGAGCTCGTTGCTGTATTCCACGTCGCGGTAGACGAAGAGCAGGATGACGACAGCGCCGACGCAGATCACGGCAATCGCCGTCATCCATGATGCCGTTAGCGCCTGGTTCAGCAGCGAGGCATGACGGGTGAATAGTCGGCGGCCGACAATCAGGCTGAAAATAAGAAAGGCGAGGAACACCGCCTCCACAAGTGCTACGGCTTTGAGCAGCGAAAGCGCCAGCGCGGCGACCGCGGCGATGACCGCCACCAGCCAGGCGCCATCCAACCGCTGACCGAGACCGCGCGCGGCAACGACCAACGCCAGACCCATCAAACTGGAGAGGAAGTGCGCGCCCTCGACGATCGGCAGCGGCAGATAATTGGCGAGGAATTCGAGATTCTGATCCGGCGTCGGCGTGACGCTCGAAAAGATCAGCATGGCGCCCAGAAGGAGCGTCAGGGCCGAAAGCAGCTGCGGCGTCAGCCGTCCGCCGATGCGCCGGATGCTGGAAGCCGCCGGATGATCGACAAAGCGCCGAAATTCGGTTGCCGACACCGCAAGCACGGCGATCAGAAGCGGCAGCACATGATAGATCAGCCGGTAGAGGACCAGCGAACCGAGAACCGCATCGACATTTACGGCGCTCCCGAGCGCAGCGATGATCACTGTCTCGAAAACGCCAAGCCCAGCCGGAACATGGCTCAGCACCCCGAGCCCGACGGCAATCGCATAGACCGCAAGAAACACCGGCCAGCCGATCGCCGTTTGCGGCAGCAGAACATAAAGAACCGTGGCCGAAGCCGCGATATCGAAGGCGGTCACGAGGAACTGGCGCGACCACGTGCGCGAATCCGGCAGGCGGATTGCGATCGGGCCGATATGGATCGCCCGACCATCGCGTCCGAGCAAGAGGAGCGCGCCGAGAGCGGCGATGATCGCGCCCGCGACCAGCCGCAGCAGCAATGCGCTCGTGCCCACCAGGGGTGCGATTTCATCGGCGATGATCATCAGCGCGATCGATGCGACCCCTGCGAGTCCAAGCCCGAAGGACAGGGTAACGAAGGCAATGACACGGCCGATATCTTCCGGTGTTAGGCCAAGGCGCGAATAGGCGCGATAGCGGATCGCCCCGCCGCTCAGTGCGCCGAAGCCGGCTGTGTTACCAACCGCATAAGCGCTGAACGCGGTCAGTGCGACATGCGGAACGGGCAACCTCCTGCCGATATAGTCGATGGCATTGAGGTCGTAAAAGATGAGAGCCAGGAAGCTCAATACGGTAAAGAGAAGCGCAAGCAGAATAGCGCTGGGGCGCGTGTTGGCGAGCACAGCGACGACGTCATCATAGCGCACCTCATCCGTGAGCTGGACGATCGCATATCCGACGATGCAGAAAACAAAAAGAGTGGCGATCGCCACCAGGTGAGGCCGATAGCGCCGCAAGAGCCCGCGCGCACCCCCGTTCTCCGCGACTTCGACCTCTTCCAAGCTGCCGTCACTCGCCATCTCTACCTGCCGATTTGCCGCCTGGCGGATCATTCCGGGAGGATACGCGACATTCAAGCTGATGCCGGACGATACCCACCGCCGCCGTTTGCGTGTCACTCGGCTTGAATTGGGGCAGAATTAGCGCCGCCAAACGCAACGGAACATTGCATTTTCGTAAGGTTCGGCAATCGAAAGGCAAGAGCAGACGCCTGCCCGGCACAAGCCTCGGAATTTTCAGCTCGCAGGCTCGCTTGCGGCATCCGGCCTTTGCATTATTTGGCGCGCCGCCGCCGCACGCGCCTCGGTTTCGCGCCCCTCGCCCGAGACCTGCACCGTAGGCACCGCGAATTCAATGCCGTTCTCCTTGAAGGCATTGCGGATCATCGCCAGGGCGTTGCGGCGGATGACGAATTGCTCGCCCGGCTTGGTCATCATAGACAGCCGGATCTCGATCGCGAATTCGCCGAACTGCTCCACGCCCTTCATCTTCAGTGTCTCGATGATATGCGGCCCGAATTCGGGATTCTCGAGCAATTGCTGACCGATCTGCTTGATCACCTTCTTCGCTTTCACAAGGTCGGTGTCGTAGGTCACGTTGAGGCTGATCTTGTCGATCGTCCAGTCTCGGTTGAGGTTCTTGATCGCCCCGAGTTCCCCGAAAGGCACCGTCGTCAGCGGTCCGCGATGATGGCGGAGTTTCACCGAGCGCAGGCTGAAGGACTCGACGACGCCCTTGTGGCTGCCGCTCTCGATATACTCGCCGACGCGGAAGGCGTCGTCCCACAGATAGAACATGCCGCTGATGACATCCTTGACGATCGCCTGCGCTCCGAAACCCACGGCAACACCGACAACGCCGGCACCGGCGATCAGTGGCGCGATCTGAATACCGAGACCGGCAAGCACCATCAAGACGGCGATGACGGCGATGACAACGGCAAGGATGTTGCGAAAGATAGGTAGTAGTGTTTGCAGCCGCGCGCGCCTGGCCTTCTCCTCGTCGGTGACTGCTCCATCGATACGTGAATCGTCCAGCTTGCCGTTGATGTAAGCGCGTGCCAGATGCCAAAGCAGATCGGCCGCAAGCAGAATGACGATGCCGCCAATTGCTCCCCGAGTAAGGCGGTCCAGCATCGTCTCGCCCATCGCCATCCGGTCCGCAGCAAAGCCGAGCATGCGCCCGAACCAGACGGCGGCTGCCGTGATGATGATCGCGCGGACGCCTCGATCAAGCAGCGCCGCGGCGATCCGGCGTTTCGCCAGGAACCCTGCCTCCGCCTGGTGCAGCGAACGGACGGCAAGCGTGGCAACAGCGAGCGCCCGCGGGAGCAATACCGAGTAAATACCGATCCAGAGCAAGAGGTTGAAACCGGTGACCCAGAGGACCCAGAGCAAAGCGAAATAGAGCGTCAGCCCCCAGGAAAGGCCAGCGCTACGCTGCCCTTCCTCCGACGGCCGCGACCAGACCGCTTCGGACGCGATCAGGAACAGACCGATGCCGAGGACATAGGCAATGAAATAGCGGGCTCCGGCCGAAAAGCCGAGCGGCACCATGAGTTGGATCGCAGCCCATCCGAAAGCGAAATAGATCACGAAGATGGCGCACCGGCGAAACCAGAACAACGCCTGCGCCCGCGAGACGTCGCGTTCGCCGTCGGCCCGTGGCAGTGTGACAAGCGCCACCAACAAGCGTCCAAATGCGATGGTGAAACGGGCGACGATGAGGGCGATGGCGATGGCAATCGCCATCGACCGGGTGACCGGTGGCCAGCTGAACATCAACAAAGGTACGAGCGTCGCCACGGCAAAGACGATCGCCGGCACGATACGATAGAGGAGGTTCGCCGCGGCGTGATGAGCAACGGTCACCACCTCGCCGTCGACGCGGCGGATTCGCAATCGCGGTACAATGAGACGCAGCAGTAATTCTGCGGCCGCTCCCGCCAGGAAAAGCACGAGCACTTTCGTCGCCACCAACCACCAGCCGCTCGGCGCGATCTCCCGCTCGACGATCTCCGAGGCATCGCCCACCTCCTCAGGCAGATCCATGGCAGCGTCGGACACCGTGTCCACATGGCGGCGTGCATGGTCGACGAGGTCGGAGAGCACAGACATCTGTCCGGCGTCATCTGAAACGGCAGGCGGTGCGGCGTTCGTCTGAGCCGCCATCCATTCCTTTACCTGGGGCGTCTGCATCAGTTGCAATATCTGCTGGATCTCTGCAGGTGGCTGGGCTGCAGGCACCGGAGCGGCCGGAGCTGTCGTCTGCGCACCCGCACTCCCCGCGATAACGATGAAGGCAAGCAGTGGCATTAGCAACCGTAGGCCCCCGTGCGCGCAAATTCTCAGACCCATCGCCTTGCCCCTCTGTTGTTGCTGCCTCAACCATATATCGTGCTGTACGAAAGAGAAGCCCGCGCAGCGGGCGCTGCGCGGGCTTCGCATCGATCCTGCAGAATCCTTTAATCCTTAGGCTTTTCCACATGGCCGCCGAAGCCAGCGCGCATGGCGGAAAGCACCTTGTTAGCAAACTCGTCATTGTCGCGCGAAGAGAACCGGCCATAGAGCGCAGCGCTCAGCACCGGCGTGGGCACGCTTTCGTCGATCGCCGCCATGATCGTCCAGCGGCCTTCGCCAGAATCCGAAACGCGGCCCGCATATTTCGTCAGCGCCGGATCGGCGTGCAGGGCGTCCGAGGTCAGGTCGAGCAGCCACGAGGTGATGACGCTGCCGCGCCGCCATACCTCGGCGACATCCTGCAGGTTGAAATCGTAGCGATAATGTTCGGGGTGGGAGAGCGGCGCGGTTTCGGCATCGGCCTCATTGCTAGCCGCCCCGATATTCGCTCGCTTCAGGATGTTCAGCCCCTCGGCATAGGCGGCCATGAGGCCGTATTCGATGCCATTGTGAACCATCTTGACGAAGTGGCCCGCGCCATGCGGGCCGCAATGCAGATAGCCCAGCTCTGCCGTGCTGTTGGGTTCCGGCTTGCGATTGGTCGAAGGCGGCGTACTGCCGGCGCCGGGCGCCAGCGACGCGAAGATCGGTGAGAGGTTCTGCACGATGCCTTTCTCGCCGCCGATCATCAGGCAATAGCCGCGCTCCAGACCGAAGACGCCGCCGCTGGTGCCGACGTCGACATAGTGGATGCCTTTGGTGATCAGTTCGGCGCCGCGACGGATGTCGTCGTGATAGTAGGAATTGCCACCGTCGATGATGATGTCGTCGTCACACAGCAGTGGCACGAGCTGGGCGATCACCTTGTCGGTGATCGCTGCCGGTAGCATGAGCCAGATGGCACGCGGTCGGGAAAGCTTCGAGACGAACTCCTCAAGCGAGCCGCTGCCGACCGCACCTTTTCCAACGAGATCGGCGACGCTCTCCGGCTTCGCGTCGTAGACGACGCATTCATGGCCGTCGCGCATCAAGCGCTGGACCATATAATTGCCCATACGGCCCAAACCCACCATGCCAAGCTGCATCTCGAAATCTCCTGGAATCTAATCGATACAATAATTCCGGAAACTAGCACCCACAGTGCAGCAGGCAAGCGAAGTCTCTATCACATTAAGGCGAAGGCGCCTCCCATGCATCGGCCTCGCGGACGAGATGGACGATGTTTGCCGGATTGAGGATCCAGCCGCCACGGAAATCTTCGGGAAGCGCCTCGATCGGATCGCACCGCGGCACGGCGGCCTTTGCCAAATGCTCGGCCGCCTTACCGAAATCCGGAGTGAAGAGCTCCAGCCAGAGCTCCGCTTGGCTCATGGCCGGTGCCTCGTCGATCCAGAGTCGGATCGGCCCGAGCTCGAAACCGCGCGCGCCTTCCTTGCCGATTTCCTTCAGCCTTACGACGTCGCGATAAAAGCTGAGCACCGGCCGATACTGATGCGGTGGCACCTTCATGGCGACATCGACGCCTCCGTAAAGCAGCTCGGTCATTTGAGCGCCTCATAGTCCGGAGCCTCGGCCGGTTCACCGCGCATTTCGGCGAGGAACATGCCCTCCCGGAGGTTGATGCCGTGTTCGACAAAGGCCTTCATGCAGCAGAGCATGTTGGCCCAGCCCTCGCAGTTGAGATATGTGCCGCGCCGGCCGGCCTCGTCCTCATGCCAGCCGTTCTCGGAAATTGTCACCATCGTTCCGCCGTCCTCCAGCGGATCGAATTTCATCTCGACCGTCGTTTTGTAGCGGGCATTGTTCTCGTCCGTGCCGCCATCCCAGCGCAGCACGATCAGGCGCTCCGGAACGAGATCGACCACCTCGACCGGAGAATCCTTCCACCATGTCACGGTCGCGCCTTTGACGAGCGGCGCGCTCGCACCGCCGACGGTCGTGAAATAGCTCGAGAGCTTCTTCGGATTGACCACCGCATCGAAAACTTCTGCGACCGGACGTCCGATCCGTCCGCCGACGCGAATACTGAGGGACATTGCACTTCCTCCTCTTTTCGATTGTGATAGGCACCATTATGTTATAAAAACATAACATGTCAAGCGAATCGGATAACGACCCTGTTTTCAAGGCACTGGCCCACTATCGGCGCCGTGAAATTCTCGACATTTTGAAGGACGGCCCTCGCACGACTGGCATGCTCTGCGAAGTCTTTGCAGAAATGGACCGCTGCACAGTGATGCAGCATCTAAAAGTTCTGGAGGAAGCCGGCCTCATTATCCCGAAGAAGGAAGGCCGCGAACGCTGGAACCACCTCAACAGCCTGCCGATCAAGCACATCTACGACCGGTGGATCAGCGCCTATGCAGGGCACGCATTGTCGATACTGGACCAACTGAAGGGGGATCTCGAAGATCGCCATTGATGGAAAACTGCAGGACGAGACGGGCGCCGGGGCGCCTATCCCCGGATTAATCACGCAGCGCAGCCCACGGCATCAACAGCAGTTGCGGAACGGCGGTCGAGCGCGCCGCTCCTAAGGGTGAGGACGAGACCAGCGGCAACGAGGATCGCGCCGACCCAAGGTGTGGCGCCGAGCCCGAGGGAGGATTCGACGACCAAACCGCCGATCCAGGCGCCTGCCGCAATCCCGAGATTGAAGGCAGCAATATTCAGTGCCGAAGCAACATCGACGGCGGCCGGACGGACCTGCCGCGCCAGTTGCACGACATAGAGCTGCAGGCCAGGCACGTTTGCAAAGGAGAGGAAGCCGAGAGCCGCTAATGTCGGGATCGCCAGCCATGGCGAAACCGCTGTGAAGCTGAAGAGGACGAGCACAATCGCCTGCGCGATGAAGAGCCAAGTCAGCGCCTTCACCGGGTCACGATTGGCAATCCGCCCACCGATGATGTTGCCGACGGCGATCGCGACGCCGTAGAGCACGAGGATCAGGCTGACGGCAGACGCTGAAAAGCCCGTGATCTCCTGCAGGATCGACGCAAGGAAGGTGAAGGCGACGAACGTGCCGCCATAACCGAGCGCGGTCATGGCAAAGACGATCAGCAACCGGCCGCTGCCGAGCACGCGGACCTGATCCTTGATGCTCGCGGGCGGCCCTTTCGTGAGGTTGGAGGGAAGCAGGAGCGCAATGCCGGCAAAGGCCACGACGCCGAGGCCAGCAACGGCGGCAAAGGTCACCCGCCAGCCGAATGTCTGGCCGATGAAGGTGCCGAACGGCACGCCCGTCACGATCGCGACGGTCAATCCCATGAACATCATTGCTATGGCCGAGGCGCGGCGATTTTCCGGCACGAGATCGGCGGCAATCGTCGAGCCGACGGAGAAGAATACGCCATGCGCGAAAGCCGACAGCACGCGCGCGACGAGGAGCGGCGCATATCCGGGGCTGAAGGCCGCCATGGCATTGCCAATGATGAAGAGCGCCATGAGGCCGAGCAGCAGCGGTTTGCGCGCGATACGGCCGGTGAGCGCCGTCAAGATCGGCGCGCCAAAAGTCACACCAAGCGCATAGATGCTGACGATGAGGCCCGCCAGCGGCAAAGTGATGTGGAGATCATTGGCGACTGTCGGCAGCAGGCCGACGATGACGAATTCCGTAGTCCCGATCGCATAGGCCGCGATCGTCAAGGCAAAAAGAGCAAGTGGCATAAGATGACCCGATTGATGATAGCCTCAAGAGTTTGGGGCAAATTGTTGTTCGGGTCCGAATATGGATGCGCGGCACCGCGGCGATAATCCGATGGCGCGGCCCAGCACTTGTGAATTGAATTCATGTTATGTACCCGCTTAAGAATGCTCTGTCTCGCTGATGAGCCATTTGCGGAAGAGCGCCACTGACGACTTTTCCAGAGCTCCGGCGGGATAAAGCATCGCGTAGTTGAGGGCTGCAGGCTGGCGTTCGACGAAACAGCGCACAAGCCTTCCGGCGGCAATATCCTCGGCGACCAGCGAACTGCGCACCAGCGCAAAGCCTTTGCCCCTGCTGCAAGCCCGCAGCATCTCCTCGAAGGAATCGAAGACCGGTGCTTCATCGACCGCTCTTGCAATGTCGAAGCCGGCAAGCGGCTCGACGTTCGGATCATCTCGGACAGTCACCTGCTCGTACCATCGCTGCCAGTCGAGCACAGTGTGCCGCATGCCGCGATAGACCAGCAACGGCGCGGCGCGAATGGCACCCCGGCTTGGAAGCCTGCTTGAGAGAGCGGGCGCAGAGACGACGAATTCCTCGTCGAGCAGCAGCGGCTCCGTCACAAGGTCGGGACCGCCATGTCCGAGCCAGATCGCCAAATCGACACTTGAAAAATCCGGCCGCTGATAGCCAACAGCGGTGCGGACTTCAATTTTCGGATAGCGTCGGCAGAAGGCCTCGAGACGTGGGGCAAGCCACTGGCTTGAAAATTCGGGCGTCGTTGCGATCGTCAGCGATGGACTGGCGCTTGCTTCCCGTGCTTGATGCAGAGCGCTCTCGAGCGAAGAAAGTGCGCTCGCGATCTCGGGATGAAGCCTAAGACCAAGAGGTGAAAGCCGGGCGCCGTGCCGCCCGCGATCGAAGAGCCGGCCGCCCATCCAGCCTTCCAGCTGTGCGATCTGATGGCTGACGGCCGTCTGTGTCAGCCCCAACCGTTCCGCGGCCCGTCCAAAGCCTCCTGTCTCCGCGATAGCGCAGAAGGCCTGCAAGGTCGAAAGCGGCGGCAACGGACGATCTGCCATGAAAATCTCTCATGATAAGAGCAATCGAGTTTCATTATACGGTGAAGTAAAGCAAGCATAAATTGACCGCATGGGAGATAGACCATGAGGCTTTCGATAAAAATTCTGAATGCATTGCTTCCGTTTAGCAGCCTCGCCGCGCCAGCCCAGCAGCAAAGATCCGCGGCCCAGCTGCAGCCGGCAACCGCACTGAACGCGCATATGCAGAAAGATATCGGAATAGACGAGGGGCGGAACCCAGCCATCGAAAAATGAGGTGCGATCCGCGGCAACCGATGGAGGTTTACGATCCTGGGCGCCTACAAACGTAGGTGGGCGCCGTGTGTCCAGGCCCACGAGCCTGGTCAGGGACAGCTCCCTTTGGATCGAGTATGGCCCCAGGGATTGTGGTTCCTGTCGAGAGGCGCAGATCGCAGCACGATATATAAGGCCGTTGATTAGGCTGCGCCAGCATGCTGCGCAAATTTAATTGAGCTCGGCAGGCGCCCGGCCGTTGAGCTTGTCGGTGATGCCGCGAATGCGGCTCGTCACCTCTCCGAGCACTTCGGCAAGGCTTTCTTCCGTCCGCGCGGTCGCCGCGGCAACGGTATCGCGATTGCTGCGCAACGTTTCGAGTTCGGCCTCCAGCTCGGTCACGCGGCGGCTCAGCTCGGAAATTTCGTCCATCACCATGATCCCGGCCATGACGGTGATCCTTAGATCGCCGATTTCGCCGAATTGGCCCTTGAGATGGCCGACATAACGGTCGAAGCGGTTGGCAAGATCGGTCAGGTGGTCCTCCTGTCCCTCCTCGCAGGCCATTCGATAGGCCTTGCCGTCGATCGTTACCGTCACCTGTGCCATGTCACTGTCTTCCCATTAGCGGTCCAGAACCGCCCGGATCGTTTCCATTGCTGTTACCAGCCGCCGCGAAACCTCGCGGTTGACCTCTTCCAGCCGGTTGGCACGGAATTCTGCCTGGTCGAGTTCCTGCGCCAGCTTGGATCGGTCGGCATGCACACGGCGAACCTCGCCCTCGATGTCGCCCTGCTCACGCTGGCGTTCGATGCGCATATCCACGGCGTTTTCCAGGCCGGAAATCGCCTGTTTCAGATCATTGAGCGCCGCTTCCATGGTTTTGCCTGTGGGCGTCATGTCGCTGTCCCGTTCCCCCGCGCAAGACCTCTCGAATCGGCAGCCCGTGCCGGTCCAGTGTTTTCAAGAGGATATGCAGCTAGCCGACGGCACGTCAATAAAAGCCGTACCCGGGCATGGGGCCTATTCTGTGGATGACTGAAATACATCCTACCCGTGATAGAAGATTCGTCTTTTGTACAAGCGCCCGATCAAATGTCAAAAATCGTCGCACCCCGCCCGGATATGGCCCGCAATTTATTGACTTGGCCGTTCCAACTGCTATGTCTCACCCGCTTTCATCGATGGCCTACACAAGGCTTGAGGCCATCTCCCGACACCGGAACCCCGTGGAAAAGCCATGACCTCTCCCGAACAACATGACCGCATGGCGAATGCGATCCGTTTTCTCTCCATGGATGCCGTCGAAAAGGCAAATTCGGGCCATCCGGGCCTGCCGATGGGCATGGCGGATGTCGCAACCGTTCTCTTTACGAAATACCTGAACTTCGATCCCAAGCAGCCCCACTGGCCGAACCGCGACCGCTTCGTGCTGTCAGCCGGTCACGGCTCCATGCTGCTCTATTCGCTGCTTTATCTGACCGGCTATCCGGACATGTCGATCGAGGACATCAAGCAGTTCCGCCAGCTCGGCTCGAAGACCGCCGGCCATCCGGAATACGGTCACGCCACCGGCATCGAAACGACGACCGGCCCGCTCGGCCAAGGTATCGCGAATTCGGTCGGCATGGCGATCGCCGAACG
The DNA here is from genome assembly GCF_025200715.1 of Rhizobium sullae. Taxonomy (NCBI): domain Bacteria; kingdom Pseudomonadati; phylum Pseudomonadota; class Alphaproteobacteria; order Hyphomicrobiales; family Rhizobiaceae; genus Rhizobium; species Rhizobium sullae. The sequence goes on from NZ_CP104143.1 coordinate 2,847,871, forward strand.
CAAACTGCGCGAGGAATTCGGTTCCGACCTGCTTGAACACTATACCTATGTGATCGCAGGCGACGGCTGCCTCATGGAAGGCGTCAGCCAGGAAGCCATCGCGCTTGCCGGCCACCTGAAGCTCAACAAGCTCATCGTCTTCTGGGACAACAATTCGATCACAATCGATGGCGCAGTGTCGCTGTCGGATTCGACCGACCAGGTTGCGCGCTTCAAGTCCGTGCACTGGAACACGATCGAGGTCGATGGTCATGACCAGTCTGCCATTGCCGCCGCTATCGAAGCCGCGCAGAAATCTGACCGCCCGACCATGATTGCCTGCAAGACGATCATCGGCTTTGGCGCGCCGAACAAGCAGGGCACCCACAAGGTGCACGGCAACCCGCTCGGCGCCGACGAAATCGCCGCGACCCGCGAAGCGCTGAACTGGGACGCCGAAGCCTTCACTGTCCCGACCGACATTCTGGACGCCTGGCGCAAGGCGGGCACCCGTTCTGCCGAAACTATCAGGGCCTGGGAAGGTCGCCTCGACGCTTCCGGCAAGAAGGCCGAGTTCACCCGCCGCTTTGCCGGCGAACTGCCGCCCGGCTTCGATGCCGCGATCAGCGAATACAAGAAGAAGCTTGCCGAATCCAAGCCGACGGTCGCGACCCGCAAGGCTTCGGAAGATGCGCTCGAAGTCATCAACGGCTTCCTGCCGGAAACGCTAGGCGGCTCTGCCGACCTGACGCCTTCAAACAACACCAAGACCAGCCAGATGAAGTCGATCACCCCGACAGACTTCTCCGGCCGCTACATGCATTATGGTATCCGCGAACACGGCATGGCGGCCGCCATGAACGGCATCTCGCTGCACGGCGGCCTGATCCCCTACGGCGGCGGCTTCCTGATCTTCTCGGATTATTGCCGCCCGCCAATCCGTCTCGCCTCGCTGATGGGCATCCGCGTCATACACGTGCTGACACATGACTCGATCGGCCTCGGCGAAGATGGTCCGACCCACCAGCCGGTCGAACAGCTCGCCGCACTGCGCGCCGTCCCGAACCTGATGATCTTCCGCCCGGCCGATGCCACGGAAACTGCCGAATGCTGGCAGATCGCCATCAAGACGCCGAACCGTCCGTCAGGCCTGGCGCTCACCCGCCAGAACCTCTCGGCTGTGCGCGCTGAATACAGCGAAAAGAACCTGTCGGCCCAAGGCGCCTACACGCTCGCCGGCTCCGACGATGCCAAGGTCACGATCTTTGCATCGGGCTCCGAAGTCGAGATCGCCGTCGCCGCTCGCGCCACGCTGGAAGGCAAGGGCATTTCCACCCGCGTCGTCTCCGTTCCCTGCACCGAACTCTTCTTCGAGCAGCCGGAAGCCTACCGCAATGCGGTCCTCGGCAAGTCACCGGTCAAGATCGCAGTCGAAGCCGCCGTCCGCGAAGGTTGGGACGCCTTTATCGGCCCGGAAGGCACCTTCATCGGCATGAAGACCTTCGGTGCGTCCGGCCCGTACAAGGAACTCTACAAGCATTTCGGCATCACGGCGGAAGCCGTCGTCGCCGCAGCAGAAGCCAAGCTCTAAAGGGGAGCGTTCCAGCGCTCTCCACTCATCCGCAAGCCCCATATCTAGGGAGTGAATGCAAATGACTGTAAAGGTTGCCATCAACGGCTTTGGCCGCATCGGCCGCAATGTTCTCCGTGCTATCGTTGAATCCGGCCGCACAGACATCGAAGTGGTCGCCATCAACGACCTCGGCCCTGTCGAAACCAATGCCCACCTGCTGCGTTACGACTCGATCCACGGCCGCTTCCCGGCAACCGTGAAGGTTGAAGGCGATACAATCATCGTCGGCAACGGCAAGCCGATCAAGGTGACGGCGATCAAGGATCCGGCGACCCTGCCGCACCGGGAACTCGGCGTCGACATCGCCATGGAGTGCACGGGCATCTTCACCGCGCGCGACAAGGCCGCGGCTCACCTCACTGCCGGCGCCAAGCGGGTCCTCGTCTCGGCGCCTGCCGACGGCGCTGACCTTACCGTCGTCTACGGCGTCAACCACGACCAGCTCACCAAGGAGCACATGGTCATCTCCAACGCATCCTGCACGACGAACTGCTTGGTTCCGGTCGTTAAGGTGCTGAATGACGCCGTCGGCATCGACCACGGCTTCATGACGACCATCCACTCCTACACTAACGACCAGCCGTCGCTCGACCAGATGCACAAGGATCTGTACCGCGCCCGCGCTGCAGCACTCTCGATGATCCCGACTTCGACAGGTGCAGCCAAGGCCGTCGGCCTCGTCCTGCCAGAACTGAAGGGTAAGCTCGACGGCACGTCGATCCGCGTCCCGACCCCGAACGTCTCCGTCGTCGATTTCAAGTTCGTTGCCAAGAAGGCAACCAGCGTTCAGGAAATCAACGAAGCCATCAAGACTGCCGCCAACGGCAAGCTGAAGGGCGTTCTCGGCTACACGGAGGAGCCGCTGGTTTCCCGCGACTTCAACCACGACAGCCAGTCCTCGATCTTAGCGATTGACCAGACCAAGGTCATGGAAGGCACCTTCGTCCGTATCCTCACCTGGTACGACAACGAGTGGGGCTTCTCCAACCGCATGGCCGATACAGCCGTTGCCTTTGCAAAGCTTATCTGAGCTTAGCGAAAAGCAGATTTAGGAAGGCGGCTCGGGAAAACCGGGCCGCTTTTGTTTGAGCAATTGAGCAGCATCCACGGATAATTCAAAAAACAAAAGTGCCGGCCTCTTCTTCCCTGCCCTGCTCTTGCCTGATTTGCCTCTACATTCTTCAAAGAGAATCTCTCCCGTAGCATTCCCACCGACCAGCCGTCCGGCGCCGTTCAGCAGCATGAAGCCGCAGGCAAGCGAGGTTAAGCCGCAAGGCCTACCCTTCCGGCCCATTTTGCCGTTTACTGATGCAGGCGGAATGAAGCATGGAGGGCGGAATAGCTGCGATGCCCGGACTGTCTTGAGGCGCGGGGAATGAAAGGGGACAGACGTGGAAGCATTCTATATCGTCGTGCTGGTGTCGACGGCGCTTGTGCTTCTTGCGGCCTTCTCGAGCCTGCTCGCCTTTCGCTTTGGCGCTCCGCTACTTCTGCTCTTCCTGGCAATCGGCCTGCTTGCGGGCGTGGATGGGCTCGGCATCGAATTCAGCAACAATTACCTTGCCTATATCCTCGGCTCGATCGCGCTTGCCGTCATTCTCTTTGATTCCGGCTTCGGTACGACGATCCACGCCTTCAAGCTCGCGGCCATACCTTCGCTGACGCTTGCCTCCATTGGCGTGCTGATCACCGCCGGCCTCTTTGCCGTGGCCGCCATGTGGCTCCTCAATTTCAGCTGGCTCGAGGGACTGCTGCTCGGCTCGATCGTCGCTTCGACGGACGCCGCCGCCGTCTTCTTCCTGCTGCGTATCGGCGGCATCAACATTCGCGACAAGGTGCGCTCCACGCTCGAAGTGGAATCCGGCACCAACGATCCGATGGCGATCTTCCTCACCATCGCCCTCGTTGAGCTGCTCGCGAGCGGTGAAGGCTATGCCGGCATCAATATCGGCATGCTCGCGATGTTCATTCAGGAAATGGGCCTTGGCGTCATTCTCGGGCTGCTCGGCGGCATGATGATCGCACAGGTCGTCGGCCGTCTGGACACCGATCGCGGTCTCACGCCGATCTTCGTGCTCGGCCTTGCGATGCTCGTGTTTTCTTTCGCGGGCGCCGTCGGCGGCAGTGGCTTCCTGGCCGTTTACGTCGCCGGCATCTATGCGGGAAACCGCAAGCTTCCGGCGCTAGGATCAATCAAGCGCTTTCAGGACGGCATGACCTGGCTCGCGCAGATCATCATGTTCCTCGTCCTCGGCCTGCTCGCAACGCCTTCGCAGTTTCCGGCAATCATCCTTCCAGCGGTTGCGCTGGCGTTGTTTTTGATCGTCGTCGCCCGTCCGCTCGCCATCTGGCTTTCGCTCCTGCCTTTTGACTATACGCAGCAGGAGATCGGCTTCGTCGCCTGGGTCGGCCTTCGCGGCGCGGTCTCGATCCTGCTTGCCATCATGCCGATTCTCGGGGGATTGCAGAACGGGCAAATATTCTTCAACACCGCCTTCATCATCGTGCTGGTCTCGCTGTTGATCCAGGGTTGGACCATCAAGCCGGTGGCCAAGAAACTCGGCCTCATCATCCCCCCGCGCATGGGCGCGGTCGACAAGGTGGAGGTCGATCTGCCGGGTGCGGCAAACCACGAACTGCTCTCCTATCGCGTCATTAAGGACAGCCCGATCCTTCGCGGCGAACGCATCCCCCGCTGGGCTACCCCTTCGCTCGTCATCCGCGACGGCAAGTCGATGCGCTATCAATATGCCGGGCGGCTACGCGAGAACGATCTTGTCTACCTTTTCATCGTGCCGAGCTACTCGCGCCTGCTTGACCGGCTTTTCGCCAGCCGTGCGCCAGTGGATGCCGACGATGCCGAGTTTTTCGGTGCTTTCGCGCTCTCCCCCGCCCGGCCGGCCGCCGATCTGGATGCTGCCTACGGCCCGGGCCTTTTGAATGAATCCGAGAGGGGGTTGACCATCGCCGAACTGATGAAGCAGCGCCTCGGCGGCAAGGCGGACTATGCCGATCGCGTCCGTCTTGGCTCGATCATTCTGATCGTTCGCGACCTCGACGATCAGGACCATATCACCTCGGTCGGCATGTCGCTCGAGGCTGTCGAACCCGCCATCACGCTGCCGATCTTCATCAATCTGCACGACATCGTCCAGCGAATCCGCGACCGCCTCAAGGGCCGTAAAACTCCGGAGGCCATAGCCGTCAGCGCGCCGGATCCTGACGAAAACGCGCCTGAAAACCGCGGTTGAACGCCTTGCGTCTTGAGGCATCCTTGCTATGGTCGGCCACTTTCCAAGGCAATTAATGAACGGATAGTCCCATGGCAGCTTTCAAGACTCTCGACGACCTCAACGGCATCGCCGGAAAGCGTGTTCTCGTCCGCGTCGACCTCAACGTGCCCGTAAAGGACGGCAAGGTTACCGACACGACGCGCATCGAACGCGTTGCTCCGACGATCCTCGAACTGTCGAAGAAGGGTGCCAAGGTTATTCTGCTTGCGCATTTTGGCCGACCGAAGGAAGGCCCCTCGCCGGACCTCTCGCTCTCGCTGATCGCGCCGGACGTTTCCAAGGTGCTCGGCAGGCCGGTCGCGACCGCATCGGACTCGATCGGCGAAGCCGCTGCTTCGGCCGTCGCCGGAATGACGGACGGCGATATCCTGCTTCTCGAGAACACCCGCTTCCACAAGGGTGAGGAAAAGAACGACGCGGAATTCACCAAGGCGCTCGCTGCCAACGGTGACATCTATGTCAACGACGCTTTCTCTGCCGCGCATCGCGCCCATGCTTCCACCGAAGGCCTTGCCCACCTGCTTCCCGCCTATGCCGGCCGCACGATGCAGCAGGAACTCGAAGCGCTCGAAAAGGGCCTCGGCAATCCAGTCCGCCCGGTCGTTGCCATCGTCGGCGGCGCCAAGGTTTCCACCAAGATCGACTTGCTCATGAACCTCGTAAAGAAGGTCGACGCTCTGGTGATCGGCGGCGGCATGGCCAATACCTTCCTCGCCGCCCGCGGCACCAATGTCGGCAAGTCGCTCTGCGAGCATGACCTTGGCGAAACCGCAAAGCAGATCATGATCGAAGCCGCAACAGCCGGCTGCGCGATCATCCTGCCGGAAGACGGCGTCGTCGCGCGCGAATTCAAAGCGGGTGCAGCCAACGAGACCGTCGACATCAACGCCATTCCGGAAGACGCCATGGTACTCGACGTCGGTCCGAAGTCGGTCGACGTGGTCAAGGCCTGGATCGAGCGCGCCCAGACGCTGGTCTGGAACGGACCGCTCGGCGCCTTCGAAATCGAGCCTTTCGACAAGGCGACAGTCGCAGCCGCGAAGTATGCCGCCGAGCGTACCAAGGCTGGCAAGCTCACGTCCGTCGCAGGCGGCGGCGATACTGTTTCGGCACTGAACCATGCCGGCGCCGCTGATGACTTCAGCTATGTTTCGACGGCAGGCGGCGCCTTCCTCGAATGGATGGAAGGCAAGGTCCTGCCGGGTATTGCCGTCCTTTCCGGCAAGTAGCCGCCCGGCTGATTTGGCAATCTTTACATGTGGATAGAACGCGGAGGCTTTCAGGCTTTCGCGGTCTTTTGCTCACGCGGCGAAAAAAATCTCAAAGTTTCAAACGATTGAAACGATTTCAATCGTTTCAATGACTTAGCGCTCCATTCTCCTGGCTATAAACTTCTGTTATCGCCGACCTATATTCATTCTGGTTGCCGATTTTCTTGTCCTGGAGAGAGTGAAAAATGAGCGAACGCCTGGAAGACATTGCAGCAAAGATGGTAGCGGGTGGCCGGGGGCTGCTTGCCGCCGATGAATCGACCGGTACGATTGGAAAGCGGTTCGATACGATCAGCTTGGAATCGACTGAAACCAGCCGCCGCGATTATCGCGAAATGCTCTTCCGCTCCGAAGAGGCCATGAAGAAATACATCTCGGGCGTCATCCTCTACGAAGAGACGCTTTATCAGAAGGCGGCCGACGGCACGCCCTTCGTCGACATCATCAAGGCTGCAGACAGTATTCCCGGCATCAAGGTCGATATCGGCGCCAAGCCGATGGCGAAGTATCCGGGCGAAACGATCACCGAAGGCCTCGACGGTCTCGCCGGCCGCCTTGCCAAATATTATGAAGCCGGCGCCCGCTTCGCCAAATGGCGCGGAGTGATCGCTATCTCTTCGTCGCTCCCAACTTGGGGTTCGATGAAGGCGAACGCCCACGCGCTCGCCCGCTACGCCGCGCTCTGCCAGGAAGCTGGTATCGTGCCGATCGTCGAGCCGGAATGCCTGATGGACGGCAAGCCGGGCGACCACACTATCGATCGCTGCGCCCAGGTCACCGAATGGACGCTGCGCACCGTCTTTGAAGAACTCGCTGATGCGCGTGTCAGCCTCGAAGGCATGATCCTGAAGCCGAACATGGTTATCGACGGCAAGAACGCCCGCAAGGCATCCGTCGCGGAAGTCGCCGAACGCACCGTCCAGGTGTTGAAGCGCACGGTTCCGTCCGCCGTTCCCGGTATTGCCTTCCTTTCCGGCGGTCAGTCTACCGAAGAGGCGACAGCTCATCTTTCGGCGATCAATTCCGGGTTCGACCTGCCTTGGAAAGTCACTTTCTCGTATGGCCGCGCCCTGCAGGATACAGCACTGAAGGCCTGGGGCGGCAAGCCGGAGAACGTTGCCGCCGGTCAGCGCGCCTTCAGCCATCGCGCCGAAATGAACAGCCTTGCCGCCAAGGGCAGCTGGAGACAGGAACTCGAAAAGGCGGCTTGAAACCTACCTTAAGACTCCATCAAGCCCGGCCGGCGCGCCGGGCTTTTCTTTTGTCACCACGACAAGATTGCGCTTTCGCGACCGAAAGACGTGACCGATTATCGCGGCATCCAAAATATCGGAGCCGCGATGACTATCCTTTCCTATACGACTGTCGACGTTTTTACCTCCAACCGTTTCGAAGGCAATCCTCTTGCGGTCGTCATGGGCGCGGAAGAACTCGGCACCGAGACGATGCAGAAGATCGCAGCGGAATTCAGATATTCCGAAATCACCTTCGTCCTGTCGCCCAGGGACCCCGCCAACACGGCGAACGTCCGGATCTTCACGCCGACGATGGAGATCCCCTTCGCAGGCCATCCGAATGTCGGAACGGCCTATGTTCTCGGCCAGCAGAAGGAAATCTTCGGCAAGCCAGTCAGAGACACGCTGCGTTTCGAAGAAAGGGCCGGACTGGTCGAAGTGGCGCTTCGCCGCGTCGGGGGCCGGGTAACCGCTGCAACGATCCGCGCGCCTCGGCCTCTGGATATCGGGGCTGCCGTCTCGGAAGAAACCGTTGCGCGCTGCATCGGCATCGACAGCCACGCAATCCTCAACTCAACCCATCAACCGGTTTTCGTCTCCGTCGGCCTCTCCTTCGCGGTTGCCGAACTCAACGGCCCGGCATCGCTTGGCGCCGCACGCCCGAATCTGACGCATTTCCAGGACGCCGCCGGCCCTAACGCCGAAGGCAATCACGATTTCTCGCTGTTCGTCTATGCCCGCTCGCCCGAGGAGCCTTGGACTATCCGCGCCCGCATGTTCGCGCCGCTGGACAACGTCCCGGAAGACCCCGCGACCGGCAGCGCTTCAGCGGCCCTTTCCGCCTATCTCGTTTCCCTTGCGCCGGAGCAGACGACGACCCGGCGCTTGACGATCGAACAGGGTGTCGAAATGGGCCGGCGCAGCATCATCGAAGTCGATGTCGTCAAGAAGGATGGCGTGGTGACGGACGTCTCGATCTCCGGCGCCTGCGTGCCGGTCATGCGCGGTGAGATCACCGTCTAGGCGATCAGGTCGCGGCCAAGGAGGGCAACCGCCCAAACCGCGAACGCGACCAGCGCAATCTTCCAAAAGTCCATCCGGCGCCGCAAACCGGGCAGCCCCAGCGGCTTGATGATCTGTATGACCATGGCAAGGATGAGCACCAGCGCCAGCAGCTTTGTCACGGCATTATTTTCCAATATTTTCAGAATGTCACAGGACCGACATTATTCCGCGCGAACACAGCGTTTCTTCATGCCGTAACGGCATTCCGGGGCACAATCAACATTATTGGGACAGGACGGACAGCGTCTCGTCTTATGACTCTTTAAATCGAACTCGCCGAGAGTGGGGAAATGAGAAGAAATCTGCTGTCCGTCGCCGCGCTGCTTTTCGGAACGCTTTTCCTCTTCATGGGCAATGGTCTGCAGGGCATCCTGCTTCCCGTCCGCGGCAATCTCGAAGGTTATGCCACGACCACGCTCGGCCTGCTCGGTACGTCTTGGGCCGCAGGCTTTGTCGTCGGCTGCCTCGTCGCCCCTAAACTGGTGCGGCGCGTGGGCCATGTGCGCGCCTTCTCCGGTTTCATCTCGATCATCGCCATCAGCGCCCTGTTCAGCGGCATCGTCATCGATCCCGTGTGGTGGATCGCGCTGCGTGCCGTCACAGGCTTCTCGACCGCCGGCACCTCGATGATCATCGAAAGCTGGCTGAACGAACGCGCCACGAACGAAAGCCGCGGCGCAATCTTTTCGCTCTATATCGGCATCACGCTTCTCGGTGTCGTTGGCGGGCAGATGATGATCCCGCTGGAAGACGTGCGAACGCCGTTGCTCTTCATGGTCTGCGGCATCTTCTACTGCATCGCGATGCTGCCCACGACGCTTTCGACTGCAGCCTCGCCGCAACCGCTGAAGGCCGTGAAGCTCGACCTGCCTGCGCTCTACCGCAATTCGCCCGTCTCCTGCCTCGGCATCCTGATGGTCGGCATCGCCAACGGTGCCTACGGTACGCTCGGCGCGGTTTTCGGCGCCGGCGCGGGGCTTTCCGACGCCAGTATCGCAATCATGATGAGCGCCACCATTTTCGCCGGCGCACTGATGCAGCTTCCCGCCGGGCGCCTTTCCGATCGCATCGACCGCCGCTATGTTCTGGCAGCCATGTCGGCGATCGCCGCGGTCGCCGGCGTGCTGATCGTCTTGCTGCACCCCTCCTCGCCGGTTGTCCTGATCGGCCTTGTCATTCTTTACGGCGCGGTCGCCAACACGCTCTATCCGATCGCCGTCGCGCATGCGAACGACTTCGCCTCCTCCGAGGATTTCGTGAAAGTTTCGGGCGGACTGCTGCTGCTCTACGGCATCGGGACGGTGATCGGACCGACGATCGGCGGTCCTGTGATGTCAATCGTCAGTCCGTATGCGCTCTTCCTCGTCACGGGGCTGTCGCATGTCTTGATCACCGTTTACGCAATCATCCGCAGCCGCATTCGCGCCGCAGTGCCAGCAAGCGAGCGTGAGATGTATACGACCATTCCGACCGGCACCTCCCAGATGCTCACGCCCGAAAGCATGTCGCTTGCCGAACGAGTGTCAAACAAGCCTCCCGAAAGCAGCGATCCTGCGGTAAAATACGGCTGAGGAACCGAACGGAGGACTGCTCATGAGCTTCATTGACGATGACCGGCCGCAGAAGAAGGTGGCTTACGAAATCGGAAGCGATCTTTCGATGCTTTCCGAGGACGAATTGAAGGAACGAGTCGAAGTGCTGAAGGCGGAGATCGCCCGCATCGAGGCCGAAGTGACAAGGAAGGCTTCGGGCCGCGCGGCGGCAGAAAGCCTTTTTCGCTCTTAGAAAAGGATAAGGGCTGCAAGCGCGCGAAAAACCGCTGCCACAAGTCTTAATGCGAAACAGTCTTAATAGAATATTAAGCCTTATAAGATATTACTGTTCTCATCCAGATTTTCTCTGGATCTCAGACAGTTTCCCATGCGGTGAATTGGTCTGATTTTTCTCCCTGTTTTACCTTGAGAGCCGCTTTTGCGGCTCTTCTTTTTGCACCGGTGGCGATTCACCACGAATCTGTGGAAGTTAACCCTTTCTTAAGAAACGCCTTGCGCAATTGGGCTAAAGATACCATCTTAAAGACATAAAGACCGGCCGCTGAAACCTTAGTTTGGGCTGGCGTTACCTGAACATATGTAGATGCGTGCAACAGGAACCATTTGAATGTCGGAACTCGGTTTGAATACCATCAGTTTTGCGGGCCGCGCTGCCGCATCCTCGCAGTTCAAGACGTTGTACGCAGAAGGCATGTCGCTGGTCGAGGAAACTGCTGCCTATCTGGACGGCAACGGCCGCGCCGCCTCCAAGGTCCTGCCCCGCATGGCTTCCGTTCTTTACGCGGCCGAATCGATGCGCCTCACGACACGCCTGATGCAGATGGCATCTTGGCTTCTCCTGCAGCGTGCCGTCAACAACGGCGAAATGTCGCGCGATCAGGTCCTCGCTGAAAAGAACAAGGTCCGCCTTGACGGGTTCAACGTGGACCGCAACGCTCCGGGCTGGGGCGACCTGCCGGAAGCCTTCCGCGATCTCGTTGAACGCTCGCTACGCCTCCAAAACCGCGTTGCCCTACTCGACCGTGAAATCTATCGCCCGAATGAAGCGCCGATCGTTCCGGATAATCAGAACAGCGTCCAAGCACAGCTGAGCCTGCTGCAAACGGCTTTCGGCAACAACTGAGAGCTTGCATAAGCTAGACTAAAGGTGAACCGGCTGCGTCGTGCGCGGCCGGTTTTTTGTTGCGTGCTGTCGCGACCTTCACATTGAGGCCGATTGGCTGCTGCTGTCGCATCGAGATGCCGTGAACTGCAGCTTGCACGCATCGGCACTCACTCAGACTCATTCAAGCAATAAAAAAGCCCGGAAACCCGGGCTTTTCCAAATTCTGTACCGCGCAGAAGCGATTAGAGGCCGAGGCCGCCGAAGCGCTTGTTGAACTTGGACACACGGCCGCCGCGGTCCATGAGCTGCTGGTTGCCGCCGGTCCAGGCCGGGTGGGACTTGGAATCGATTTCGAGGTTCATGACAGCGCCTTCCGAACCCCACGTCGAGCGGGTTTCGTATTCGGTGCCATCGGTCATCACCACCTTGATGACGTGGTAGTCGGGATGGATATCAGCCTTCATAACAATCTTCCTGCGATGCCAGGGTCCAATTTGACGCAAGTCATTGCGGCAAGAGAACCGATTGAATAAATGAAGCCGCAGTCACGAAGGCTACGGCTTCCCATTCGGATGCGGTGCCTATACATGAAGGCCGCCCGGATAACAAGGGCCTGCAAGCCGCCGATCAGCGGTATTGGGGCGATTGGAGATGATTTGGCAGACGCAGTGCAGACCGCGGAAAAGAAGTCGCGTTCCTTGAAGCCGCTCGCACGGCTGGCACCCTATGTGATGCGCTATCGCGGCATGGTCGCAGGCGCACTGGCTTCGCTTGCCGTTGCCGCCGTGACGTCGCTCACGCTTCCGCTTGCCGTGCGCCGCATGATCGACCACGGCTTCACGCAGGCTGACGGTGCCTTCATCAATAGCTACTTTGCGATGCTGATGGTCATCGCCGTCGTGCTCGCGGCCGCAAGCGCCCTTCGCTACTATTTCGTCATCACGCTCGGCGAACGCATCGTCTCGGATATGCGCCGGGATGTCTTTGCGCATGTCACACGGCTTTCTCCCTCCTTCTTCGATGTCAATCAGTCCGGCGAGATCGTGTCGCGCCTGACGGCCGACACGACGCAGATCAAATCGGCTGTCGGCGCGACCGCCTCTGTGGCACTGCGTAACGCAATTCTCTGTCTCGGCGCGATGGGCATGATGATCGTGACCTCGCCGAAGCTCTCAAGCCTTGTGCTCGGTGCAATCCCGCTGATCGTCTTTCCGCTCGTCGGCTTCGGGCGATCCGTTCGCAAGCGCTCTCGCGCCGCACAGGATACGCTCGCCGAAGCTTCCGCCTTCGCCAGCGAAACGATCGCTGCCACGCGCACCGTCCAGGCCTTCAGCGGCGAGGACGCAGCCGCAAACCGTTATGGCGCCGCCGTCGAATCCGCCTATGAGGCCGCACGCTCCGCCATCCGCTCGCGCGCACTTCTGACCGGCATTGCGATCACCCTGATCTTCGGCAGCGTCGTTGCAGTTCTTTGGGTCGGCGCACAGAATGTTCTGACAGGAACGCTTTCTGCTGGCACACTTGGGCAGTTCCTGCTCTATTCAGTCATCGCCGCCGGCTCTCTCGGCGCTCTGTCGGAAGTCTGGGGAGAACTCTCGCAGGCAGCCGGCGCCGCCGACCGGCTGACCGAATTGCTGGACGAAGTCTCGCCGATCGCAGCGCCCGAAAAGCCCGAGACGCTGCCCGCGCCAGCCCGGGGACGCGTCGAATTCTCGAACGTGCACTTCGCCTATCCGTCGCGCCCCGGAAAATCGGCGCTGTATGGCCTTAGCTTCAGCATCGCGCCCGGTGAAACCGTCGCCATCGTCGGCCCGTCCGGCGCTGGCAAGAGCACCGTCTTTTCGCTGCTGCTCCGCTTCTACGATCCGCAGCAGGGCTGCGTCGCGATTGACGGCATCGATGCACGCGGGGTGACGCCCGATGATCTGCGTGAGCGCATGGCAATCGTCCCGCAGGACGTCACCATCTTTGCCGCTTCAATCCACGACAATATCGCCTTCGGCCGTCCCGGCGCGGCGCGCGAGGATGTGCGCGCCGCAGCGATTGCCGCCCAGGCCGACGAGTTCATCGCAAGGCTGGACAAGGGCTATGACACCGAGGTCGGCGAGCGCGGCATTACCCTTTCCGGCGGCCAACGCCAGCGTATCGCGATTGCCCGCGCGATCCTGAAGAATGCTCCTATCCTCCTGCTCGACGAAGCAACGTCGGCTCTGGACGCGGAGAGCGAAACCCTGGTGCAAAAGGCGCTCGACGGCCTGATGCACGGCCGCACGACGCTGGTCATCGCCCATCGCCTCGCGACCGTCCTGAAAGCCGACCGCATCCTCGTCATGGACCAGGGGCGCGTCATCGAGGAAGGCACGCATCAGAGCCTGATCCGCCATGGCGGCATCTATGCCAAGCTGGCGAAGCTGCAGTTCGATGCAGGTGCGGAAGAGTTTCTGGCTGCCGCCAAATAGGCGCTACGCCTGAGGAAACGCGTAGACATCCACAGGCTGGTCCAAGCCGCGCAGCGGATAGAATCCGAGGCTTTCCAGATCGCTTTCGCACCCCGCCATTTCGACGAACGCCTTGGACAGCAGCACGGGCCGTTTGATTTCCTTGGTCAGGGTCTCCAGCCGCGATGCGACGTTGACGGCGGGGCCAATCACGGTGAAATCGAGGCGCTTGCGCGAGCCGATGTTGCCGTACATGACATCCCCCACATGCACGCCGACGCCATAGCGCAACTCCACATGCCCCCTTTCGGCGTTGAAGACATTGAGCTCGGTCATTGCTGCCTGCGCTTCCTTGATTGCGTGGAGAAGATTGCTGCAGGCATTGGGATTGGTCAGCGGAAAGATGGCGAGCAAACCATCACCCATGAATTTCAGGATCTCACCGCCGTGCTTTTCGATCGGCTCCGACATCGCATCAAAATAATCATTCAGCAGCTCGATCACATCGTCGCGCGGCCATAAATCGGAAATCGTAGTGAAGTCGCGCAAGTCGCAGATGAGGATCGCCGCGCCGACCGTTGCACCGCTGCCACGTGTCGTGGCACCGGCAAGAATCTGCTCGCTGGCATGGGGCCCGACATAGGTCTGAAGCAGCGTGCGTGCGAGAATGTTCTTGATCCGGACCTCCGTGACAAGTGTGAGCGCTGGTAGAAGGTCCTTGAGGAAGATTAGATGCTCTTCGTCAAAACCGCCTGGTTTGTCACTCGAGAAGGTAATGACATGCCGTTTTCCGAGTGTGTGCTCCATTGGCCAGGCGACGTAGTCCGTCAGGCCATCCTGTCGCAACTCATCGTAAAGCGGGTAGGACGTGGGTTCGCCGTCCAGCTTCTGCCGGACTTCTGCGGCACCGCTGAATATCTCGTTCATCGGGCTGTTCAGGAATTGCGACGTTGTCTCGACGCCGTAGCCGAAGGTCGTGATCTTCGCCTCCTGCATTCCGGGACGCCAGAGGATGCGCGCGCCGAGCCATTGAGGATGCAGCGTCCGGAAATGCATTGTCGCGCGCGCGACGGGAACGCCGGCAGTCCGCAACCGCTCGCACATCTCCACCAGGATATTGTCGATGAACCGCTGGTTGCGCGTTTCATTGATCAGCCAGTCGAGGATCTTGTGCCGGCGCACCGGCCAAAGACCTTCCTCCTCGTTCTCGACTGCCGGAAATGGATTGGATACGGGCTGCATGTCAAACTCCACGATCTCGTCCCGCCAAGCGCACAAATTCAATAGGGTCTTCCGCATAGATGGTTATCGGAGGACGGATTGTAATATCAATAGTCGGATAGTTTACCTCAGCGACTAAAGTTGCATTCCCACGCGGCCGCTTCCGGTTGCTTTTATCCGCGTCCGCCCTAACCTCCTTCTGCCCGATTTGATGCAGTCGGGCGGCGTAACCGATGAATTCCGGGAGGAGAATCGAATGGCACTTTTCAATATGACCCGCCGCATGGCGTTCGGCCTCGGCTTGTTTGCGGCCTTGAGCCTCGGAACTGCGCATGCCGACGCGTTTCCGGAGCGCGCGGTTACTCTGGTCGTTCCCTTTGCTGCAGGCGGATCGACCGATGTCGTGGCGCGCATCATCGCCGAGAAGATGTCGGAAGACCTTGGCCAGCAGGTGATCGTCCAGAACATCGCCGGTGCCGGCGGCAATCTCGGCGCGGGCAACGTGGCTCGCGCTGAACCGGACGGCTATACTATCCTGATGGGAACGGTCGCGACCCACGCGCTGAACCCGCTGATCCTCAAATCCACACCTTACGACCCGGAAAAGGATTTCGCGCCGGTTTCGCTGCTCGTCATCGTGCCCAACGTGCTCGTCGTCAATCCGGAACTGCCCGCCAAGAACGTGCAGGAACTGGTCGCGCTGCTGAAGGCCGAACCGGACAAATGGAGCTATGCTTCCTCCGGCAACGGCACGCCGCTTCATCTTTCCGGCGAATTGTTCAATTCGATGGCCGGCGTCAAGATGCAGCACATCCCGTACAAAGGCGCAGGCCCAGCGCTGACCGATCTGCTGGGCAACCAGGTATCGATCATGTTCGACAATCTGCCGTCGTCTTCCAGCCACATCAAATCCGGCAAGCTGCGGGCGCTGGCGGTCACCACCGCGAAACGTGCTCCATCCTTCCCGGATATTCCGACCATCGCTGAGTCCGGCGTTCCGGGCTACGAGACCTACACTTGGAACGCGCTTTTTGCGCCAGCGAATACACCCGCGGATGTTGTGGCGAAGCTTAACGAGTCCGCCAACAAGGCCTTGAAGGATCCGGCAGTTGCCGGACGCATGAAGGAATTCAGCGCCACGATCGTCGGTTCGACGCCGGAGGAACTTGGCGCGCATGTGAAGGCCGAACTGGCCAAGTGGGGACCCATCGTGAAGGGCGCGAATATCCAGATGGAATAGACTCAACTTTTGCACTAGGTTGTCCCATGTTACCGGGGCAACTTCCTGATAATTGGGAGATAATCGATGTATAAGTTTGAAGTGTACAAGGACAAGGCCGGCGAATTCCGTTTCCGCTTCAAGGCGTCGAACGGTGAATCCATGTTCAGCTCGGAAGGCTACAAAGCCAAGGCATCCGCGCTTAGCGCAATCGAATCTATCAAGAAGAATGTGCCGGACGCAACGGTCGACGATCAGACCAAGGCAACGGCTTAACCGGACTTCGGCGGCGCCGAACGGCGCCGCCGCACACGGCCCTTCCCTCGGCCCGGCCGAAAAGATACAACCGCCGAGGAAAATTCCCCTCAAGCGCATTGTAGCCGTGCATGCTGCCTCCGCCATAGCCGGCGACTTCGCCAACGACCCAGCCCTGCCTGGCAAGATCGAGGCTGTCATGGCCCCCTAGGCGACGCTGTTCGGTGGCTATCGACGAAGAAAAGGCCGCCGAGCATATAGGCGCTGATTATTTCTCGGTCAACTTGAGCTCGATGCGGCGGTTGGTGGCGCGGGCTTCCGGTGTTTCACCGGGCGCAATCGGCTGGAATTCGCCGAAACCTGCCGCCACGAGACGGTCGGAAGGAACGCCCTGCGAAATCAGATATTTGACGACAGAGATGGCACGGGCCGAGGAAAGCTCCCAGTTGTCACGAAAGCGGCCGGCCCCGGAAAGCGCCACATTGTCGGTATGGCCGTCGACCCTGAGCACCCAGTTGATTTCCGGCGGTATTTCCCTGGAAAGATCAAGCAGCGCAGTGGCAAGTTTCGTCATCTCCGCCGTGCCTTCCGGATTGAGATCGGAACTGCCGGAAGGGAACAGAACCTCTGACTGGAAGACGAAACGGTCGCCGACGATGCGGATGTTTTCGCGGTCGGACAGGATCTCGCGCAGGCGGCCGAAGAAATCGGAGCGGTAGCGATTGAGTTCCTGAACCCGCTGCGCCAGCGCGACGTTCAGGCGCCTGCCCAGATCGGCGATCTTCGCCTGCGAGCTCTGGTCCTTCTGCTCTGAAGCCTGAAGCGCGGCCTCGACGGCTGCGATCTGGCTGCGCAGGGCTGCTATCTGTTGGTTGAGAATTTCGACCTGGCTGAGCGCCCGGTCGCTTAGCTGCTTCTGTTCGTCGAGTTCCTTTGTCAGGCCGCCGATGCGCTGCTGCGCGGCGTCCTTGCCGCCGGAACCGGCATCAAGCAATGCCTGCAGGCGCGAGCGCTCGCCTTCGGCCGTCGTGAGGGAGGCTTGCAGGTTGGCGACAGAATCCTCGAGATCTTGCTTGCTGCCCTTCTCAAGCGCGAGCAGCTGCGTCAGTTCGTTGATCTGGCTGTTGAGGCGGTTCAGCACTTCGTCGCGGCCGGAAATCTCGCGGCTCAGAATGAACTGGCCGACGACGAAAACCGTCAGCAGGAACATGATGGCAATCAGCAGCGTCGACAATGCGTCGACGAAACCCGGCCAGTAGTTCATTTCGCCGTGGCGACGGCGGTTTCGGGCGAGCGCCATGGCTTACTTGCCCTCGCTTTTTTCGGTCTGGCTGGCGCGATGGCTTCTCTCGGTGGCACTCTGCTTTTCCTGCGCGCCGATGCGCTCAGCAAGCCGGTCAAGGGTGCGGCGCATGGCCTTTGCCTCGTCCTGCTGCGCTTCGATCCAGTCGCGCAGCATCTGCTGTTCGTTGCGCATGTTCTTGACGAGTCCTTGGATACCCTCGGCAAGGCTTGCCATCGCAGCAACCGAGCGCTGGCTGCCAGCGCCACCTTCTTCGGCAACCTTCTTCAGATAGTCCGACATCGCGCGGAGATCCTCGGAGGACGTACCCGAGTCGAGCGTCGGAACGGCAATATCCGACCCGACATCGGTCACCGAGGACAGCCAGTTTTCGAGTTCCGTGTAGAAGCGGTTCTGCGCACGCCCCGCCTGAAGATCGAGGAAACCGAGAATAAGCGATCCGGACAGGCCGAGTAGCGAGGACGAGAAGGCTTGGCCCATACCGGAAAGCGGCAGGGACAGACCTTCCTTGAGCGTGGTCAGCACGTCTCCGCCGCCGTTCGAGCCTGCGTCCAGCGACTGAATGACACCGCTGATCGAGCCAATCGTGCCGATGAGACCCCAGAAGGTACCGAGGAGACCGAGGAAGACGAGAAGGCCGATGAGGTAACGCGACGTATCACGCGATTCATCGAGCCGGGTCGCGATCGAGTCGAGAATTGAGCGTAGAGCCGTGGTCGAAAGCGTTGCCGTTGACTTACGGTTGCCGATCAGCGCCCGCATGGGCGCAAGCAGTCTCGGATTGCGGTTTACCTTGTCGGCACTGCCGGCCGCGCGAAAGGAATTGAACCAACGCACTTCCGGACGAAGCGCCAACACATGGGTGAAGACCAGGATGATGCCGACCGCAAGCACGCCGACGATGAGGCCGTTGAGGCCCGGATTGTGCATGAACGCAGTCTGCGTCTGCCGGAAAAGGATGGAAGCGATGAAGCCGACAATCACGAGAAACAGGAGCATCGTCCAGAGGAACGGCATCGGACTGGAGAGTCTATAAACATAGTTGCTGCTCGGTTTTTCGGTCGAGCCGAATTCCGCCGCATTCACATTTTCCATGGTTGCGCAGCCCTCCAGATTGCTTGCAGCCGGAGACTAGATCAACATTGTGCCGAATTGAAGTGCGCGGGCAGAGAAAACCGTGTCTTTACAACAGCCGGTTTCCCGTGCGTCTCACTTCGCGGGGATGGGACGCTTGACGGTCTCGATCAGCGCCTTGTGAATATATTCATTGCCGGCGACGATAGCGCCGGTATCGAGAATATCCGTGCCACCGTTCCAGTCGGTCGCATAACCGCCTGCCTCACGGATCAGCAGGATACCGGCCGCCATGTCCCAGGGCGCAAGTCCCGTCTCCCAAAAACCGTCGAAGCGGCCGGCGGCGATATAGGCGAGATCGAGCGCCGGCGAACCGAGACGCCGGATCCCAGCCACCTCGCCCATGACATGCCGGAGCTCGACAAGGAACTTGCCGTGGTTGCCGCGGCCGAGATGCGGCACGCCGCAGCCGATGACGGAATCCGAAAGCACCCGGCGCGCGCCGACACGCAGGCGGCGGTCGTTGAGAAAGGCGCCACCGCCGCGCTCGGCGGTGTAGAGCTCGTCCATCGCCGGATTGAAGACGACGCCCGCGACGATTTCGCCATTCCGTTCAAGCGCGATCGAGACCGCGAACATCGGAATGCCGTGCAGGAAGTTGGTCGTGCCGTCGAGCGGATCGACGATCCAACGGTGTGCCCCGTCCGTGCCCTTGATCTCTTCGCTCTCATCGCCGAGGAACCCATAGGTCGGGCGTGCCTTCAGAAGCTCGTCCCTGACGATCTTTTCAGCCTTCCGGTCGGCATTGGAAACGAAATCGCCAGGCCCCTTCACCGAAACCTGCAGGTTCTGCACCTCCCCGAAATCACGCCCCAGCGATTTTCCTGCCTTGACGGCAGCCTGAACCATGACGTTGAGAAGAGCAGAACGGGCCATTGGAGCATTTCCTTGGAACTGATACGGGATGCGCTGTCAGGGCGGGAAAGCTCCCTGATCGCCGGAAAAGGCAGCGCTCTTATTAGATTGGCGGCCTCAAGACCACAAAATCAGGCAAATTTCAAGGGGAGAGCGTTGCGGACTCTGAAAGAGGTCGTCGGCACCGAAGGCTCCGCCGACGCCCTGTTCTGAGCCTTAGGGCAGGCGGCGGAACTTGTTCGCCCGGTCGATCGCCTGCTTTTGCTGAACGTCCTCGATACCGAGATAGAAATCCTCAAGCTCCGGGTCGGGCAACCCTGCCCGGCGGGAAAGCACATACCATTTCGCCGCTTCGACCGGGTCCGGCTTGGTGCCAAGCGCATTGATATAAAGATGTGCGAGCTTGTTCTGCGCCGCGACGTTGCCACGATTGGCGGCGAGTTTCATCCACAGAAACCCATTCACGAAGTCGCGTGGCCCGTTGTTGCCGTTGATGAGCCAGATGCCGAGGTCGAGCTGGGCAGTGTCGAAACCTGCGCGCGCCGAGCGGGAAAGCCATTCCCGTGCCAGCTTCTTTTTCTGCTCCGGCAGATCGGGAAGCACGGAATAGATTTGCGCTACGGCATATTGAGCGTCGGCGATGCCTTGCCGGGCGGATTTCTCGTAGTAGGGAAGCGCGAGTTTCAATCCTTCGGGACCGGGATGATCAGTCGTCAACAACTGCGCCCAGTTGAATTGTGCTGAAGGATTGCCGCCGTCGGCCGCCCGGTGCATATAATCATCCGCCTTCGCCTTGTTTCGCGGTACGAGTTCTCCCGCCATCAGGATCAACGAATATTTGAACATCGCTGCCGCATCGCCGCCTTCGGCGGCCTTGCCGTACCAGAAGGCTGCGCTCTTCAGATCGCGGCGAACGCCGAGCCCGGCATACTGCATTTCCGCAATCAGCGTCTGCGCCGCCGGATCTCCGAGCTGCGCGCGCGGCAGCGCCAGCTGCATTGCCGTCAGATAATAACCGCGCTGATAGGCACCGTAAGCTGTATCGATCGGCCCTTTGTAATCCTTCTCAGCCGGCAGGTCGGGCAGTTTGGCGCCCATGCGATCCAGCACACCGAGGCCGGTCGAGGGCTGCGCCCCTTCTGCCGGCCGGTTGGTCTTGAACGGTTCGGCTTCCGAGCCCAGCGGCCGTGTCACGACGTTGTCGACCGTCTGCGCCGAAGCGCCATACGGCAAAAGAGCCGCGAAAACGGCAGCAAGCAGGAGAGGTCGACGCAAACTGGCGGAGGAGATCGGCATGGCCGCGATATCAATCCTCAAACCGTGGCGCTTTTTCGTCAAGAAGTGCGTTGACCTGAGCGACAATCGAAGCGGCCTGCCCCGGCTCGCCGAACACCGCCAGGCGCAGCGCCACGAACTCGGCACCCGACTGCGCGACGACCAGGGCAGAAGCCGGATCGGTGCCGCCCATGACGACGCAGGGAATTTCGATCATCGAGGCCCACCATTCGCCGAGCGCAACGTTCTTCGGATGCGCCTCCGGCTTGATGTCACCGTCGAGTTTGCCGAAGAAGATATAGTCCGGCCGCGCCTCGCCGATCTCCAAAGCCGTGTGGCGGTCGGCTGCTTTACCGCCGCCGATGATCAGCTTGCCCTCATATTTGTCGATCGCCTCGGCGATTTCGGCGGCTGAACCCGTCAAATGCAAGCCGTCGGCCTTCGCGCGTCCGGCAATGCGGCTGTCGCCCGCAATCAGGGCCGCTGCACCTGCATTCTGGATGAGCGGAACCAGTCTCTCGGCATGTTTCTGAAACGCTCCGGCATCGAGCCCGTATTGCGGCACGATCACCGAGGCAACGTCGCCGCCCTTCAGCGCGTTGGCGAGAATGTTTGCCTGCTCGTCGGCATCCGCGATGTCCGGGACGATCAGGACAAGGCGGCAGCGGTTTTCCGGTCCGGTCATGAACTCTTTCCAATTTCAGCGGATTTCGCCGCAGGCGGCAAATCCACACTCGTTTTGTGTGAGTAATTCCGTTAGAGGGGGCTGGCAAGGGGAGGACTTGAAAAGCATGCTGCCGGAACTGTCATTCTTTTGTGCCGCCGTGCCCGCCGTATTGCTTGTCGGCCTCGCCAAAGGCGGCATGGGCGATGCACTAGCCTTGATCGGCGTCCCCATTCTGGCGCTGGTTGTCTCGCCTGTCGAAGCTGCCGCCATCCTGCTGCCGATCCTGATCTTCATGGACATGATCTCGCTTGTCGTCTGGCGCAAGCATGGCGACCGGACGACGCTGAACATCATGCTGCCGGGTGCCCTCTTCGGCATCGCGGTGGGCTGGGCGACATCCGCACTGGTGCCCGGCAACGTCCTGCGCGTGGTCATCGGTGCAGTCACCGTACTCTTCTGCGCCCGCTATTTCTGGAACAACTTCGGCCCCGGCGCAGGAAAGGTCGTCCTGCCACGCGGCCAGCGCCCCCTGCTTGCGAGCGCCTGGGGCACGCTTTCCGGCTATGGCAGTTTCGTCGCCCATGCCGGCGGCGCGCCGTTTCAGATCTATGCCCTGCCCCTGAAACTGCCGCCGCG
This sequence comes from Rhizobium sullae, assembly GCF_025200715.1. Lineage (NCBI taxonomy): Bacteria > Pseudomonadati > Pseudomonadota > Alphaproteobacteria > Hyphomicrobiales > Rhizobiaceae > Rhizobium > Rhizobium sullae. Next base: position 2,870,008 of record NZ_CP104143.1, read on the forward strand.
CGAATTCACCGGCACCAGCGTGCGTTTCTTTGCCATCCTGAACGCGGTGAAACTCATTCCCTATTTCGCACTCGGCCAACTCGACGCGAAGAACCTCGTGACATCGGCGACGCTGCTGCCTTTCGCGCCGCTCGCGACCATTGCTGGCGCCTGGTGCGTCAAGCGCATGAAGCCGGAGATATTCTATCCGTTCATGTATGCGATGGCACTGATCGCAGCACTTCTGATCATACACCAGGGGCTCGGATTCTAAGTCCCGGCGCGCCAGCGGACGCCGCTCGGTTGCGGCGCACAATTTCCTTGCCCGGAAGCTGCCTTTGACGTAGCTTTTTTGCCATGTCGACCACCGACCCTTTCGCCGCGATATCAGACCCGAACCGGCGGTTCCTGCTGGAGCAGTTGAGGCGCGCGCCGAGAACGGTCAACGAACTCGCCGAGAGCCTCCCAATCAGCCGGCCGGCGGTCTCGCAGCACTTGAAAGCCCTGCTCGACAGCAACCTTGTGTCGGTGACCTCCGAAGGCACGAAACGTATTTATGCGGTCAACAACCGCGGATTCGACAAGCTCAATCTGTGGCTTGATCAATTCTGGACGTGAGGCCGATCGCCCAATAGAAATGCGCCAGCCCAACTCCGCACTGCTTGGGACTGGCGCATGATTTTTCAAAAATCGCCGGCTATTACTAACCCATTGAAATGTTGGATTTTATCCTCTTTGCGTTGCAGGATCAGCGCGCCGGCAATCCGCATTATTGCTTAGTGAACGGATGATTTCAGACGTTGGATTTCGTCTTTGATGCGCAACTTTCTGCGCTTGCAATCCGCAATCTCGGTGTCTTTTCTGGAGGGGGATACCATCAGCGAATGTAACTCCTCCTCAAGAGCTACATGCTTTTTTTCGAGTGACTCAAGATGAGCTTGAACAGTCATTTGACCCTTCCTTCCTCTTGCCTTCCCCAGCCATCCATCGCTGGGGTTCTAGGCGTCAACTTTTGGAATGTGACATATTTTCGAATCCTTGTCGAAGGCGAAAACATGGTCAGTAGGTGGCAAATTCATGATCAGCACTAACTAGCCGTTACCGCTATTTGGTGATAGGAGCTTGCGGAAATCATCGGCAGGCCGGACAACGTCCGAAGACGACTATGGGGAATACGAATGGCCGATCAGGAACAGGCGGAAATCAGGCTCATGGCAGCGCGTTTGCGTCAGGAGCACGAGGACTACGACGCCGCGATAAACGCCATGATTGCCATGGGATGCGACGCGTTGCGCATCCAGCGCATGAAAAAGAAGAAGCTCGCCATCAAGGACAAGCTGACCAAGTTGGAAGACCAGATCATTCCGGATATCATCGCCTGAAAGGGTAATGCCGTTGACGCTGACAGACAGACCTCCCGTCGCCATCATCATGGGCAGCCAGTCCGACTGGGAGACCATGAAAAACGCCGCCGACACGCTGGAGGCGCTGGAAATCCCGTATGAAGCGCGCATTATTTCAGCGCATCGGACGCCGGACCGCATGGTGAGCTTCGCCAAGAACGCGCGTGACGAGGGCTTCAAGGTGATCATTGCCGGTGCCGGTGGTGCCGCCCATCTTCCCGGCATGACGGCCGCACTGACGCCGCTTCCGGTTTTCGGCGTTCCCGTCCAGTCGAAGGCGATGTCCGGCCAGGACAGCCTTCTTTCCATCGTCCAGATGCCGGGCGGCATTCCGGTCGGCACGCTGGCGATCGGCAAGGCTGGCGCGATCAACGCGGCGCTGCTGGCGGCCGCCGTTCTTGCGCTTTCGGACGAGGATATCGCCGAGCGGCTCGATGAATACCGCGAGCGCCAGAGTGCCTCGATTGCCGAATATCCTATGGACAACCTATGACGACAAAGACGATCGGCATCATCGGCGGCGGCCAACTCGGCCGCATGCTTGCGATGGCCGCAGCACGGCTGAACTTCCGCACGATCATCCTGGAACCCCAGGCCGATTGTCCCGCCGCGCAGGCCGCCAACAACCAGATCGTTGCGGCCTACGACGATCCCGCAGCGCTGGCAGAACTGGTGAAGGCCTGCGACGTCGTCACCTATGAATTCGAGAACGTGCCCGTATCGGCAGCTGAAGCAATTGCGAAAGACGTCCCCGTCTACCCGCCGCCAAGGGCGCTGGAAGTGGCGCAGGACCGCCTCCTCGAAAAGCGCTTCATCAATGGATGCGGCATTCCGACCGCGCGCTCCCATGCCGTCGACAGCCAAAGCGAGCTTGAAGCAGCGCTGAGAGACTTCGGCGGCCAGGGTGTGCTCAAGACGCGGCGTCTCGGCTATGACGGCAAGGGACAGAAGGTTTTCCGCTCCGCAGCCGACAGCGCCGAAGGCGTCTTTGCCGCCCTTGGCGGCGTGCCGCTGATTCTGGAGAGCTTCGTCGCCTTCGAGCGCGAGATTTCGATCATCGCCGCCCGCGCGGCGGACGGCACCGTCGTCGCCTTCGATCCGGCGGAAAACGTGCATCGCAATGGCATTCTGCACTCCTCGACGGTGCCCGCCTCGATCTCGGATGCGACCGCGGCGGCGGCACGTCAGGCGGCGGAAGCGATTCTCTCCTCGCTCGGTTATGTCGGCGTCATCGGAATCGAGTTCTTCGTTCTCCCAGACGGCGGCTTGATCGCTAACGAGATGGCGCCGCGCGTCCACAATTCCGGCCACTGGACCGAGGCAGCCTGCGTCGTTTCGCAGTTCGAGCAGCACATCCGCGCCGTCGGCGGCCTGCCGCTCGGCAATGCGGACCGCCACTCCAATTGTGTGATGCAGAACCTCGTCGGTGACGATATTTTAGGCCTGCCTGATTGGCTGAAACGGCGAGATACCCTCGTCCACCTCTATGGCAAGACCGAATCCCGCCCCGGCCGAAAGATGGGGCATGTGACAGTGCTCACGGGAAAAGCCTAGGTTTTTGCCCGAGAAAAAGCCTTCATGCGGTTGACACAGACATGAGGCCGGGTTATCTGCACGCCCAACCTAAAGAGCGCGCACAGACGCGCTTTTTGATTGTTTAAAAGATACGGGCGAATGTGAAATTCCCCCACAGAGATCGCGGATCAGAAAAATGAAGATCAAGAATTCGCTCAAGTCGCTCAAGGCTCGCCATCGTGACAACCGTCTGGTTCGCCGCAAGGGCCGCATGTACATCATCAACAAGCTGAACCCGCGCTTCAAGGCTCGTCAGGGCTGATCATAGCGTGAGCCGGATTGCGCCTGCGCGTTGCGCGCAGTGGGCTTTTTCGGCGGGTCGCTTCGGTGATCACATCAAATTTTCTTTGATCTTCGGCGCTGGCGGGCTACATTGTCCGCCATGCGCTTTTTTGCTTTCACCTGCGCGGCACTGCCGCTTGCTCTCGGTTTCCTTGCTCCCGCCATCCCTGCCGCCGCCGCGGAGAAGGAGGTTATCGTCGAGCAGCCGGATGCCAACGCCTCCCCGAAACAGCGTCTCGACAATCTCTATGCCCAGCTGAAGCGCGAGCGCGATCCCGACAAGGCGAGCAGCATTGCCGAGGAAATACGCCTCGAATGGAATGATTCTGGCAGCGCCACGGTGAACTTGCTGATGCAGTGGGCCGACAAGGCGATCGAAGAAAAGCGCAGTCCTGCGGCCCTCGATTTCCTCGATCAGGCGATCGCGCTGAAACCTGACTATGCCGAAAGCTGGAACCGCCGCGCGACGCTGAATTACGCCATGGGCAACTATCGAAAGTCGATGTCAGACATCGAGCAGGTGCTCGATCTCGAGCCGCGCCACTTCGGTGCGCTCTCGGGGTTGGCGACGATTCTCAATATGTCCGGCAATGACCAACTGACCCTGAAAGCCTGGGAACGCTTCCTGGAGGTCTATCCCGCAAATCGCGCGGCGCAGCAGCAGGCGAATACCCTGTCCGAAAAACTCGCCGGAAGCCGGACATGACCTTGACGCCGGACCGGCATGCGCAATCTTAGAATCGGTGCCGTAACTGTTGCCGGTTCAAAGCCATGCTTGCCGAAATTTCCACCCTTCTCGCCCCCATCGCTGCCGCCGTCGGCTACTCGTCTTACAAAGCCCGCCAGTTCGAACAAGCATTTCCCAATGCCGGCGAACTGACAGATATCGGCGGCTACAAGTTGAATGCCGTCCACATCCCCCGCCCCGCCACCGCCGATCTTCCTCCGCTGGTCTTTATCCATGGTGCGAGCGGCAATCTGCTCGACCAGACCGGGGCCTTCATGCTTCCGCTCGAGGGCCGCGCGGAAATGCTCTTCGTCGATCGTCCCGGACATGGCTATTCGGAACGCGGCGGGCCGGAAAACGCCTTTCCCTCCGGCCAGGCGGATGCGATCGCGAAACTCATGGAGAAGCGCGGGATTGAAAAGGCAATTATCGTCGGCCACTCCTTCGGCGGCGCGATCGCCGCGGCCTTTGGCGTGCATCACCCAGAAAAGACAGCCGGCCTCCTCTTCCTTGCCCCGGCAACGCATCCTTGGCCGGGAGGTATCGACTGGTACCACCATATCGCAACCGCGCCGGTGATCGGCTGGCTCTTCAATCGCGTCGTCGTCGTGCCATTGGGCCTGTGGCGGCTGGAACAGGTCACGCTTAATGTCTTCCGGCCCAACCCGCGCCCGGCCGATTACATCGCGAAGACTGGGCCATCGCTGGTGTTGCGACCGAAGACCTTTCATGCCAACGCCACCGATTTCATCAGGTTGCTCGAATATCTGAAGGCGCAATCGCCCTTCTATACGCGCATCACGGCGCCGACCGTCATCATTACCGGCGACAGCGACGGCATCGTCTTAGAGCATCTCCATTCTCAAGCCCTCGCCCGCGACATTGCCGGCTCGGAACTGGTGAGGATCAGGGGAGTCGGCCATAAGCCTGACTATCTCGCGACTGATGTCGCCATTGCCGCGCTTGAAAAGATCGCTGGAATGCCGCGCGATCTGCAAGCCGCGGCGCGCAAGGCCGAAGAACGGCTATCAGGCGGCAGCGCAATTGCTGCCTGAGCGGGCTTGCGCGCTGTGAAAACGAAACCATATCCCTTCGCATAATTTGATAGTTTGGAGGGGAACAATGGAACGCCTGCGCATTAAAGCCATTTCGCTGTTCACTGTTTTTGCTTTCGTTGCCTCGCCGCTCGCGCTTGCTTTTGCGGCTTCACCTGCGCCGGTGGAAGCCGAACACGGCATGGTCGTCACCGCCCAGCATCTGGCGACCGATGTCGGCGTCGAAATCCTGAAAGGCGGCGGCAATGCCGTGGATGCGGCAGTGGCGGTCGGCTACGCGCTGGCGGTCGTCTATCCGACGGCGGGCAATATCGGCGGCGGCGGCTTCATGACGATCCGGCTCAAGGACGGCAAGACGACCTTCCTCGATTTCCGCGAGCGGGCTCCGCTTGCGGCCACGAAGACCATGTATCTCGACGCCAAGGGCAATATGGTTCCGCGCGCCAGCCTGGACGGCTATCTCGCCGTCGGCGTGCCGGGCTCGGTCATGGGTTTCGAGACCGCCCGCGAAAGATACGGCACCAAATCCCGTGCCGAGTTGCTGGCGCCTGCGATCCGCTTTGCCAAGGAAGGCTTTACGCTGGAACAAGGCGACGCCGCAACCCTCGCCTCCAGCGCCAAGCGGCTCGCCAAAGACGAGGCCGCCGCAACGATATTCCTGAAGCCGGACGGCAAGCCTTACTCCGCCGGGGAAAAGCTTGTGCAGCCCGAACTCGCCGCCGTGCTGTCCGGCATTTCCGAGAAGGGCACGGACGCCTTCTACAAGGCGGCACCTGCCGAGGCGATCGTCAAGGCAAGCCAGGCGAAAGGTGGCGTGCTCGCCAAGGAAGATTTCGAGCAATATGCCGTGCGCGAACTGAAGCCGGTCGAGTGCAACTACCGCGGCTATGACATCGTCTCCTCGCCGCCGCCCTCTTCCGGCGGCGTCATCATCTGCGAGATCCTGAACGTGCTCGAGGGCTACCCGCTTTCCTACATGGGATACGGCTCGGCCGAGACAGTCCGTGCCATGGTCGAGGCGATGCGCTACGCCTATGTCGATCGCAACGCCGCGCTTGGCGATCCGGACTTCGTCGACAATCCGGTTTCGAAGCTTCTGGACAAAGCCTATGCCAAGGAAATCCGTGAGAAGACCGATCCCTATAAGGCCGGCAAATCCGCCGACCTGAAGCCGCTCGGCGCCAAGGAAAGCGTTGAAACGACCCATTATTCGATCATCGACGACGAGGGCAACGCGGTCGCCGTGACCTATACCCTGAACGGTTCCTTCGGCGCCGGAGTGGTCGCCCCCGGCACCGGCATCCTGCTCAACAACGAGATGGACGACTTCACCTCAAAGCCCGGCGTGCCGAACCTCTACGGGCTTGTCCAGGGCGAGGCCAACGCCATCGCGCCGAAGAAGACGCCGCTCTCTTCCATGAGCCCGACGATCATCTCCAGGGACGGCAAGCCCTTCATGGTGATCGGCAGCCCCGGCGGCTCACGCATCATTACTATCACGCTGGAAGCGATCCTGAACGTCATCGACTTCGGCATGGACATCAGCCAGGCCGTCAACGCACCGCGCATTCATCATCAATGGCAGCCGGACAAGATCTACCTCGAACCCTATACCCTGTCTCCGGATACGGTAAAGACGCTCGCCGCAATGGGCTACAGCTTCGACGATGGCAGCGGCCCGCCCCAATGGGGCCAAGCGGCCGGCATCCTTGTCGGCGGCAAGAGCCTTTCCGATATCGAGAAGGGTGGCGGCCCACGCTACTACGGTGCGATGGACAGCCGCGCCATCGAGGGTTCGGCAAACGGCTATTGAGCCGCCTGCCGCATCAGCGGATCCGGGCGCGTACATAATCGCCTCTGATATTCACCAGCGGGCGTGCGCCCGGAACACTCGGAACGAGGCTGTCAATGTAGGATGCCTTGGCGATCACGGTATAATCGACCGGCACGTCCTTGCCGAAGCCAAGATAGGCATCGAGCGATTGTGCAGCGATCTCGATCTTCTCGTCGCGTTTGACGGCATCGTAGGTGAGGCTCGCGCGCACCGCTGCGCCGGAGATATCGACTGCGGAAGCGTGGCCATCAAGCGTGATGTCCGCAGCCTTTCCCGATGTGCCAAGGCTTGCGAAGTCGCCGCTCAGTTTCGCCATGAACGCCTGCTGCTCTATGCGCACTGCGCTGCCGGGCGGAATATTGGCCGACACTTCCGGCGAACAATCGGCAATGTCGCTCCAGGCCGACATCATCACGTCGATCGTCAGCGTCGCTCCCTCGAGCTCCACGCGGGTTTCGTCCTTGCAGATATTGAAGAACCAGTTCGAATACCAGGATGAGAACCAGCCGCTCCGACGTCCGCTGGTCCTCGTGCGATAGGGCTCATCCGACTTTGTGGTGATCTTGATCGAGCTTGCGTCGCCAGTGATCACGATCGTGCGGATGCTGGAAATATCGAAGGTCTCGCCGGCCGGCCTCACATCGGCGAAACTGGAAACCAGCATCATGAAAAACAGGGGAATGGACAGGATTATCGACATCGGCTTTTTCCTTGATGGCGCCGTCGAAGCGACTGGCCCGAAGAAAGTGACCTCCTGCCCTTCCTGTTGAGACCTCAATCGTGATCCGGGTCGCCCGCAATTGCGATCGAGGCCATTTTCGTGCTGATATCGACCCATCCATCCGGACGCCGCCTCATGATCTTTATTCCGCTTCCCTTCGTCGTTGCCCTGCTGCTCTTCATTGTGCTGATCCGTCTGCTGCGGCAGGAGGACTGGCATGCGCCGGAGAAGCGGCCATTCCTGCTTCTCATCGGCATCTATGCGCTGCAGTCCGTGCTGATCGGAATTCGCTGGGGCTACAACGTCCTCGCGATCATGCCGGCGCAGGCCATTCTGGCCGCTGTGATCGCCGCACTTGCCTGGGTCAGTTTCCGGAGCCTTACGCTGGAAGGGCCTCCCTCATTCGCCCGGCTGTGGCCGCACGCCCTTCCAGCGATTCTCGTCGCCACGCTACTGCTCTTCTGGCACGAGCCGATGGGCCTTGCCTTGATCCTCATCTTCCTTGGCTACGGAGCCGCCCTGCTCTGGCTCGCGCGCCATGGCCCGGACGGACTTATCGCCTCGCGGCTGGACGGCGCGCTGCTTTCCTATCGTTCGCTTCTGACCACCGCAACGGCGCTCATTGCCGCGGCGTTCGCCGATATCTTCATCAGTCTGGATTTTGACCGTACTGGCGGCACGCATGGCGGTGCCATCGTGGCACTCGGAAACGTCATCACGCTCCTCATTCTCGGAGGCGCCGCGTCCATCGCCAGCGGCGGCCAACCGGCTGAAGAGCAGAGCCCGGAAACGCCCCCCGCCCCGCCAACGATGCCGACGGAAAAGGACGGCGCGGTTGCCGCCTCCCTCAACGCATTGATGCAATCCCGCGAGATCTATCGCGATCCCGAGCTCAATCTCAACCGTATCGCCCGAAAGATGAGCCTGCCTGCCCGCCGCGTATCGATTGCCGTCAACCGCATCCATGGCGTCAGCGTTTCGCAATATGTCAATGAATTCCGCATCCGCTCGGCATGCGATCAACTGATCAAGACGGATGAACCGGTGACGCGCGTGATGTTCGATTCCGGCTTCATCAGCAAATCGAACTTCAATCGCGAGTTCCTGCGCGTGACCGGCACCAGTCCCACAGAATTCCGGCGGCGCAGCGGCATGGCTGACACCGTTGATGCGAAAGCGCCGGCTTTTGTGTCACCGTGACAAAATCGGCGTTCACAATGGATCGCGGGCATCATATGCATGGGCGAACCATCAGCCGAAAGAGCTCATAATGGCCAGCATTGAAATGATCGTCGCCGCCCGCGCCCGCCTCCGGGGCCATGCACGGCGAACGCCGCTTCTTTCCTCTCCGTTCCTTAACGAGATTGCCGGAAGGCATGTGTTCGTAAAGGCGGAATGCCTGCAGCATTCGGGGTCGTTCAAGTTCCGCGGCGGCTGGTCAGCCGTTTCCGGCCTCGATCCTGCAGTGCGTGCGAAAGGCGTCATCGCCTTTTCCTCCGGCAACCATGCCCAGGGCGTCGCCCTTGCCGCAAAGCTTCACGGCATTCCCTCCGTCATCATCATGCCGTCGGACGCGCCCGCACTGAAGATCGACAATACCCGCGCCTTTGGCGCCGAAGTAGTGCTGTACGATCGCGAAAATGGGGATCGCGACGCGATCGGCGCCCGGTTCTCGGCGGAACGCGGCCTGACGCTGATCAAGCCTTTCGACGAACCGTTGGTGATTGCCGGACAGGGCACGACCGGGCTTGAAATTGCCGAGCAGGCAGATGAGGAAGGCGTGAAGTCGGCGGAAGTCCTCGTTCCCTGCGGCGGTGGCGGACTGACGTCCGGCATCGCGCTGGCGCTTGAGGCAAGCGCGCCGGGCTTCACCGTGCGGCCCTGCGAGCCGGAGAACTTCGACGACACCACGCGTTCGCTGGCCTCCGGCAAGATCGAACGCAACGCAGTGATGACGGGCACGATCTGCGATGCGATCATGACACCGGAACCCGGCAAGATCACCTTCCCGATCCTGCAGAGGCTCGCCGGCGCCGGCATCGTCGTCACCGACGAGGAGGCGCTGAGGTCTATGGCGCTCGCTTTCAAGCGGCTGAAGATTGTCGTTGAGCCCGGCGGGGCGGTCGCGCTCGCTGCCGCGCTCTTCCATGGCGACGCGCTTGAAAGCGACAATATCATCGCAGTGACATCGGGCGGCAATGTCGATACGCACGTCTTTGCCGCAGCGTTAGCACGTTTCGGCTGAGACGCCCTACTCGCCCACATAGCTTGACCAGCGCATCCTGATTTTCAGGCTTCGACCTCAGAAAACGGTCGCGCGACAATGATTCTGCGACCTTTTCGGGTCGGCAATTCCTCGGGGTGCCCGCCCCAGATCACGATTGTGAACGACCTTGATTATGTTCGAGGTCGCGACCGCGTGGACTGTGACGCAAATCGCTAAGGCCGCTGCGTCGCGGTCTCCAAGCCCGAGGCCTTCATATGAAACATACGCTTTTTCTTCTCGTTGCGACGGCTACTGTCGTAATGCTGCCTCTGACACAGATCAAGGCTACCGACATAGTCGGCGTCAGCAACCTTTCCGTCCCTGTTCCCGCACGGCACGAAACGATGCAAATCACGCTCTGGTATCCTCCGACTGCGGGCGGAACGGAGATGCTGATAGGCGATAACGCCCTCTTCCAAGGCGTCACCGCGCGGCTTAACGCTCCCGCCGCTGCGGGCTCCTGGCCTCTCATCCTCCTTTCTCACGGCGGGTTGAAGTCAGGTCCGAATATCGGCGCATGGATGGCGTCGCGACTGGCCGCAAGCGGCTTTGCCGTAGCAATGCTCAGGCAACCGGACCCTCACACCCAGGCGCCGCAAGAACTCCTGGACGAGATCTGGCTAAGGCCAGCAGACCTTTCAGCGACACTCACCGCCCTCGAAGCTGATATGTCCCTGTCGGGCCGGATCGATACAAAGAGGGTCGGCGTGCTCGGCTTCCTGGTCGGAGGCACGTCCGCTCTCGCGCTCGCCGGCGCACGTTTCGACTCAGAGAATTTCATGCGTTCCTGCGATCCTGGCGGAACAGGAGTGGATTGCGCCGATTTCGCGCGAACAGGTGTCGATCTCCGCGCTGTCGATGCTAGCCGCCTCGCCCGCTCCCATCTCGACAGCCGCATCAGGGCGATCTTCCTTGTCGATCCCGAACTAAGCGCGAACTTCACTCCGGAAAGTCTGGCCGATATCTCCGTTCCAGTCGACATCGTTAATCTCGGAAATGCCGACACCATCTGGCCCGGGCTCAACGCCGCCGGCCTTGCGGGAAGAATCGCCACTGCAAATTACGACACCGTGCCCGACGCCACGCGATACGACGCCTTCAGCGAATGCAAAAACGACGCGCCGGACATCCTTCGGAAAGAGGGAGAAGAACCACTCTGCGACGAAACAGGGGATCGCAGCCGGAAAGAAATTCACGAACAGTTGGCAGCGATGGCCGCTGCCGCATTCCGGCGGATGCTGCCACGGTGACTGGGCTCATGCACAATTGAAAGTCACCGCCTACGCACTCTCCGGTATTCGCTGAGGCACAAAATCTAAGATCGCCTCGCGCACCGCCTGCAGCACGATGGAAGCAAGCCGTGCCGTCGCCGGATCGGGGTCGGCTTCCGCGCGATGAAGCACGAGGCCTAGCGACGGTAGCTCCGGCAATCCCAGTGCCGCGGGCTTCAGCGGCCTCACCTTTGCCGGCAACCCGATCGGTGTGCGTATAGTCACGCCCAACCCGGCCGCAGTCGCAGCCCACAACCCGCCGAGACTGGGGCTAACGAAGGCCAGCCGCCAGGCAATGTTTGCGCGGTCGAGCGCATTGGTCGCGGCTGTCCGCAGCACGCATGGCGCCTCCAGCGAGGCGAGCGGCAGCGGCTCGCCGCTTTCGGCGTTCCAGCCGGGCACGCCTACGGCAGGACCGATCCAGCGCATCGGCACCTCGCCGATCTTTTCGCAATGTGCGGTCAGGGTTCGATCGCTCCAGGCTAGCGCCAGATCGAGTTTTCCTGTCGTGACCCGTTCGAGCAGTTCCGCGTTGCGAACGACTCGCGCCTCGATCCGCACCTTCGGATGGGCGCGGGCAAAACGGCCGAGAACATCAGGCAGCAGGTTTTCGCCGAAATCCTCCTGTAGGCCAAGCCGCACCCAGCCTTCCAGCTCGACGCTGTGGACGGCCGCTGCCGCTTCATCGTTGAGTTCGAGCAGCCGCCGGGCGTAGGCGAGCATCGTCTCGCCCGCCTCCGTCAGCGCCAGACCACGGCCCGCCTTGCGAAAAATCGGCGTACCGGCTTGCTCCTCCAGTTTCTTCAACTGCGCGCTGACGGCCGACGTGGAGCGCCCCAGCCGATCCGCCGCCTTGGCGAAGTTGCCGAGTTCCATTCCGGTCGCGAAGGTTCGCAGTACATCGAGGTCGAAGTTCGTCCTGCGCATCGCTTAATCCTGTTTTTCAGGACTATTTGTCCACAAAATTCTGATTTTATGCATTATCGTGCCGTGCGATGCTCCTCCTGTCAAGAATTCACGATAAGGAGGCACAAATGCCCTTCGTTCGAATCTCCCTCCTGAAAGGCAAGTCGCGAGACTATCTCCATGCGCTTTCAGACGGTATTCACCGCGCCCTGGTCGAGACGTTTAACGTCCCTCCGAACGATCGTTTTCAAGTCATTCATCAGCACGAGCCCGGCGAATTGATTTTCGACCGGCATTATCTAAGCGGCCCTCGCTCGGATGATTTCACGCTCATCGCAATCACCGCAGGAAAGCCACGTTCAACGGAAACCCGTAAGGCGTTCTTCAAGCGAGCAGTCGAACTCCTTGGCGAGTCGCCGGGCCTGAGGGCAGAGGATGTGATGATCGTCGTGACGACTACGTCGGAGGACGAATGGTCGTTCGGCGGCGGCAAGGCGCAGATGACCGAACCCGGTTGGGAACGTCGCGCCTTCGAGTCCATGGAGACGTCCCGATGATCGCCATGCAATACAGCTTCACCCTGCCTTCGGACTACGACATGGCGATCATCGATCGCCGGATCCGCGACAAGGGGCCGATGCTGGACGGCTTCCCGAATCTCGGATTCAAGGCCTATCTCAGCGCGCGCAAAGGCGAATTCGGCAGCCGGGAGAACCTCTATGCGCCATTCTATCTTTGGCAGAAGCCGGAAGGCGCGAGCGATTTCCTGACAGGACCGGGCTTCGAGGCGCTGACGCAGTCTTTCGGCTGGCCGCAGGTAAGGCACTGGATCGTATGGAATGCCGAGGTGGCGGACTTGAGAGCCGCAAACTTTGCAAGCCGCGATATTCTGCCGATCCCTCCCTACGCACCGCTTGCCGAAATCCGCCGGGAGGAGGTCGCGCGGTCACATGCGGAAGCGGCACGAGGCGGCGTGCTGGCTTTGATATCCGCCTTCGAGCCGTCCGGCTGGAGCCTTGTACGCTTCACGCTTTATCGCGACATGCCATTGATCTCCAACGGCGACCAGATCTATCGCGTCGGGCATGTTTCCCTGCCGTAAGTCAGGTCGTCGCGCGCCGATAAAATGCCAGCGATCCGGCAAGCGCAATGAGTGCTCCGCCGCTGATACGGTCGAGCCACATGGCGCCGGAATTCTTGAGCAGGCGGACAGCCTGCGAGCCGAAGATGGCGTATGCGAACATGATTGCGAAATCGAGCGAGGCGAAGATGACGGCAAGCACCGCATATTGGACCGGCTGCGGCAGCGAAGGATCGATGAACTGCGGCAGGAAGGCCGAGAAGAACAGGTAGCCTTTCGGGTTGGTGACCGCCACCGTGAAGCTTTTCACTCCGATCGCAAAGGTCGAACCGGCGCCGCCGGCGGCCTCCGCGTTCACGGTCGTATCGATCGTTCCCTTCGAGCGCAGCATCATGATGCCGAGAAAGGCAAGATAGGCAGCACCTGCATATTTCAGCACCGAGAACCAGAACTCGGAGGCCGCAAGAAGCGCGCCGAGACCGATCGCCACAGCCCCGATCAGCACGAAATCGGAAAGCACGGCACCCACCATGCCGGCGATCGCCCGGCGCGTACCGTAACGCGACCCATTGGTCAGCGCCAGGAGCACGGTCGGCCCCGGCGTCGCGATACCGACGAAGGAAACCCCAGCGAAAGCGAAAAGCGTGACGATATCCATAAGTCCCTCCGGAGCTCGGATACCGGAAGCTTGCATTTGCCTGGACCGCGATCAAGCAGAAAACGAAAAAGCCCGTTGCCTTCCAAAGCAACGGGCTTTTGTTCGATTGAATGCAAATGGATCAGATGCCGCTTTGGCCATCGGAGCCGATATAGGCGATGCGCAGCATGTTGGTGGCGCCGGGCGTTCCGAGAGGCACGCCAGCCGAAATGATGATACGGTCGCCCGGCTTGCCGAAACCCTCGCCGGCGACGATGCGGCAGGCCCGGTTCACCATGTCGTCGAGGTCCGTCGCGTCGTGCGTGACGACACAGTGCAGACCCCAGACGATCGCCAGCCGCCGGGCCGTCTTGATGATCGGCGAGAGCGCCAGAACCGGCACCTGCGGACGCTCGCGCGACGCGCGCAGCCCCGTCGTGCCCGACGAGGTGTAACAGACGATCGCGGAAAGCTTCAACGTCTCGGCAATCTGACGGGCGGCGAGCGAAATCGCATCGGCGCCGGTCGCTTCCGGCTGGGCGCGCTGAGCATAAATGATGCCCGGATAATGCGGTTCACGCTCAATGGCGGTGGCGATCGACGCCATCGTCGCGACGGCTTCGACCGGATAGTCGCCCGAGGCGGATTCAGCCGAAAGCATGACGGCATCCGCACCCTCGAAAACGGCGGTCGCAACGTCCGACACTTCGGCGCGCGTCGGCACCGGCGCTGAGATCATCGATTCCAGCATCTGGGTCGCGACGACGACCGGCTTGCCGGAGCGGCGGCAGGCGCGGATCAGCTGCTTCTGGATGCCCGGGACGGATTCGAGCGGCATCTCGACGCCGAGATCGCCGCGGGCAACCATCAAGGCATCGGAGAGTTCGATGATTTCTTCGATGCGCTCGATTGCCTGCGGCTTTTCGATCTTCGACATCAGGCCGACCCGGCCCCTGGCGATCTTGCGGACCTCCGCGAGATCTTCCGGGCGCTGCACGAAAGAAAGCGCGACCCAGTCGACATCATCGGTCGCCAGAACGGCATCGAGATCGATGCGGTCCTTGTCCGTCAGAACACCGACGCCGAGCAACGTGTCGGGGAGGCTGATGCCCTTACGGTCCGAAATCTTCGTGCCGGAAATGACCGTCGTGACGATGCTCTTGCCGTCGCACTTTTCGGCGCGCAATGCGAGCTTGCCATCATCGATCAGCAGGCGGTGGCCGGGCTTGACGGCTTCCAGAATTTCCGGATGCGGCAGGAAGACGCGGCTTGCATCACCGGGTGCGTCATTGTTGTCGAGCGTAAAGGTCTGGCCGGGCTTCAGCTCAACCTTGGTTTCCGCAAACTTTCCGACGCGAAGCTTCGGCCCTTGCAAATCGGCGAGGATGCCGATCGGGCGGCCGGAGCGCGCCTCTACCGCACGGATGCGCTCGATCAGCGTGCGCATCACGTCATGGCTTGCATGGCTCATGTTGATGCGGAAAACGTCGGCACCGGCCTGGTGCAGCTTTTCGATCATCGCTTCATCGCTCGAGGCGGGGCCGAGCGTCGCGAGGATTTTCACTTTGCGGTTACGCTTCATCAATTCGGGCTTTCTTGCGTGCCGGGAGTGTCGGAAAGTTGGACCATCCAGCTGCCCTGGCGGCCCGTGTCGTATTCCTTGAATCCCATCCTCTGATAACCGCGGGCATAGCAGTCCTTCACGCCCGTGATCTTGAACTCGTTTTCCGCTACGCACATCTGGATGTCACCCGTCCAACGTCCCCCCCGCGCGGCATCCTCTGCGTAGAGATAATAGTATCGTGACTGCAATTCTCCTTCGATCAGCGTCGCGCAGGTCGTTGCAGGGACCTGCCACCAGCCTTCAGTGATCCACCCGTCCTTGGCACGGTATCCGATCGCCACACCCACGAGGTTCTGCGTGCCGTTGCAGACGCGGAAATCGGCGCGGGCAGCATCGGCAGCGAAAAACGGTGAGAGGGCAGCGAATGCAAACAAGGCGAAACGGGCAATCCCGGACCGGGTGAGGAAACTTGGTGCGGCTTGCATCAACACGGCTTCCGAATGGCTCCCACGGTTATTCGTTGTCCGTGCCTTCTTGCGCTGCCATCAAACGAATGTCAACGCGATGCTAATCGATTATATTCCTTTCGTAACCTCCTCGTGAACGGCGACCTGCCATAGGCTGCCCCGTATCGCGCTTGAACTTGGCCCATCTGCATGCGATCAGTGACGGCGAGCGCCAAATGACGATCGGCATTTCCTGATGAACCCCTTCAAACCTTTCGAAATTTTACCTGGAAATCATGACAGCGGCATGGTGATTCTCGGCGATCACGCAATGAATCGGCTTCCTGAGCGGTATGGCAGGCTCGGGCTTCCCCAATCCGCCTTTTCCCGCCATATCGCCTATGACATCGGCATAGAAGGTTTGGCGAGAGAGCTTTCCGCGAGGCTGGGGGTTCCAGCCGTTCTCGGCGGCTTTTCGCGTCTTCTGATCGACCCCAACCGCGGTGAGGACGACCCAACGCTGATCATGAAGATCTCCGACGGTGCGATCATTCCCGGCAATCATCCGATCACGGATGAGGAGTGGGACTACCGCATCAAGGAGTTCCACCGGCCCTACCACAACGCCGTCTCCGGAACGATCGACAAGGTCGCCAATACGACCGGCAAGGCGCCGCTCGTGCTCTCGCTTCATTCCTATACGCCGGCCTGGAAAGGCGTTCCGCGGCCATGGCATGCCGCCGTCCTCTGGGACAGCGACCATCGCGCCGTCGCCCCGCTGCTTGACATGCTGAGGCGCAGTCCCGATCTCATGATCGGTGACAACGAACCGTATGACGGCGCGCTCAAAGGCGATACGATGTACCGGCACTGCATGGTCACCGGCATACCGCATGCCCTGCTCGAGGTCCGTCAGGACCTGATCCAAAACGAGGCCGGCGTTTGCGAATGGGCCGAACGCCTGGCTCCGATCTTCGCGGCCATGAATGCCGATCCGGCGCTGCACGAATACAATGTCCATGTGTCGCGCACCGGCCCTTACGAATGAAGGAGAGCGAGATGACCGCACTCAGCAAGAAGCAGCAGACCGAATTCGAAGCTGCCGCCTTCCGCCGCCTCGTCGCTCATTTGCGCGAACGTGCCGACGTTCAGAATATCGACCTGATGAATCTCGCGGGCTTCTGCCGCAACTGCCTGTCGAACTGGTATCGCGAAGCCGCGGAGGCTGAGGGCGTGCCGCTGTCGAAGGACGAATCGCGCGAGATCATCTACGGCATGCCCTACGAAGACTGGAAGAATCTGCATCAGAACGAAGGCTCGGAGATGCAAAAAACTGCATTTGAACTGAACAAGCCGCACAAATAGGTTCATCACGTCCGATTGGACTTGACCGCGGCGCAGCTTCGCGGCAGTCACTCCCCACCGAATTCAAGACGAGAAAATCAGGAGAACACGATGTCCGATGCTCATGGCGTCGCCCGCGATCAGCTACGCGCTTTCATCGAGCGCATTGAACGGCTGGAAGAAGAAAAGAAGACCATCGCCGACGACATCAAGGACGTCTACGGCGAAGCCAAGGGCATGGGCTTCGATACCAAAATCCTGAAAAAAGTCGTCGCTCTTCGCAAGAAGGACGAGCAGGAGCGCATGGAAGAGGAAGCTATCCTCGATACCTACCTGCACGCACTCGGCATGATCGAGTCCCCGCCGGAAGGCTGAAGATTGCCCCCTACCAGTTTCAGAGCCGCCGGACGACCCGGCGGCTTCTCTTTTGCGCCTGCCAACGCGAAACGGTAGAAGGCTGGCGTCTGTGGGCTGACTTTTCGCACCAGACGAACCTGGCCGCTTGCGCCATATTCTTGGGGTGGTGCATGATGCGTGACCACATCGAGTCCATCCCCGCAATGAATTCAGACCCAGACATAGCAATCATTGGCGCCGGAGCTGCAGGTATCGGGGCCGCACGACGTCTGGCTGGAGGCGGCTTTTCTGTATCGATTTTGGAGGCCTTGCCGCGCCTTGGAGGGCGCGCCTGGACGTATGAGACGCCGGTAGCAGCCGTCGATCTCGGCTGCGGCTGGCTTCATTCCGCCGACCGCAACCCGTGGACCCGCATCGCGGAGGAAAAGGGCTTCGTGGTCGACCGAGGCCCCACAGCATGGGGCGAGCAGTTCCGCGACCTGGGGTTTCCGAAAGCGGAACGGGAGGCAGCTGGACGCGCCTTTGCGCGATGGAGCGAGCGGATTTCGACGACACCCCCAGTCAGCGACCGCGCATCAGATGCGTTGGATCCGGATAGCCCATGGATAGCCTATCTCCAGGCACTGAGCGGATATATCAGCGGTGACGAGCTCGAGCATATCTCCGCGATGGACTATGCTGCCTACAACATGGCGTCGACCGGTTGCAATTGGCGCGTGCCGACCGGCTACGGCACGGTGATTTCGTCGAGCCTTCCGGCCGGTATCAAGCTTCACCTGGCTACAGCCATCGAAGCCCTGACGTTCGAAGGGCGCCGTATTGCGCTTCGGACATCGAGCGGCACGCTTCGGCCGCGCGCTGCCATTTGCACGGTATCGACAAATGTTCTTGCCGGAGACTCGACCATCTGGCCATCGGTGCTCGATCCATGGCGTGACGCTGCTGCTCGCTTGCCGCTCGGCAGTAATGAGAAACTCTTCCTGGAGATTGTCGGCGACAGCCCGTTTGCGCCCGAAAGCTATGTTATAGGTGATGCTCACGATCCGGCGACCGGCGCCTACTACATCCGCCCGTTCGGCTCGCAGGTGATCGAATGCTTCCTGGGTGGGGCTGGCGCGCGGGCCATCGCAGCCGACGGATCCGACGCTGGTTTTGCCCGCGCGATCGACCAGCTCGCCGAACTTTTCGGCTCGTCGGTGCGCCGCTGCCTTCATCCCCTTGTCGCTTCCGATTGGTCGGGCACCCCGTCGATCGGCGGCGCCTATAGCCACGCTCTGCCGGGACAAGTCGACGCCCGTTCGGCACTCGCCCGTCCCTTCGACGATCGGCTGTTCTTTGCAGGCGAAGCAACGCATACGACGGACTTCTCGACCGCGCATGGCGCCTACGAAAGCGGTGTGCGCGCCGCGGAGCAAGCAATTGCCGCGCTGGCGCCGAACCTTCGATAAATGCCCTGATGCCGCCTGCCCAAAGGCTGAGGATTATCGTTTGCTGCTTTCGGAGCCAGGCCCCCCAGCGGTTTCTTGAATCATGCTTTTGGAGTTAGCCCGCTGTTTCCCGTTGCTTTGCATTCGGCGCGATAATATCCTTCCGCCGCATACTGGAGCCGCGTCCGGTTCCGCTTAATATTCAGTTATTTGACGTAATGGCAGCCAACAGCTGCCGGACATTTTCTCGACACTGCCGCGCATCGCGCAGCCATTCCGACAGTGCATATGCATTCTTTATCCGGACATGCGCGAAGCCGCGAGCTTCGCTCATTCCCATCCGGTGTCCCGCATGACGCCGGTACCAAAGCCAAGCCGAAAATCAACCCTGCTCAAGAGGAACTCAAATCATGTCGATGATTACCACGAAGGACGGAACGGAGATTTTCTACAAGGATTGGGGCAAGGGCCAGCCTATTATTTTCTCTCACGGCTGGCCGCTCTCGGCCGATGCCTGGGATGCGCAGATGGTCTTCTTCGGCAACAATGGCTATCGCGTCATCGCGCATGACCGCCGCAGCCATGGGCGTTCGAGCCAAACCTGGGACGGCAACCACATGGACCAATATGCCGATGATCTGGCCGAGTTGATCGAAGAGCTCGATCTCAAGGACCTGATCATGATCGGCCATTCCACCGGTGGGGGCGAAGTCACCCATTATCTCGGACGCCACGGCACGAAGCGTGTCGCCAAGGTCGTGCTGGTCGGCGCCGTGCCGCCACTGATGCTCAAGACGGACAAGAATCCCGGCGGCTTGCCGGTTGAAGTTTTTGACGGTATCCGCAAGGGCACACTCGAAAACCGCTCGCAGTTCTACAAGGATCTCGTGGCGCCCTTCTACAGCTATAACCGCGATGGCGCGAAATTCTCCGAAGGCATCCGCGACAGTTTCTGGATGCAGGGAATGATGGGCGGGTTGAAGGGACAGCTGGATTGCATCCACGAATTCTCCGAGGTCGATTACACGGACGACCTCAAGAAGATCGACAAACCGACGCTCATCATTCATGGCGACGATGATCAGATCGTGCCGATCGGCGCTTCCGCATTGGAATCCTCGAAGATCGTCGAGGGTTCGATTCTCAAGGTCTATCAGGGCGCCCCCCACGGCCTCGCCCAGACGCATACCGACCGTTTCAACAAGGACGTGCTCGAATTCCTGAAGGCCTGAACCTTCGGGCCCATCAATTTCCTCCCGCCTCCAGTGCGGGAGGATGTGGCCAGCGCGTAAACAAAGACCGCCGGATTTCTCCGGCGGCCTGGTCGTTGTTACTGATCAAGCTGCTCAGTTCGTATTGAACTTGCGCACTTCCATGAAGTTGACCGCCGAGCCGCTGAAGCGGGCCGGATCGATCGACGCGGTCTTGACGTTGAAACCTTCGGCATAGACGGCCGTCGGCTGGGCGCGCAGCGTCTGACTGACGAAGCGAGGGGCCTTGACCGGCTTCGTGATCATTTCCATGCGCGAATTGGTCAGCGCCCACCGCGAAATTATCTTTTGGGTCAGCTTCGGCTCGGTGCGGACCGTTGCACGGCTTGCGTCGGCAGCGGCGGCAGCCTCCTTCGTCGGCCGCCCACCCTTGGTCGCAACCCCGTTGGCAATGCCGTCCTCGGAAGTCTGCGGCAGGTCGAAGGCGTCGCCGAAGCTTGCAGATTTGACGGGAGCAAGCGCGGCAAGTTGTACCGGCGCCTTCTTCTCAACCGGCTTGGCCGCAGGCATTGCCGCGCTGATGGCCTGCTCGACCGTGGCGGGTGCAAGGGCAGCCACTTGCTTGTCGACCACATTGTTCTGATCAAGCGCTTGAGCGAGTGCCGGGGAAAGCTGATCCGCTTCGGCTTCGTCCGCACCCGCTTCCGGATCCGCGGCCGCTGCCGCAAGCAGATTTTCAGCGAGTGCCGGGCGATCGGCCGGGGTCGGAACCGTTGGATCGTTGGATGCCACTTCCGCATCACCCGGCGCGTTGCGCGGGCCAAGCAGCGAAGGAACCGGAACGTGATACGTGCTGAGATCGGCGAACTGTTGCTGCCCCTGTTGTTCGGTGGCAGCAGCAAGCGCCTGTTGCGCAGCATTGCCGGAATTCGGCGAAACGAGCGCATTTGCAACTTCGCCACCGTCAAGCTGGCCGGCAAAGGCAGGACGAACCTGCGGCACCGGCGCATTCACAGCGGCAACCTCGGTCGGTTGGGCTTCAGCTTCGGCAGTAGCCGGTGCTTCGGCCTTCGGCGGCGTTGCCTTGGCAACCGCGACCGGAGCGGCTTCCTCCGCGCTATCCTCTTCCTCGTCCGCACCGCCGCCAAAAAGGGCCGCGAACAATGTCTTCGGCTTTCTCGTTTCGGTGTCGCCGCCGCTTGCCATGACGAGCTGATTGGTGCTCACCCGGCGCTTGTAGTCGGCCATCGCCTGCTGGTAGCCCGGCAGGGGCTTGCCGTCAGAAGGGATGTGAATGGTGTTGCCGTTCGGGAAGAGCTGCGCCAGCTCCTGGCGGCTCATGCGCGGCCAAGCGCGAACGCCGCCGACATCCATGTGCACGAAGGGCGAACCGGACTTCGGATAAAAGCCAACGCCACCGACCTGCATTTTCATGCCGATCGCGCGTAGCTTTGCGAGCTTCACATCCGGAATGAAGAAGTCCATCGCCTTGCCGAGCATATGCTGGCTCTTTTCGGCGACGCCGGAATTGCGCGAACGGGACTTGAGCATCGAATTGGTGGCGGGCGAACGGAAGCCGCAGACAACGTTGATGTAGTCCCTGGAACCGCTCTGGCGGTAGACTTCCCAGATGAGATCGAAAAGATGGGGGTCCATCTTTGTCGGCTGGTTCTTGCGCCAGTCGCGAAGGAATCGGTTTAGCTGCCCAAGACCCTTCGGGTCGAACCTACCGTTGCGCTTGTAGGTGATCACGGCCTTTTCGCCGGTATGGATGAAGTAGAGTTTCAGACTGCGCGTTTCGCCCGCCGCCTCGGACGGTGTGCCAACGAATACTGGTGAGGAAACCGTGAGTGCGAGAAGGGCAGCCGTCGCCGTCCTAACCACCTTTCCGCCAATGTCGGCGCACAGGGTACGCCAGCTCAAGCGCGAAGGCTTGGTGTTCTCATTCAGATCCGGCAAACTCAATCCCCGTCAGGCTGCCCAGGTCCCCGAGCTGTCCCAATGACTGTCAAATGCGGTGACACGATGGCAAAAATGCCACAGACGATCAACCTTTTCTTTACATAGTCAACGATCGACTAACAAGTGGTTTATAACGGGTAACAAAACATGCTTGCGGGAATATTAACGGAACGCCGCT
Source organism: Rhizobium sullae (assembly GCF_025200715.1). Taxonomy (NCBI): domain Bacteria; kingdom Pseudomonadati; phylum Pseudomonadota; class Alphaproteobacteria; order Hyphomicrobiales; family Rhizobiaceae; genus Rhizobium; species Rhizobium sullae. The sequence continues at coordinate 2,892,234 of NZ_CP104143.1, forward strand.
TATGCCGCGTCTTTCTGGGGATTGTCGGGATCGATACCGTAATCTTTCAGTTTTCTGTAAAGCGTTGAACGTCCGATGCCGAGTTTTCGTGCCACTTGACTCATCTGGCCGCGGTAGAATTTTAGAGCGAATCGAATCAATTCCTCCTCGACGTCGGCAAGTTTGCGCACTTCGCCGGCCGGATTGACGCTTGCGATCGCATTCTCCGGCACCTCGTTGTGGTGCCCGAACGGCTCACCCGCAAAGGTTGGCGGAACGTGATATTCTGCAAGGTCCACTTCGTGCTCGCGATGCGTATTGTCGGCAACAAGCGCTAGGTGGTCGACCACGTCATATTGCGGCAGTTGGGCAGCGATCTGCGGAAAGTCCGCCTCGGTAAGTTCCGGGCCTTCGGCGAGTACGACGGCTCGGAAGATCGCGTTTTCGAGCTGGCGGATGTTGCCCGGCCAGTCATAGGCAGTCAGCAATGCCAGCGCACCCGCGCTGACCGTCATGCGATGGCCGTTCTTCTGTTCGGATGAGAAGCGGTCGGTAAAGACACGCACCAGATGTGGAATGTCCTCCTTGCGCTTGCGCAGCGCGGGAATGGTGATCGGGAAGACATTGAGGCGATAATAGAGGTCCTCGCGGAAGCGGCCGTTTTTCACTTCCTCGATCAGATCCTTGTTCGTCGCGGAAATGAGACGGACATTGACCTTGTGCGCCGTCCGCGCGCCGACGGTTTCGACTTCGCCCTGCTGCACCGCGCGTAGCAGCTTGACCTGCACGTCGAGCGGCAGGTCGCCGATTTCATCGAGGAAGATCGTGCCGCCGTCGGCTTCCATGAACTTGCCCGTATGGCGCTCAGTGGCGCCGGTGAACGCGCCCTTTTCATGGCCGAAGAGGATGCTTTCGACGAGATTGTGCGGAATTGCACCGCAATTCACCGTCACGAAGGGCTTACCCGCGCGGTCGCCGCCGGATTGGACGGCACGCGCCACCAATTCCTTGCCGACGCCGGACTCGCCTTCGAGCACGACCGGAATAGTGGATTGCGCGGCACGCTGCGCCAGATCGATGACGCGGATCATTGCCGGGCTTGCGGAAACGATGTCATCGAAGCCGACGAGGCCGGAGCGCGAGCGGCGGCCCGAGCGGGCCCGCACTTCGCGCTGGTCCAGCTTCATCGCGTTGGCGATCGAGGTTGCGATGCGCTCCGGTGAAACCGGTTTGACCACGAAATCGAAGGCCCCGGCACGCATGGCCTGCACTACCATTTCGATGCCGCCCTGCCCGGTCTGCACGATCACCGGGATCTGCGTGCCGAGTTCATGGAGCGCCTCGAGGAATTCGAGGCCGGTCATTTCCGGCATCATCAGGTCGAGAAGGATGACGTTGAAGAGACCACCGTCGCGCTTCACCATCTCCAGACCGATCCGGCCGTTTTCAGCCTGATGGACGACATGTCCGTGACGCTCGATTGCATTCTTCAGCAGACGGCGCTGTACCGGGTCGTCCTCGACCACGAGAATCTGCCCTGCACCCTTGAGCTCACTATAACTGGTCATTGTCGCCTCACTTCATGCGAAACCTGAGGTCACTCTGTCAGAAAGGCTTGAACATCCAGTTTTGAGAAATAATTGCATTTTAACGATTGTGGCGACACCGAATCCGTATCGAAGCGGGGCCTCCGGCATCCCGAAAGCCCCTTGATACGGGGCCTTCCGGCGCTTAGACAGTCAGACCTGTTCGAAATGAGGAAGAGGAACCCAGCCATGAATTTCGTGCTCCCCGGCGCCGGTCTTAATTTTTCGGCAACAGTTGCCTCTGCCGCGGCTGATCCGGCGCTCGGCGACCTTCCGGTCTGGAAGCTGCAGGATCTCTACCCCTCCGCCACCTCGACTGCCTTCACAAGCGACATGGAAAAGGCGGGCCGGAACGCGATCGCCTTCGAAGAAAGATGGAAGGGCAAGCTGGCGGAGGCAACGACCAAAGCAGGCGCTGAAGGCATCGGCCAGGCGCTGAAGGAATACGAGGCGTTGGATGACCTCATCGGCCGTCTCGGCTCTTTCGCGGGTCTCACTTATTTCTCCGATACGACCAACCCGGTGAACGGCAAGCTCTACGGCGACGTCCAGGCGAAGGTCACCGAATTCTTCGGCCACCTTCTCTTCTTCGGGCTGGAACTGAACCGCATCGACGACGCGGTGATGGATGCATGCATGGCGAACGACCCCGATGCCGGCCATTACCGCCCTTGGCTGATCGACCTGCGCAAGGACAAGCCCTACCAGCTGGAAGACAAGCTGGAACAGCTCTTCCTCGAAAAATCGATGACGAGTGCAGCTGCATTCAACCGCCTCTTCGATGAGACCATGGCAGAACTCCGCTACGATATCGACGGCGAGAAAGTGCCGCTCGAAGTCGCGCTCAATCTACTGCAGGACAAGGATCCGGAAGCGCGCCGCAAGGCAGCGATGGCGCTTGCCGAAACCTTCACGGCGAATATCCGCACTTTCACGCTGATCACCAATACTCTTGCCAAGGACAAGGATATTTCCGACCGCTGGCGCGGCTTCGAGGATATCGCCGACAGCCGCCATTTGGCGAACCGCGTTGAGCGCAACGTGGTCGATGCGCTGGCGGCTGCCGTCAAGCAGGCCTATCCGCGCCTTTCGCACCGCTATTACAAGATGAAGGCGAAGTGGCTCGGAATGGACCAGATGAATTTCTGGGACCGCAACGCGCCGCTCCCGGAAACCTCCAATGCGGTGATTTCCTGGAGCGAAGCGAAGGATACCGTTCTTTCGGCCTACGGCAATTTCGCGCCGGAAATGGCGGCAATCGCCAGCCGCTTCTTCGACGAACAGTGGATCGACGCACCCGTGCGTCCCGGCAAAGCGCCCGGCGCTTTCTCTCACCCGACGGTTCCCTCGGCGCACCCCTATGTGCTGGTCAACTACATGGGCAAGCCTCGAGATGTCATGACGCTTGCCCATGAACTCGGCCACGGCGTCCATCAGGTGCTGGCCGGTGCACAGGGCGCGCTGATGTGCCAGACCCCGCTGACGCTCGCCGAAACCGCATCCGTCTTCGGCGAAATGCTGACCTTCCGCGCGCTGCTCGACAAGACGGCGGACAGGCGCGAGCGCAAGGCGATGCTCGCCCAGAAGGTCGAGGACATGATCAACACGGTGGTGCGCCAGATCGCCTTTTACGAATTCGAACGCGAGCTTCACACGGCCCGCAAGGCAGGCGAACTGACCGCCGAAGACATCGGCGAGCTCTGGCTTTCGGTTCAGTCGGAAAGCCTTGGCCCCGCGATCAGGATTTCGGAAGGATACGAGACTTACTGGGCCTATATCCCCCACTTCATCCACTCGCCTTTCTACGTCTATGCCTACGCTTTCGGCGATTGCCTGGTGAACTCGCTCTATGCGGTCTATCAGAAGGCCGACAAGGGCTTTCAGGACAAGTATTTCGAGCTGCTGAAGGCCGGCGGCACGAAGCATCACTCCGAACTCCTGAAACCTTTCGGCCTCGACGCCACCGATCCGTCGTTTTGGAGCAAGGGCCTGTCCATGATCGAAGGGCTGATCGATGAGCTTGAGGCGTTGGATAGGGGCTAAGCAAGAAGTTGCCCCTCACCCTAACCCTCTCCACGCAAACGGGGCGACGGGACCTGCCACGCGCAACGTCGAGATTTCAAGCAGCCGCTGCGGCATATCCCTTCTCCCCGCGAGTTGGAAGAAGGTGCCCGCAGGCGGATGAGGGGCATTCCCACGGAACAACATCGCCATGATCGGCCTCCAACCCCACATCCTCTTCCGTGACGACACGACCGGACAAGTGATGCTCTTCACCGATCCCGCCGAGGTTATCACCGCCCGGACGCGTGATGAATTCTTTGCAGGCCTGGTGCGGATGGAAGCGGCCAGAGCCCAGGGAAGGTGGCTGGCGGGTTATATATCTTACGAGGCGGGCTACCTTTTTGAGAAAAAGCTCGCAGACTTCGCGGAAGAGAACAGGCCGACGCCGCTGCTTTGCTTCGGCATCTTCGACGACCCGCAAAAGGGCGATCATCCGCTCGCGCAGCCCAAACAGCGCCTCGAAAACGAGGAGTTCCTGACCGCGCCCAAAGCCGCTTGGGCATTTCCCGTATACAAAGAGCGATTCGACCGATTGCATTGGCATCTGCGCCAGGGTGATTGCTACCAGGCAAACCTGACGATGCCCATCGAAGCACGCTGGAACGGCGATCCGCGCGCGGCTTTCTGGTCGCTGATCGAACGTCAGCCCGTGAAATACGGAGCGCTCGTCGATCTCGGCGGTCCTGTTATCCTATCGCGCTCTCCCGAACTCTTCTTCCGGACGGACGAGGAAGGCTGGATCGAGACTCATCCGATGAAGGGCACCGCCAAGCGCGGTGCCGACGCGGCCGAAGATGCCGCCATCATCGCGGCGATGCAGGCGGACACGAAGACGCAAGCCGAAAACCGGATGATCGTCGACCTGCTACGCAACGACATCTCGCGCATCACCGAGGTCGGCACGCTCGATGTTCCGAAGCTTTTTGAGATCGAGACCTACCCGACCTTGCACCAAATGGTGAGCCATGTGCAGGCGAAGCTGCTGCCCGGCCTTTCCATCCGCGATATCTTTGCCGCCCTGTTCCCTTGCGGTTCGATCACCGGCGCGCCGAAGCTCAGCGCCATGCAGATCCTGCATGAACTCGAAGACACGCCGCGCGATGCCTATTGCGGCGCAATCGGCATGATTTCGCCGACGGGCTCCATGCGCTTTTCCGTTGCGATCCGCACCATCAGCCTCTTCGATGACGGCAAGGCGATCTTCAACGTCGGCGGCGGCATCGTCTTCGATTCCACGGCTGAGGCCGAATATGAAGAATGCCTGCTCAAGGCCCGCTTCGCGGTCGGCGATGAGGAGATTGCGCGATGAGCAATTTCTCGCTGCTGGAGACATTGCGGTGGGAGCCGGAAACCGGCTTCGTCCGCCTCCGGCTGCATCTTGCCCGTCTGACGCGATCCGCCCGGCGGATCGGCTTTCCCGAGCCGCGGCATGCGCTCGACGAGCTCAATGCATCCGTCCAGGGCGCGACGGGCGCTCTGCGCATCCGGCTGACCTTCGATACTCATGGCCGCACAGAAGTCACCACCGCGCCCTTCACACCACTTGCGCCCTGCACGGTGTGGAACATCCGCATCGCTTCGACGCGCCTCGACAGCGCCGACAAGCTGCTTCGGATCAAGACCACCCGCCGCGCCGTCTACGAGGCTGCCCGCGCCGAATACACGCCGCACCAGGCCGACGAGGTGCTGATGCTGAATGAACGCGGCGAGGTCTGCGAGGGCACGATCACTTCGATCTTCCTGGACAATGGTTCCGGCACCCTTCGCACGCCGCCGATCGCCTGCGGCCTGCTCGCCGGCGTGCTGCGCACGGAACTGATCTGTCAGCGAAAGGCGCGGGTGGGCCACATTCGGATGAACCACCTGGAGAGCAGCCGGATTTTCGTCGGAAACTCTCTCCGCGGCCTCATACCCGCAAGGCTTACCACCTGAGCCGCGCATAAATCCTAAGACGAACGATAAGCCGGAAGGATTCTGCCATGTTTATCCTCGCGCTCACTTATGTGAAGCCGAACGAAGAAGCCGACAAGCTCATGGAGCCGCATATGGCCTGGGTCAAGGAAGGCTATGCGCGGGGCTGGTTCCTTGCCTCCGGCCGCAAAGTCCCCCGCACCGGTGGCGTGGTTCTCGCCATCGGAAATCGTGCCGAGATCGAGGCCTATGTCGCCGCCGATCCCTTTGCAGTCCACGGCGTTGCGGAATACGACATCACGGAAGTCGCGGTGACAACGGTGGCCGCGGGGCTGGAGCTTCTCAAAAGCTGAGGCGCAAATGCGCGGCGGGGATCGTCAATTGGAAAGAAGGACAATCGCCAGCTGTTCCACCGCGCGGCGTTAGGCTAGGTTTTCGCTATGACGCTCCCGACCTACACTCCCTATGACGGTTCCTCCAAACCCTTCACCATCGGCCTCATGCCGCTCGATATCGGCCGCTGGATCGAGCCGGATGCCGATCTGCCGCGCTATCTCGGCGAAAAGCAACATCTGCTTGAAGCCCATCGGGATGAGATTTTCGTGGCCGAGGAGGACACCGAAACCGCACAGCAGGAATGCCTCGACCTTCTCGTGAATTACCTTTGCGAGGCCTATCCGGCCCTCTACCGCCGCATTGGCAATCTTGTTGAAGTAGCCGGCAAACCCGTCGATGTCTGGGAGCCATCCCTTCCGCCACTTCTGAAGGCCGGCTCACTTATTGCCGACGACCTCGTCATCATGCGCCGCAAGGACGACGGCTGGCACCTCGTCGCCGGTTACGTTGCCTTCCCTTCTTCCTGGTCGCTCAAGGAAAAGTTTGGCCGGCCGATGCAGGCGATCCATGCAGACGTGCCCGGTTTCGGCGAAGGGACGCGCAACGCGACCTTGATTACCCGCATCTTCGACAGTCTGCAGACCGCTCAGCCCGTCGAGCGCATGAACTGGTCTGTGAACGCCACAGGCGATCTTTTCCTGCCTGCGTCCAAACATAGCCGTCCGCCGCAGGCCGCGGCCTTTACACTCGCTGAACGCTTCGCCCGTGTCGAGCGCCAGACATTGCGCAAGCTGCCAGGCTCCGGCGATATCGTCTTCACCATCCGCGTCTATGTCGATCCCGTAGCCGCGATCGAGCACCATCCAAAGGCGGCAGTACTGGTGCAAAGCTTCGCGAACCAGCTCGAGACGCTTGACGAACATCAGACCGCTTACAAAGGTCTGGCCTTGCAGAAGGCCGCACTCGTCGCAAAGCTGCGCATGCTCGCCCGCCGGCTATCGCCTGTCTGCCAATCGATTTCCCGCAAACGCTCTTTATTGTGACGCCGATTTATGATTAGAGCCGGTCACCTCGCATTTCTTGCGCCATTTCAGAAGAATCCTTAGAGGCTCATCGCCTTCGCCGCCTTCCACAGGAGAAAAGAATGACGGAACAGACCCACCCGGTATATGCCGAAATTACCGGTCCGATCGTGATGATCGGCTTTGGCTCCATCGGCCGCGGCACGCTGCCGCTGATCGAGCGCCACTTCAAGTTCGACAAGAGCCGGATGGTTGTTATCGACCCGCGCGACGAGCCGGCCGACATGGAAATCCTGAAGAAGTACGGCATCCTCCATATCAAGGAATATGTGACGAAGGACAACTACAAGGATCTCCTGAAGCCGCTTCTGACCAAAGGCGGAGGGCAGGGCTTCTGCGTCAATCTCTCGGTCGACACTGGCTCGCTCGACATCATGAAGCTCTGCCGCAAGCTCGACGTGCTCTATATCGATACCGTCGTCGAACCCTGGCTCGGCTTCTATTTCGACAAGAACATGAAGAATGCTGACCGCACCAACTATGCGCTGCGCGAAACCGTGCGCAAGGAAAAGGCAAGGAACCCAGGCGGGGCGACGGCTGTCTCCACCTGCGGCGCAAACCCGGGCATGGTGTCCTGGTTCGTCAAGCAGGCGCTGGTCAATCTCGCCAACGAGATCGGCGTGAAGTTCGAAGAACCGGATCAGCACGACCGCGAAGCCTGGGCGAAGCTGATGAAGAAGGTCGGCGTCAAGGGCGTTCACATCGCCGAACGCGACACCCAGCGCACCAAGCATCCGAAACCGCTCAACGTCTTCTGGAACACTTGGTCTGTCGAAGGCTTCATCTCCGAAGGCTTGCAGCCCGCCGAACTCGGCTGGGGCACCCATGAAAACTGGATGCCGAAGAACGCCAAGAAGCAGAAGAAGGGCTGCAAGGCCGCGATCTATCTGGAGCAGCCAGGCGCCAACACCCGCGTCCGCACATGGTGCCCGACGCCAGGTCCGCAATACGGCTTCCTGGTCACCCATAACGAATCGATCTCGATCGCCGATTATTTCACGGTCCGCGACAAGGATGGCGAGGTCACCTTCCGCCCGACCTGCCACTATGCCTACCATCCGGCCAATGACGCGATCCTGTCGCTGCATGAAATGTTCGGCAACGGCGGTACGTCGCAGCCGGTCCACCACGTCCTCGACGAGGACGAGCTGGAGGATGGCATCGACGAACTCGGCGTGCTCCTCTACGGCCACGAGAAGAATGCGTACTGGTACGGCTCGCGTCTCTCGCTTGATGAGACCCGTCGCATCGCGCCTTACCAGAACGCAACGGGCCTGCAGGTGACCTCCGCGGTTCTCGCAGGCATGGTCTGGGCCCTCGAACATCCGAAGGCCGGCATCGTCGAGGCCGACGAGATCGATTATAAGCGCTGCCTCGAAGTGCAACTGCCTTATCTCGGCCCGGTTGAAGGTCACTACACCGACTGGACCCCCCTCGATGGCCGCCCGGGCCTCTTCCCGGAAGACATCGATACGAAGGATCCCTGGCAATTCAAGAACATCCTGGTCCGTTCGTAACCAGGAGATTCAAACTCGCATCAATGCCTACGCGGGGCGAGTGTAGTGGGGCGGCAGATAATCCGCTCCACTCCACATCCGAAAACGATCTTATCGGTAGGACGACAAGCGTGAAGGTCGCCAAGCGCGACGTCCCGACTTTTCTCGATTGGGAAATCCTATTTCTACATGGCACACTGCTGGGGCAACAGGCTCATAGAGAGGAACCCTCCGTGATCTCATCCAGACCAATGCGTGAAAGCGAATATCCGGCTTACCTCGATTATTTCATCACGGATTATGCCACCGAGATCTCGGCCAATTACGGTCTTTCCCGCCATGAAGCCGTGGCACAGGCCAATCGGGAAATTGCAAATGACCTGCCGCTTGGCGTCAACACGCCCGGCGAAGTCATGCTCTGTGTCATAGACCAAGCGTCGGAAATTGAGTGCGTCGTGGGTTATCTTTGGTATCGTCCCGATCCAGCGAAGCGCTTCGTATTCATCAAAGATTTCTATATCTTTGCAGAGCATCAGGGAAAAGGCTTTGGCAAGCGGGCGTTGAATACCTTGGAAGCCAACCTGTCACAGACAGGTTTCGAGCAGATAAGGCTGCGCGTTGCCGAGGATAACAAGCGCGCCAAGCATGTCTATGAGACAGCTGGCTTTCGCGTCACCGGCATTAATATGAGCAAGTCAATTAAAACGGAATGCTAATTATCAGCGCATCAGAAACTTCGCCCCAATTTGCCGGGCAAAGGCGGACATTTTTGTAACGCCTGCTGTGTAATTTCGCTTCATCGTTGCAGGAGACTTGCCATGGCGGCGGGCTCGGGCCATGTTTTTCAGGACTTTCGCGGATAGAGTCCGCTCCGAATCGCCGGGAGAACCATATGACGTTTAGAAACATTCTCGTCCTTGCGGGTGCAGCGGCAGCGCTTGCCGCCTGCGTCTCAGACCGCCCCATGCCGGTAGCGACACGCGCTGCGCCGACCGGCGTCGAGGGTTCCTGGGCTGATCCGAACGGCATCATTTCTACCTTCCAGGCCGGCACCTTCACCACCCGCACGACCGACAGCAACCAGCTGCTCGCGTCCGGCACGTACATCAACACTTCGCCGTCACTGGTCGAAATCAGCATGACATCGCTGGTTCGCAAGACGCAGTCGAAGGTCAATTGCGCGCTCGTCAACCAAAGTCAGCTGAACTGCACCTCGGATGCAGGTTCGCAATTCACGTTGACGCGCCGCATGTAATTTCCCAGCACACCTTCAATGAAGAAGCTCCCTTCGCGGGAGCTTTTTTCGTTTTTGCCTTTTGGAAAGCACCTCGGGAAACACGGCTTTTTGCACTTGCGGTCGGTCATCGTTGATGAAAACATCCGCCCGCCGGGTAACCGCCAAAACGAATAAGGGAAGGGCGGAGCCAGGGGTACGGGCCTCGCCATCAAATCAGGAGAACAGGATGACCAAGTCATTTAGCTTCGGTCTGTTGACCGCATCGATGCTGGCCCTCAGCGCCGGCGCAGCCTTCGCGGACTACCAGCTCAATATTCTTCATATCAACGATTTCCATTCACGCATCGAGTCGATCAACAAGTTCGATTCCACCTGCTCGGCGGAGGACGAAGGCAAGAACGCGTGCTTCGGCGGCGCCGCCCGCTTGAAGACCGCGATCGACCAGCGCCGTCAGGCGCTCTCCGGCCAGAACGTCCTGCTGCTGAACGCCGGCGACAACTTTCAGGGCTCGCTCTTCTACACGACCTACAAGGGTACTGCGGAAGCCGAAATGCTGAACGCCATGAATTTCGACGTCATGACCGTCGGCAATCATGAATTTGACGACAGCGAGGACGGTCTCGCCGCCTTCCTCGACAAGGTGCAGTTCCCGGTCATTTCCGCCAACGTCCTTGCCGCCGACGGCGCGAAGGTCGGTGATCGCATCAAGCCTTCATTAGTACTCGATGTCGGCGGCCAGAAGATCGGCATCGTCGGGGCTGTGGCCAATGATACTGAAGAGCTTTCCTCTCCCGGCCCCAAGGTGATGATTGCCGAAGATGTCCAGACGATCACCGCCGCCATCGCGGAACTAAAGGCGCAGGGCATCAACAAGATCATCGCTCTCACCCATGTCGGCTATCCGCGCGATCTCGCAGCCATCGCCAAGATTCCGGATGTCGATGTGGTCGTCGGCGGCCACTCGCACAGCCTGCTTTCGAATACCGATCCAAAGGCGGAAGGCCCCTACCCGACGATGGTAGACAATCCGGGCGGCTACAAGGTGCCGGTCGTGCAGGCTGCCTCCTACAGCAAGTATCTCGGCGATCTCGTCGTCGACTTCGACGACAGCGGCGTCGTCAAGAGCGCCAAGGGCGATCCGATCCTGATCGACTCCTCCTTCACGCCCGACCCGGCCCTCGTTGCCCGTATCCAGGAGCTGGCAAAACCGATCGAAGAACTCCGCAAGAAGGTCATCGGCGCATCCGAAGCTCCGATCGAGGGCGACCGCACGGTTTGCCGCGTCAAGGAGTGCTCGATGGGCAACCTCGTCGCCGACGCCATGCTGGACCGCACGAAAAACCAGGGCATGCAGATCGCCATCCAGAACGGCGGCGGCCTGCGCGCCTCGATCGACGGTGGCGATATCACCCAGGGCGAGGTCATCACCGTCCTGCCGTTCCAGAATACGGTGGCCACCTTCCAGCTGACGGGCTCGGACATCGTCAAGGCGCTGGAAAACGGCGTCAGCCAGATCGACGAGGGCGCTGGCCGCTTCCCGCAGGTTGCCGGCCTGAAGTACAGCTTCGACAAATCCAAGCCGGCAGGCAGCCGCATCAGCGACGTCCAAGTGAGGGAAGGCGATGCATTCGTCCCGATCGCTCCCGCCAAGAGCTACGGTGTCGTCACCAACAATTTCATGCGCGGCGGCGGCGACGGTTATTCGATCTTCGAAACGGCCGGCAAGAACGCCTATGATTTCGGCCCGGATCTTGCGGACGTGACCGTCGAATATCTGGCGGCCCATAACCCCTACAAGCCCTATACCGACGGCCGCATAACGGCGCTCGCATCGGCTGAGGCTGCAGCGCCTGCGGCTCCAGCTGCGACGGCACCTGCTCCCGCAGCCACTGCACCTGCACCGGCTGCAACGCCGGCAAACCACGTTATCGCGGCAGGTGACACGCTTTGGGATCTTGCTAAGCAATTCTACGGTGACGGCGAACTTTGGAAGAAGATCTCCGAAGCCAACGGCAATCCAGACCCGCGCCGTCTGATGGTGGGCAAGGAGCTTCAGGTTCCCGCGAAGTAAGACGATTTGTCCCGAGCTTGAAAGCCGGTCCGGGGTTTCCCGGGCCGGTTTTTCTACTTATAGGGATGAGCCAACCGAGCCCGACTGCGCATGAGCGGGTAGAGACTATTAAGCGTTGGGGCCAAGATGACCATTGCAACTTCATACCTCCCGGCGGAGCATCCACCCGTCAAGTTCGGCAGGGTCGGTGTTCTTCTCGTCAATCTCGGCACGCCTGACGGCACCGACTACACATCCATGCGACGCTATCTGCGCGAATTCCTGACAGACAAACGCGTCATCGAATGGTCGCCGTGGAAATGGTATCCGATCCTCTTCGGCATTGTCCTTAACACCCGCCCCCAGAAGGTCGGTAAGGCCTACGAGACGATCTGGAACAAGGATAATAACGAGAGCTATCTGCGTACCTACACGCGCAACCAGTCCGATCTCATGGCCGCGCGTCTGAAAGACCTGCCGAACGTCAAGGTCGATTGGGCGATGCGCTACGGCACGCCCTCCATCGGCTCGCGCATCGACGCACTAAAGGACGAAGGCTGCGACCGCATCGTTCTTTTCCCGCTCTATCCGCAATATGCGGCAGCAACGACCGCGACGGTCAACGACAAGGCATTCCAGCATCTCTTGAAGATGCGCTGGCAGCCGGCGCTGCGGACCGTGCCGGACTACCATGACGATGAAACCTATATCGAGGCGCTCGCCAGTTCGGTGACGAAGCGTCTTGGGACGCTCGACTGGGAACCGGAGATGATCCTTGCTTCGTTCCACGGCATCCCACTCTCCTATTCCGAACAAGGCGATCCCTATTACTTCCAGTGCCAGAAGACAGGGCACCTGCTCCGCAAAAAGCTCGGCCTTTCGGAGGAGAAGTTCATGGTCACCTTCCAGTCCCGCTTCGGGCCGGAAGAATGGCTGCAACCCTATACGGACAAGACCGTCGAGAAGCTGGCGCAGGACGGCGTCAAACGCATCGCCGTCCTTAATCCGGGTTTCGTCTCCGACTGTCTGGAGACACTGGAAGAGATCGCCGAGCAGGCGGCTCACTCCTTCCACGCGAACGGCGGCGAGAAATTTGCGCATATCCCCTGCCTCAACGACAGCGACGACGGCATGCGCGTGCTGGAAAAAGTCGTGCGTCGCGAGTTGCTCGGCTGGGTCTGACGGTCGTCATTTCCCAATTGCAAAGAACATGTTAACTCACCACATCCGATGTTGTGGCGCGGCCTGCGCCGAGGGAGGGGTTTCATGGTCTTGGGCGGTTTCGATATCGTCGTTATTGCGCTCGTCGTCTTCGTCATCCTGGTGCTTTTTGCGGGCGTCAAGACGGTGCCGCAGGGTTATCGCTATACGATCGAGCGCTTCGGACGCTATACGCGGACGTTGGAGCCGGGCCTCAACATCATCACGCCCTTCATCGAGCGCATCGGCGCCCGCTTGAACGTCATGGAGCAGGTGCTCGATGTTCCTACCCAGGAAGTCATCACCCGCGACAACGCTTCCGTCGCCGCCGATGCCGTCGCCTTCTACCAGGTCCTGAATGCCGCTCAGGCCGCCTACCAGGTCTCCAATCTCGAAAACGCCATCCTCAACCTGACGATGACCAATATCCGCTCCGTCATGGGCTCCATGGATCTCGATGAGCTTCTGTCCAACCGTGATGCGATCAACGACCGGCTGCTGCGCGTCGTTGATGACGCGGTGCAGCCCTGGGGTATCAAGGTCACGCGCATCGAGATCAAGGACATCCGTCCACCGACCGATCTCGTCGACGCCATGGCACGGCAGATGAAGGCCGAACGTGAGAAACGTGCCCAAATTCTGGAAGCCGAAGGTTCGCGCAATGCCCAGATCCTTCGCGCCGAAGGGGCCAAGCAATCGGCGATCCTCGAAGCGGAAGGCCAGCGCGAGGCAGCGTTTCGCGAGGCGGAAGCCCGGGAGCGTCTGGCCGAGGCCGAGGCCAAGGCGACAAAGATGGTCTCGGAAGCAATCGCCGCCGGCGATGTGCAGGCGATCAACTACTTCGTCGCCCAAAAATATACCGAGGCTCTTACCGCGATCGGCTCGGCTTCCAATTCCAAGATTGTCATGATGCCGATGGAAGCCTCGTCCATTATCGGCTCTCTGAGCGGCATCGGCGCGATCGCTAGGGAGGTCTTCGGCGACGGCAACAATCCGCCCTCCCCGCCACGTCCGCGTCAAGTGCCGTCGCGCACGAACCCACCGGTCAATCCCTTCAACCAAACCCCGGAGCGCTGACGAATGCTGGCACGCATCGTTGCAGAATTGGGACCATGGAGCTGGTGGATCGTGGGCCTGGTGCTGCTTGCCGCCGAGATGATCGTGCCTGGCTTTTTCCTCGTCTGGATCGGGCTCGCCGCACTCGCCATAGGCGTTCTGTCGCTACTGTTTTGGGATGCCGCCTTCTGGGTCTGGGAAACGCAGCTCATCCTGTTCGCTGTCCTGGCCGTTGCCGCGACACTCCTCGGCCGCCGGCTAACGCTTCGCCATAATGTGACTGACGAGCCCTTCCTCAATCAGCGGGGCGCAAGTCTCGTCGGCCGAACGGCAACGCTCTCGGAACCGATCGCCGAAGGCCGCGGCCGCATTCGCCTCGATGATACGATCTGGCGGGTGACAGGCCCGAACCTCCCGGCCGGAACGCAGGTGAAGGTGGTCGCAAGCAATGGCCGCGACCTGACGGTCGAGCCGCTCTAATCAGGCGACGCCGATCCGCAAGAGATCGTGAAAATGCACCAGGCCCGCCGGTCTGTTGTCGTCATCGATGACGATCAGTGCGCCGATTTGATACTGCTCCAGCAATGCCAGCGCGCTTGTTGCAAGCGCCGTCGGCTTCACGGTCTTCGGCGTGCGCGTCATGATATCGTCGACGCAAAGCTCGGACAGATTGCGTGTAAGGTTGCGGGCAATGTCCCCCTCGGTAACGATGCCGCAGAGCCGCCCGTCTTCCTCTAGAACGCCGACGCAGCCAAAATGCTTGCGCGACAGCACTTGGATCGCCTCCGGCATCGGCGTCCCCTTCGGCACCAGCGGCACGCGCTCGCCAGTGTGCATGACGTCGCCGACATGCGTCAGGCTGGCGCCGAGCTTTCCGCCCGGATGGAAAACATGGAAATCCCGCGCCGTGAAACCGCGCGCTTCAAGCAACGCGATCGCCAGCGCATCCCCGAGGGCGAGTTGCATCAATGTCGATGTCGTTGGCGCAAGCCCGTTCGGGCAGGCTTCCTGTTCGTTCGGGATCAGCAATACGATGTCAGATGCTGTCGCCAGCGACGAGCGCTCGCTGCACGTGAGCGCGATCAAAGGAATGGAGAATCGGCGTGTATAGGCAATGATGCTGCGCAGTTCTGCGCTTTCGCCGCCTTTGGATATGGCGAGGACAAGATCGTCCCTCGCGATCATCCCGAGGTCGCCGTGATTGGCCTCCGCGGCGTGAACGAAAAACGCCGGCGTGCCCGTCGAAGCAAGAGTAGCCGCCAATTTTGTACCAATGTGCCCGCTTTTGCCGACACCAGTCACGATGACTCGGCCGCTAATGCCGCCGATCGTCTCAACCGCTTGAGAAAAGGGCTCAGACAGGCCGTCATTCAAGGCGCGTTCCAACGCCTCCAGGCCGCGTCTCTCCGTCTCGATCGTCCGCTTGGCGGATTCGAGCACACTGTTTTCAACAAGTTTGACCGCTTTCCTCATGGCCATGCGTTAGCGCTTTTCATTTAAGGTGTCCACCCATGCCGCTTTGCAACCTGTGAACAGAGCGCTGCAGCCGAAACGAATGATTAACCACAAGGCTTTACGTTCGGGTAACAAATTGAGCATGCCACACGCGGAATCCGGATGGCCAAGGAAAATGAGACGAGCAGTTTGACGCCGCTCCGCGCGACGCGTTTTGCCGTGTCTTCTATCGTTCTCTGCGCTGTGTTTCTTCCACCTGGCCCTGGGTTTGCTCAGTCCACGCAGAGCAGCATCAGCAGCGGCACATCCCGCTATTCGTCTGCATCCAGTTCGCAGTCGTATAGCGGTTCCTCGAATGCACAGCAGTCTTTTCCCGCCGGCAATGGCGCGGTCGATGATAGCGATATAGCAAATCCTTCCAACGATGAATTAATCAGCGGCATCCCATCCAACTCAGGTCAACAAGCCGGAACATCAACGACAGCCGGGGCAACGAATCAGGATCCGTCCGATGAAACGACCGGCTCCATCCTCGATGAGGAGATACGCCGCCTGAACACCCGCGAACCAGCGGTCGATGACAGGAGGGCGCCACGGAAACTGGAGGAAACCCTCTCGGCCCAGGAGACGGCGGGCATCCACGTCGGTACCTTCGTACTGCGCCCCTCCGTTACCCAGTCGATCAATACCGAAACCACGAAGGACGGCAGCACGAAGGAAACCCGTGCTTTCCTCGAAACCGATGCTTACGCAACACTGACCTCCGATTGGGCGCTGCATCAGCTCCTCATCACCAGCCAGGGCACATGGCAGCAGAATATCAGCGGTAGCGGCGAAGAGCAGCCCGCCTTCGACATCGACGGCGACCTTCGCCTCGACCTGCATGACGACACGGTCGCGCATATCAAGGGCGGATACCGGTTCTATCGCGAGGACACCGACGATCCCGACGCAATCGCCGATGCCGAGCAGCAATCGGACGTGCAGGAGTTTTCGGCGGGCGCATCCGTCGAGCGCGATTTCGGGATCTTGCGCGGTACCGCAGCACTCGATCTGACACGGACGATCTACTCCGACGCCGTGCTTTCGAACGGCACGAGGGTCTCGCTCAGCGACCGCAACCAGACGTCAGGCACATTGCGGACCCGCGTCGGCTACGAGCTTTCGCCCGCACTCATTCCCTTCATCGAGGCCTCCATCGGCACAACGGTCTACGATGAAACGCGGGATTCGGCAGGCTTTGCACGCTCCGGCGACAGCTACGGTGTCATAGCCGGCGTCGAAATCGATCTCGGAGAAAAGCTGAAAGGCGAAGTCGGTCTCGGCTACGAAACTGCAACCTTTGATGATAGCCGCCTCGACTCGATCGACACCGCAACCGTCGACGCAAACCTCCTCTGGTCGCCGCTGCGTGGAACCGACGTTCGTTTTGATCTATCGACCAGCATCCAACCTTCAACGACGGCTGGTCAGAGCGGTTATATCTCGCACGTGCTGACGACGGCGATCACGCATCAGCTGCGCGCCAATCTTCAAGCAACGGTGCTGGGTGGGGTGACTTTGCGGGACTATCCGTCCGGCGGCAGCAGCGACGAGACGGTCTACACCGCGAGCGGCGGATTGACCTGGAACATCAACCGCTATCTCGATTTCACCAGCACGCTGGGATACGAGCTGACGACGCGGGATGTAGGCGCCGACTCGCAGCAATGGCGAGCCGGCGTCGGTCTCAAGCTGAAACGCTAGCCTCAAAGGCCTTTCAGCAGTGCCTTGAAACCGTCTTCGACGGTCGGGCGAATATCCGCACGTTCGAGTGCGAACGCCACGTTGGCCAGGATGAAACCATCCTTCGCGCCGCAGTCGTAGGTCGTGCCACGGAAGTGGTAGCCTGCAAAATCCTGTTCCTTGAGCAACTTCAGCATGCCGTCGGTCAGCTGGATTTCATTGCCGGCACCGCGCTCCTGCGTCTCGAGGATCTTGAAGATTTCCGGCTGCAGGATGTAGCGGCCGTTGATGAAGAAGTTGGAGGGTGCAGTGCCTTTGGCTGGCTTTTCGACCATACCAGTGATGCGGAAACCCTCGCCGATCGGTTCGCCCGCTCCCACGATGCCGTATCTGTGCGCCTGCTCCGGATCGCACTCTTCAACGGCGATGATGTTGCCACCGCTCTGGGCATAGAGATCGATCATGCCCTTCATGCAGCCCTTGCCTTCCACCTTCATGATCATGTCCGGCAGCAGCAGGGCGAAAGGTTCGTCGCCGACGATCTCTCGGGCGCACCATACGGCGTGGCCGAGGCCGAGCGGCTCCTGCTGACGTGTGAAGCTGACCGTGCCTGCTTTCGGAAGCTGATTGGCGAGCAGCGTCATTTCCGCCTGCTTGCTGCGTTCCTTCAGCGTTTGCTCGAGTTCGAAATGAATGTCGAAATAGTCTTCGATGATATGCTTGTTGCGGCCCGTCACGAAAACGAAGTGTTCAATGCCGGCTTCGAGCGCCTCGTCGATCACATACTGGATGATCGGTTTATCGACGACAGTCAGCATTTCCTTCGGAACGGCTTTGGTGGCCGGGAGGAACCGTGTCCCCAAACCTGCAACCGGAAATACCGCTTTACGAACTTTTTTCTGCTGTCCCACGTAGACCTCCTAGGGGGCTGGATCGCTTTTACACTCAAGCTATTTAGGGTGAACTAGATTAGAATCGCTACCGTTTTGCAAAGGATGACGGGAGAAGCCGGTCATGGTAAAGAATTTGTTGACTCCGTTCCGGTAGTGTCGGGTTTGGCCGGAAACCGCAACTCCGCCGCACGTGTAACGAAGATGACGGATACGACTGCCGATGGCCCAGAATCGCAAATACTCCCTTCATGGTCTTGCTCTCGCCCTCATTGTGACCGCTTCCGCAGGTCTGGCTCCCCATAACGCGGCTGCCGACCAGCGGTTCCAGAAGTGGATCGCGGACTTTTACCAAACTGCCGCGCAAAATGGCATCAGCAAGGCAACCTACCGGAAAGCTTTCGCAGGCGTGACTGAACCGGACCCAACAGTCCTTGAAAAGGCGGCCTATCAGCCGGAATTCAGGGCCAAGATTTGGGACTATGTAGACTCCCGCGTGAACCCCTATACAGCCGAGATCGGCCGCAAAATGGCCGCAAAGCATGCGGCAACCCTTACCGCGATCGAACGGCATTTTGGCGTCGACAAGAACATCATTCTGGCGATCTGGTCGATGGAATCAAATTATGGCGCCGTGCTCCAAAAGGACGACCGCCTACACTACGTGCCGCGCGCGCTGGCGACCCTTGCCTACGCGGACGACCGCCGCGCCAAATACGCCAAGAAGCAGCTCGTCGCCGCGCTGAAGATTCTGCAGAACGGCGATATCTCGGCCGATGGCATGACGGGATCCTGGGCAGGCGCCATGGGCCATACGCAGTTCATCCCGACAAGCTATCTGCTCTATGCGGTCGATGCCGACCGCAACGGCCATCGCGACATATGGAATTCCGTGCCGGACGCGCTTGCGACCTCCGCTAATCTTCTCGCAAAGAACGGCTGGGACACCGGCAGAACATGGGGCTACGAAGTCTCGGTTCCGGCGAGCCTGGCAAAGCAGGCCGGTAAGACGCATACGATCGCGCAGTGGGCAGCGATGGGCGTCACCCGCCCCAACGGCAAGGGCTTCCGCGACGGCTCAACAAGGGCCGTGCTGAAGATGCCGGCCGGCGCCGGCGGTCCCGGCTTCCTGATGACCGCGAACTTTTTCACCATCAAGAAGTACAATGCTTCCGACAGCTACGCGCTCGCCGTCGGTTTGCTTGCTGATGAAATCGCCGGTTATGGCGGCGTGAAGCAGCGTTGGCCGCGCCCGGACGGCACGCTCGACATGAAGGAAAAATTCGAGCTGCAAAATCGCTTGAAGACGCTCGGCTATTACAATGGCGAGGTCGACGGCAATTTCGGCTCAGGTTCGAAAGCCGCGATCTCGGCTGTTCAGGAACGCCTCGGAATGCAGGCCGATGGCGAACCTTCGCTCCCCCTCCTGAACGCGCTCCGGCGCTAGAAAGGAAAAATCCGCGACATAGATTTCATGGAGAGTGGACGCCTGCGTCCCCTCCATGCGAAAATGTCGCGAGAGGTGGGGCATGACGATGCGTAGATCGGGTGAGGGGCTAAAACCGGGCTGGAGGACGCTGCTATCCGCCGTTCTGGTGTTTTCTTTCGGCATCACAGCTCCCGTCGATTTCGCCGATGCCCAAGAGCGCTACTATTACCGCCGCTCGATCTTCGATTTCTTCCTCGGACGCCGTTATATCGATGAATATCCAGCCCCCCCCGAGGTCCGGCGCGCCCCGCAGCGCCAGCGTAGACGCACTGCAGTCACACCCAAGACAGTTGCTACTCCGCGGCCCGCAGCGCCGGTTCCCCAGGAACCCGTGGTCCAGAAGCTCGAGAACGCACAAAAAATCCTGATCGTCGGCGATTTCCTTGCGAGCGGCCTCGGCGACGGCATGATGGAAGCCTTCAAGGCCTCACCCGGCGTCGTCGTCGAAGCCCGGGGCAACGTTGCTTCCGGCTTGGTGCGGGACGACTATTACGATTGGCCCGAACAGCTCTTAAACATGATGGACGAACTGAAGCCGGCGATGGTCGTCGTCATGATCGGCGCCAACGACCGGCAGCAGATGGCAATCGGCGGCACCAAGGAGAAGTTCCGCACGGACGCCTGGTATGGCGAATATCAGAAGCGCGTACTGAACTTCGGCAAGGAAATAACCAACCGCAAGATACCATTGCTTTGGGTCGGCTTGCCCGCCTTCGAATCACCCTCGATGACGGCCGACGCCGTTCAGATGAACCAGCTCTATCGCAAGCAGGTCGAAAGCATCGGCGGTGAGTTCATCGATATCTGGGATGGCTTTGTAGACGAGAACGGACAGTTCGTCGTTACCGGTTCCGACATCAATGGTCAGCAGGTGCGCCTGCGCACGTCGGACGGCATCAATTTGACACAGGCCGGACGCCGCAAGGTGGCCTTCTACGTGGAAAAGCCGGCCCGTCGTCTTCTCGGCACGCAGGCAAGCCCCGACCTCATGCGCCTCGACACAAGCAATCTGCCCCATCTAGGGCTGCCGTCGGATCCGGCCGCGCATACACAGCCGATCAGCCTTTCGGATCCCAATCTCGACGGAGGCACCGAGCTCCTCGGCGGCAGGCAGCCTCCGGTCACGCTGACGAGGTCGCCGCGAGACATGCTGGTGCACGACGGCCAGATGGAACCGGCGCCGGCAGGACGCGTGGACGACTACAGCCTTCCGGCCTCGAAAGTGCCGAAGCAGGTCTCGGCCAAATAAGCTTCAGCCCTTCGGCTGAGCGACAATGCGAAGGTAGATGAGATTTTCGTGACGCTCGCCTTCGAACTCGAAGTAGGTCGAGCCCCGCCTTTCAAAGCCCTGCCGTTCATAGAACTGGATAGCGTGGGCGTTCTGATGGTTGACGGCCAGCCATATGTGCGTCGCGCTACGCCTGGCCGAGAGGCGGTCTGCCTCCCGCAGCAATTCGGCGCCGATGCCCTTTCCGATGAAGTGCTCTTGGACATAGAGTGTGACGACCTGTGTCGTGACGTCGGAAAGCTCCGGACACGGCGCATCGAAATCGAGACGCAGATAACCGACAAGATGTCCGTCGATCTCGCACAGGATGAAATACTGGGTGTCACCGGCCAGGTGAGGCCGGAAATTCTCTGCCGTGAACTGTGTCAGCACATAATCTGAAAGCGCCTGACGGATTCCCGTCCTGGCATAGGTGTGCAGCCAGACCTGGGTCGTCAGGGCTGCTACATTCGCCGCATCGTCCGGCAAAGCTTTCCGAAAGCTCATAGTCATTAAGCACTCCGCATGGCCAAATCAGCAGTTTGCCCTACAGACTGCTCAATAGATCAACCGCCCACAACCTCTTGCGAGCGGTCCATGTCATGTTCGGCTTCAAGCGACAGTATCAGCCCGGCAGAACCGTGGAGCCCATCAGCGCCTCATCGATCGCGCGTGCTGCCTGGCGGCCTTCGCGGATCGCCCAGACGACCAGCGACTGGCCGCGGCGGACATCGCCTGCCGTCCACAGCTTGTCGACGGAGGTCTTGTAGTCCTTGTCGTTAGCAACGACATTGGTCGAGCCGCGGCGGTCGGTGTTGAGCGTCAGCTTGCCGTCGAGATCCTTGAGCACGCTGTCGGTGAACGGGCCGCGGAAACCGATGGCGATAAAGGCGAGGTCCGCCTTGATGACGAATTCCGTGCCGAGAACCGGCTTGCGGCGCTCATCGACTTCACAGCACTTCACACCTGTCAGCACGCCATCCTCGCCGATGAATTCCAGCGTCGCCACCTGGAACTCGCGGACGGCGCCTTCGGCCTGCGAGGATGACGTGCGCATCTTCGTTGCCCAGAACGGCCAGACGGCGAGCTTGTCTTCCTTCTCCGGCGGCTGCGGACGAATGTCGAGCTGTGTGACCTTGACGGCGCCCTGACGGAAGGCCGTGCCGACACAGTCCGAAGCGGTATCGCCGCCGCCGACGACGACCACATGCTTGGCGCCCGCCAGGATCGGATCTGACGCCCAGCCGACACTGTCAATATTTTCGCGGCCGACGCGCTTGTTCTGCTGCACGAGGTAAGGCATCGCGTCGTGGACGCCGGCAAGTTCGATGCCGGGAATGCCCGCTTCGCGCGGCGTTTCGGAGCCGCCGCAATAAAGCACCGCATCGTAATCCGACAGCAGTTGCTCGACCTTCAGATCGACGCCGACATTAACGCCGCAATGGAAGGTGACGCCCTCGCCCTTCATTTGCTCGACACGACGGTCGATGAAATTCTTCTCCATCTTGAAGTCCGGAATGCCGTAGCGCAACAGGCCGCCCGGCCGGCTCTCGCGCTCGTAGACATGGACCTCATGGCCGGCGCGGCCGAGCTGCTGGGCGGCCGCCATACCAGCGGGACCGGAGCCGATGACCGCGACCTTCTTGCCCGTATGGACCGTTGCCGGCTGCGGACGGATGAAGCCGAGCTCGTAAGCCTTGTCGGCAATCGCCTGCTCGACCGTCTTGATCGCAACCGGCGCATCTTCAAGGTTCAGCGTGCAGGCCTCCTCGCAGGGCGCCGGGCAGACACGGCCGGTGAACTCCGGGAAGTTGTTGGTCGAATGCAGGTTCTGAATCGCCGCTTCCCAGTTGTTGTTGTAAACGAGGTCGTTCCAGTCCGGAATCTGGTTGTGGATCGGGCAGCCGGTCGGGCCATGACAATAGGGAATGCCACAGTCCATGCAGCGGGCGGCCTGTTTCTGCACTTCCGGGTCCGACATCGGGATCGTGAATTCGCGGAAATGCCGGATGCGATCCGACGCCGGCTGATACTTCGCTACCTGCCGGTCGATTTCCAGAAACCCTGTGACCTTACCCATATTTTCGTCCCTCATCATCTTAAAGCCCAAGACCCAAAGGCCCCCAGTACCTGTAGGCCAGTCCCATGACTGCGCCCAGGGCTATGAATTCCGTTTCAAGGCCGCCGGCGGCAAAAGAGGCTCCGGCGGAAACTGCAACGGCGAGGCACAGAGAGATGAAGGAATGAAGCAGCGAAAACCGATTTTTCATCATCGTTCTTTCCAGCATCCTCCATGCCGCTCGTCAGAGCAGTGGCAGATTTAGCGATTTAGAGCACTCACTCCGCGGCAACTCCCATCCGGCTCCGCTCCATTTCCTCGAGCGCACGGCGGTACTCGACCGGCATGACCTTGCGGAATTTCGGACGATAGTCGGCCCAGTTGTCCAGAATCTGCTTGGCGCGGGTCGAGCCCGTGTAGTGCAGATGGTTGGAGATCAGCTGATAAAGGCGCTCCTCGTCGTGACGCGTCATGTCGCCGGAGACGTCGACGCGTCCCTTGTGCATGAGGTCGCCGCCGTGATGGTGCAGCTTCTCCAGCATGTCGTCCTCTTCCGGAACTGGTTCGAGCTCAACCATGGCCATGTTGCAGCGCTTGGCGAAATCGCCAGCCTCATCAAGAACGTAGGCAACGCCGCCGGACATACCGGCCGCGAAGTTGCGTCCCGTTTCGCCGAGCACGACCACCACGCCGCCCGTCATGTATTCGCAGCCATGATCGCCCACACCTTCCACGATAGCGATTGCGCCCGAGTTACGGACGGCGAAACGCTCGCCCGCTATACCGCGGAAGTAGCACTCGCCTTCGGTCGCACCGTAGAGCACCGTGTTGCCGACGATGATGGAGTCTTCAGCGACGATCTTCGAGTTTTCCGGGGGCCGGATGATGATCTTGCCGCCCGAGAGGCCCTTGCCGACATAGTCGTTGCCGTCGCCGATCAGGGTGAAGGTGACGCCGCGTGCGAGGAACGCAGCGAAGCTCTGACCCGCCGTGCCCCTCAGCGTGACGTTGATCGTGTCGTCCTTCAGGCCGCGGTGGTTGTAGCGCTTCGCAACCTCGCCCGAAAGCATGGCGCCCACCGAACGGTCGACATTCTTGATGTCGACTTCGAAGGCAACCGGCGTTTTCGAGGAGAGCGCAGGCTCGGCCTTCTCGATCAGCGTGCGGTCGAGAATGTCGTCGATCGGGTGCTTCTGACGGCTCGTCCAGTAAGTCTCTTCCTTCGCGGCATCGACCTTGTGGAAGATGCGACTGAAATCGAGCCCCTTGGCCTTCCAGTGCGCCAGCATCTCGTCCTTCTCGAGCAGTTCCGAAGCGCCGATGATGTCATCGAGTTTGGTGAAGCCGAGCGAGGCCAGGATTTCGCGCACTTCGTTGGCGACGAAGAAGAAGTAGTTGATGACGTGCTCGGGCGTGCCCTTGAAGCGCTTGCGCAGAACCGGATCCTGCGTCGCAACCCCCACCGGACAGGTGTTGAGATGGCACTTGCGCATCATGATACAGCCAGCGGCAATCAGCGGTGCCGTCGCAAAGCCGAACTCGTCTGCACCGAGTAGCGCCCCGATGATGACGTCGCGGCCGGTCTTCAGACCGCCGTCGACCTGTAGGGCGACGCGCGAGCGAAGGCCGTTCAGCACCAGCGTCTGCTGGGTTTCGGCAAGGCCGATTTCCCAAGGGCTGCCGGCATGTTTCAGCGAGGTGAGCGGCGAAGCACCCGTGCCGCCGTCAAAGCCGGCAACCGTGATGTGGTCGGCGCGCGCCTTGGCAACACCGGCGGCAACCGTGCCAACGCCGACTTCTGAGACGAGCTTGACCGAGATGTCCGATGCCGGGTTGACGTTCTTCAGGTCGTAGATCAGCTGCGCCAGATCTTCGATCGAATAGATGTCATGGTGCGGCGGCGGTGAGATCAGGCCGACGCCGGGCGTCGAGTGACGGGTCTTGGCAACCGTCGCATCGACCTTGTGACCTGGCAGCTGCCCGCCTTCGCCAGGCTTGGCACCCTGCGCGACCTTGATCTGCAGCATGTCGGCGTTGACGAGATATTCGGTCGTCACTCCGAAGCGTCCCGACGCGATTTGCTTGATCGCCGAGCGTTCCGGGTTCATCGAGCCGTCGCGCAATGGCATGTAGCGGTCGGACTCTTCGCCGCCTTCGCCGGTGTTCGACTTGCCGCCGATCTTGTTCATAGCGATCGCCAGCGTCGTATGGGCCTCGCGGCTGATCGAACCGAAGGACATCGCGCCCGTGGAGAAGCGCTTGACGATACCGGCTGCCGGCTCGACCTCGTCGATCGAAATCGGCTTGCGGCCGAGCTGCTCGGCGCTTTTGACGTTGAACAGGCCGCGGATGGTATTCATGCGCAGTGCCGTAGTGTTCATCATGTCGGAGAACTCGCGGTAGCGATCCTCAGCATTGCCGCGAACCGCATGCTGAAGGGCGGCGACCGCGTCCGGCGTCCAAGCGTGGCTTTCGCCGCGCATGCGGAAAGCATATTCGCCGCCGATGTCGAGCGTGCTGGCAAGCAGCGGGTCGCGGCCGAAGGCGGCCGTATGGCGAGCAACGGTTTCCTTGGCGATCTCCTCCAGGCCGACGCCTTCGATCATCGTTGCAGTGCCAAAGAAATACTTGTCGACGAAATCCGACTGCAGGCCGATTGCGTCGAAGATTTGCGCGCCGCAATAGGATTGATAGGTCGAGATGCCCATCTTCGACATGACCTTGAGGATGCCTTTGCCGACCGCCTTGATGTAGCGGTAGACGATTTCGCTGGCGTCCACTTCCTTTGGAAACTCGCCCTTGGCATGCATGTCAAGCAATGTGTCGAAGGCGAGATAAGGGTTGATCGCTTCGGCACCATAGCCTGCGAGCAGGCAGAAGTGATGTACTTCGCGCGGCTCGCCGGTTTCGACGACGAGACCGACGGAGGTGCGAAGCCCCTTGCGGATCAGGTGGTGGTGCACGGCAGCGGTCGCCAGCAGCGCGGGAATCGCGATGCGGTCCGGCCCTATCTGACGATCAGAGAGCACGATAATGTTGTAGCCGCCCTTGACCGCCGCTTCCGCGCGTTCGCAAAGGCGGTCGAGCATCTCCGGCATGCCTTCGGCGCCGCGCTCCACATCATAGGTGAAGTCGAGCGTCTTGGTATCGAAGCGATCTTCCGTGTGACCGATCGAGCGGATCTTTTCCAGATCGCCGTTGGTCAGGATCGGCTGGCGCACTTCGAGGCGCTTGGCGTTCGCCATGCCCGTATGGTCGAGGATGTTCGGCCGAGGCCCGATGAAGGAAACGAGGCTCATGACGAGCTCTTCGCGGATCGGGTCAATCGGCGGGTTCGTCACCTGCGCGAAGTTCTGCTTGAAGTAGGTGTAGAGCAGCTTCGACTTGTCGGACATCGCCGAAATCGGCGTATCCGTACCCATCGAGCCGATCGCTTCCTGACCCGTCGTCGCCATCGGCGACATCAGGATTCTCGTGTCTTCGGTTGTATAGCCGAAGGCCTGCTGGCGGTTGAGCAGCGAAACGTCACGGCGCAGCGCGCGCGGTTCGACCGGCTTCAGGTCTTCGAGGATGAGCTGCGTGCGATCGAGCCAGCTGCGATAGGGATGCTGGGTCGCAAGCTGCGACTTCACCTCGTCATCCGAGATGATGCGGCCTTCTTCCATATCGATCAACAGCATCTTGCCGGGCTGCAGGCGCCATTTCTGGACGATATTTTCTTCCGGAACTGGCAGCACGCCCGCTTCCGACGCCATGATAACACGATCGTCGTTGGTGACGAGATAGCGGGCCGGACGCAGGCCGTTGCGGTCGAGCGTCGCGCCGATCTGCTTGCCGTCCGTGAAGGCGACGGCAGCCGGTCCGTCCCACGGCTCCATGAGCGCTGCGTGGTATTCGTAGAATGCCTTGCGCTCGGCCGCCATCGACTGGTTGCCGGCCCAGGCTTCCGGGATCAGCATCATCACCGCATGCGACAGCGAATAGCCGCCGCGCACGAGGAATTCGAGTGCGTTGTCGAAACAGGCCGTGTCCGACTGGCCTTCGTAGGAGATCGGCCAGAGCTTGGAGATATCCTCGCCGAAGAGCGGCGAAGACACGGAAGCCTGGCGCGCCGCCATCCAGTTGACGTTGCCGCGCAGCGTGTTGATTTCGCCGTTGTGTGCGACCATGCGATAGGGGTGTGCCAGCTTCCACGACGGGAAGGTGTTGGTCGAGAAGCGCTGGTGCACGAGGGCGACCGCACTTTCGAAACGTGGGTCGGACAAGTCTTTATAATAGGCGCCGACCTGATAGGCGAGGAACATACCCTTGTAGACGACGGTCGCCGACGACAGCGACACCGGATAGAAGTTGCTCTCCTCGCCTTCGAACTCGTCGTAGATGCGATTGGAGATCACCTTGCGCAGCGTAAAGAGACGGCGCTCGAACTCGTCGTTCGTCGCTGCATCCTCGCCGGCGCCGATGAAGACCTGCACATGGTGCGGCTCCGTCGCGGCGATATCTGGTGCCTTGGAGAGCGACGAGTTGTCGACAGGTACGTCGCGGAAGCCGAGGAAGACCTGGCCTTCCTCTGTGATCACATCCTGGATCACCTTCTTGAAGTGCTCGATCTGCCCTTTATCACGCGGCATGAAGATATGGCCCATGCCGTATTCGCCGGCCTTCGGCAGGATAACGCCCTGTTTGGCCATCTCCTCGCGGAAGAAGCGGTCGGGAATCTGCACGAGAATGCCGGCGCCATCGCCCATCAGCGGATCGGCGCCGACAGCACCGCGGTGCGTCAGGTTTTCCAGAATAAAGAGACCGTCCTTGACGATCTGATGTGACTTCTGACCCTTCATATGCGCGACGAAGCCGACGCCGCAGGCGTCATGCTCGTTGCGCGGATCATAAAGCCCCTGTTTCCGCGGCAGACCGGAGGCGGATTTACGCGTATTGGCCGTTGCGCGCACGTCCGCTGCGAACTGGTCAAAACCCGTGGATGGCGTCTTCGTCATCTTTCCCTCCTGTCAAAGCCCGCGAGCGGGCGTCTCTTCGTCGCGCGCCGCCCTTGATACTGGGTTCGGCGCGTGACAGCGCTGTTGCATTATCGAAGATCCGGTCGCGTTGACCCGCTAAAAGCAAGCCGCCGCGCTCCGCGCCTGCCAGTCGCCTCCGCGCTGCCAAGGCTGCGCTTGAGTGGACTATAGCGTGAAACCCTGCAAAGGTCAGGGCTTTCGGCGCCTCTTCGGCCGTAAAGGCCAAAATAGGACAGCAACACTGTCCTAATTCATCAGTTCTATGCCAGAAACCTATGCGCTCCGCAAGAGCGCGCGATTAAAAAATCGTCAATTTGGGACTGAAGATTGCCGAATTAATAGGAATGACGAAATTAAATTACATATTGCCGCACTATTTTGTTTATTGATTGCGGAGTTCAATTTTTGTGATGCATTGCAAGGCAGATGTTTGATCCCGTGAAGCTTTGGCGTAATGTCCCTGCCGAACTTGCCAACCCCACATTTTCCCCGACGGTTCTTCATGTTTTTTTCTTCCGACAACTGGGCTGGCGCCCATGAATCCATTGCCCAACGCCTGCTCGCCGAATCCGCCGGTTTCGCTTCCGCATACGGCACCAGCAATCTCGATAAAAAAGTCGAGGTGCGCTTTTGCGAAGTCTTCGAGCGCGAAGTCGCTGTCTTCTTTGTCGCGACGGGTACGGCTGCGAACTCCCTTTCTCTTGCGAGCGTCCAACGCCCCGGCGGCGTCGCCTTCTGCCATTCGGAGGCCCATGTCATTGAGGATGAATGCGGCGCACCGGAATTTTTTTCAGGTTCCGCCCGCCTTGTCGCTGTGCCCGGAGAGTCCGGCAAGATCGATCCGGCAAAGCTTTCGGCAAAGATCGCAAGCTTCCCTGAGGATGACGTGCATCACGGCCGCGCGAGTGCCGTCACTATTACCCAGGCCACCGAGATCGGTACCGTCTATTCGCTGCCGGAAATCGGTGAGATTTCCGGCATTGCAAGGAAGCGCAACCTGGCCCTTCATATGGATGGCGCACGTTTTGCCAACGCACTCGTGGCGCTTGGCGCAACGCCTGCCGAAATGACCTGGAAACGCGGCGTGGACATGCTTTCCTTCGGCGGCACCAAGAACGGCTGCTGGTGCGCGGAGGCGATCGTCTTCTTCAATCCGGATCAGGCCAGAGAGATGCCCTTCACCCGCAAGCGTGCCGCGCAGCTCTTCTCCAAGTCGCGCTTCATCGCCGCCCAGTTCGACGCCTATTTCGAGAACGATCTCTGGCTCGGTCTCGCCCGCCACGCGAACCGCATGGCGGACGGCCTTCGCGTAGGCATCGGCGCCAGCAATTCGGCGAGACTCGCATGGCCCACCGCCACGAACGAAGTCTTCGCCGTCGTCACGACGGCGGCGGCGAAGATCGCCGAGGGAAGGGGTGCAAAGTTCTACGAGTGGCCGGTTCCAGCCGCAACCCCGGAACTCGTCGGCGGCAACGAGACGTTGATCCGCCTCGTCACCAGCTTCGCCACGACGGAAGCCGATGTCGACGGCTTCCTGAAATGCCTGGCGGCATAAAGGCCGATTACATTTAGTTCTGATGGCCGTAGACGGCGGATTGCGGGGCACCGCGAGCCGCCTTTTCCGCTTCGTGCCCGATCACAAGGATCATCATTACACAGGCCACCAGCCCGGATACGAATAGTGCGCCATACATCATCGGTCCGTCCTCCCTTGCCCCGAGCGACGACCGTTACCGGTTCCTAAACTAGGAGTCGGAATCTCACCAAACAGCTAAGCGAAAGGGTTGAGAGGGGCTTAAAACGGTAAGCAGCCGGTTAACTTTTGCGGGCGAAATGCTGCGAATGTTCCATCGACTGGAACTTTAAGGAGGGTTTCTCGTTTATGAGCGAAAGGTGAAGAGCCATGAAAAAGTTAGCAGTCGCGCTCATGTCACTTGTGACGGCTTTTGCCGGTATTCCACCTGCCGAAGCATTTCCGGTTGTCAATTTCGAAAAACCGAAGGTGGTTTCGAACATAGAGCAGGTTCAAGACCGCCGCCTGATCATCCGCCGATGGAATGGACGCCGCTATTATCCGGGCTATAGGAACTACGGCAGCTATCGCTACCGAAATTATGGTGGCTATCGCTACCGAAATTATGGTGGCTATCGCTATCGGAACTATGACGGCTATTACGGCCGCCGCTATTACCGGCATCGTAATAACGACGCCGCGGCCATTATTGGCGGATTGGCACTCGGTGCGATCATCGGCGGTGCTTTGGCTCAGCCACGTTACTATGCTCCGGCGGGCTACAATGGCGGCAACGCCCATACCCGCTGGTGCTATAATCAATACCGCTCCTACAGGGCCTGGGACAATACTTTCCAGCCGTACTATGGCCCGCGCCGGCAGTGCGTTTCGCCTTATTGATCGGCAAGCAACCGGAACCCGCCACCAAGCGGGTTTCTATTTCTATGCGGCTGATCGCAGGCCCCGCACCTTCCCAAGAATATCCTCCGAAAGCGCCGACACCAGCGCCTGATCGGCCCCTTTGCGCGGCACCAGCACGAATTCCACATCCTCCAGCAGCGGCAGCCTTGCCGCACCAATCTCTTTCAATCCGGAAGGAGCCATGCTGCGCGGCTGCACCAGCACGCCCATTCCAGCCCGCGCCGCGGCTGTCAAGCCACTGAGGCTGCCGCAGGTGCAGACGATCCGCCAAGGCACCTGCATCCGGCTGAGGGCCTCGAGCGCAATGGTCCGTGTCACGCTCGGCGGCGGGAAGGCAATCAGCGGCAGCGGTCCCTGCGCAAACACATGGTCCGGATCGCGCGCCAGCCAGACGAGCGGCTCGCGATAGACAAGCGTGCCGCGGGCATCGCCGAGCCGGCGCTTGGCGAGCACCAGATCGATCTCGCCATTGTCCTGCATCTCGTAGAGCGCTCCAGAGAGCGCTACCGTCAATTCCAGATCAACCGACGGATGCGACCGCACGAAATCCTCCAACACGGCCGGAAGCTGGCTTGTCACGAAATCTTCCGAGACACCGAGGCGGAGCCGGCCACGCAGGCTGCTATCCTTGAAAAGCGATTGAACCTGTCCCTCGATCGAAAGCATCATGCGCGCATGCGAAAGCAGCGCTTCCCCATCTCCGGTGAGTACGACCTTGTGGGTATCGCGAGCCAGCAGTTTTCGCCCGAGGGTAGTCTCCAGCCGCTGGATATGCTGGCTGACGGTCGATTGCCCAAGACCCAGCCGCTCGGCCGCGAGCGTGAAACTGCCCATCTGCTCGACGGCAACAAAACTGCGCAATTGCGTCAAATCAAGCACGGAAATCCCAGTTCGCGATAACTGTTATTCCTTGCATCCTGAATCATAATTAGCGACAAAGCAACGAGCTTCTGAAAATGCCGAGAGAGCATCATGCGCCGCTTCTTGCCCGATACCTTCACGATCCTGCTCGTCTGTACTGTCATTCTTGCCTCGCTGCTTCCGGCAAGCGGCACTTTCGCGGATTATTTTGGCGTCGCCACTAATCTTGCCATCGCTCTGCTCTTCTTCCTGCATGGCGCACGGCTC
This sequence comes from Rhizobium sullae, assembly GCF_025200715.1. Classification (NCBI taxonomy): domain Bacteria; kingdom Pseudomonadati; phylum Pseudomonadota; class Alphaproteobacteria; order Hyphomicrobiales; family Rhizobiaceae; genus Rhizobium; species Rhizobium sullae. The sequence goes on from NZ_CP104143.1 coordinate 2,923,696, forward strand.
TCCAGTGACGTCGTCATTGCGGGCCTCTTGCACTGGCGGCTGCACCTCGTCATTCTGTTGACAACCTTCGCCATCTTCCCGCTGCTCGGCATGGGGCTTAGCCTGATCCCGGATTCGATCTTGCCGCGGCCGCTTTATCTCGGCATTCTTTTCCTGTGCGTCCTGCCATCCACGGTGCAGTCTTCGATTGCCTTCACCTCGATGGCAGCTGGCAATGTGCCGGCGGCCATCTGCTCGGCCTCTGCTTCCAACATCTTCGGCATGTTCCTGACGCCGCTGCTCGTCGGCCTGCTCTTTTCCGTTGGTGGCCATGGCGGCTTTTCCTGGGATGCGCTGGAGCAGATCCTGCTGCAACTGCTTGCGCCCTTCGTGGCCGGCCAGATCCTGCAGCCTTGGATCGGCAACTGGATCCGCGCGAAGAAAAAGGTCCTGATGCCGGTGGATCGCGGTTCGATCCTGATGGTCGTCTATCTCGCTTTCAGCACCGCGGTGGTCGAGGGACTGTGGCACACCTTCTCGGTAAGAGACATCGCCGTCGTCGTCGTGCTCGACATGCTGCTGCTTGCGATCGTCCTGATGCTCACGATGCACGGCAGCCGCTTTCTCGGCTTCAACAAGGCCGACGAGATCACCATCACTTTCTGCGGCTCGAAGAAGAGTTTGGCAAGCGGCGTGCCGATGGCAAGCGTCATCTTCGCCGGCCAGTCGATCGGCGCAATCGTCCTGCCGCTGATGCTCTTCCATCAGATTCAGTTGATGGTCTGCGCCGTGATCGCGCAGAAATATGCCGCAGCGGCCGCGCACCGGATAACGGAAGAGGAAGCCGAAGAGGCTGCAAGCCCGGCCTGATCCGCAGGTAACAAAAAAGCGGCGCCCCAACGGAGCGCCGCCTGCCTTTTCCTATCCTGGGAGGGATCGGTTAGTTGGCGACCTGGGCCTCGATAGCCTTCGGCGCGCTTACCGGCTCTGCGGCAATCGCGATCTTGCGCGGCTTCATGGCTTCCGGGATGCTGCGAAGAAGGTCGATATGGAGCAGGCCGTTCTTCAGCGAAGCAGCGGTTACCTCGACATGGTCGGCAAGTTGGAAGCGGCGCTCGAAGGCGCGCTTGGCGATGCCGCGATAGAGGAACTCGCTGCCCTCCGCATTCTCTTCGCTCTTTCCGCCCTTGACGGTCAGCGCGTGAGCTTGAGCCTCGATGGAGATTTCGCTTTCATCGAAACCGGCAACCGCCATGGTGATACGGTAGGTGTTTTCACCGGTTCGCTCGATATTGTAGGGCGGATAAGTATTGCCCTGATCCGGCTGAGACAAGCTATCAAGCATGGTGAAGAGACGGTCGAAACCGACGGTCGAGCGATAGAGTGGAGAAAAGTCGACGTGACGCATGATGTCCTCCTGAGGAAGCGACGTGTTGCGATAGATGCCCCTGAAACCCCATATTCGGCAGCTTCGGGACGGTTCAGCGGACCCCTTTTGGCACCCGCAGAATTGAGATGGTGATCGACTTTCCGCAGTTCAAGCCCCCGTTTGAAGCCAGGTGAACAGGGCATGAACGCGCGGTTCGGCATGCGTTCAGCCGCACTTCTGTAAACATTGTATCGTCGGGTAATCAAACTGGCCCGATGGCTGAAGTGCATCGTCCCTTCTTCTTCAGTCCGATTTGCGGCCGGCGCCGGGCATCCCCTCAGATCGCCCCGCCGGTCTCTTTTTCTTGCTCCAGCTTAAGAGTTGATTTTCCATCTCCGTGCATTATCCCCTACATTCAAGGCGGCATCGAAAGCAGCGGCTTATGGACAGCGTCCTCATCTCCACACCTGACAATCCGGTTCCAGCAAGCCGCACAGAGGGCTATTTCGAGACGCATGACGGCTGGAAGCTGCGCTATGCGGTATTCCGGTCCGATACCTCCGTTGCGAAAGGCACGGTCGTCATTCTCCAGGGGCGCAATGAATGTATCGAGAAATATTTCGAGACGATCCGCGATCTGACGGCAAAGGGCCTCTGGGTTGCGATCTTCGATCTTCGCGGTCAGGGCGGTTCGCCACGGCTCATCAAGAAGCGGCAGCATGGCCATGTGCGGCGCTTTTCCGACTATGAACGGGACCTCGACACCTTTTTGGAGAAGGTGGTGCTGCCCGACACCCGCCTGCCATTCTATCTGCTCGGCCATTCGACCGGCGGCCTGATTGCGCTTTCGGCAGCACCCTATCTGACGACGCGCATCGAACGCATGGTGCTTTCCGCGCCCTTCATCGGCCTGATCGGCCAGGCGGCGTCAGCCTCGACCATCCGCCGCCTCGCCGCCACGGCTTGCGCGCTCGGGCTCGGCTCGCTGCCGCTAAGCCGCAAACTCCGGGAACTGCCTTTTCAGGACAATCCGCTGACATCGGACGAAGTGCGTTTCGAACGGAACGTCGCTATGATGAAGGAGCACCCGGAACTGACACTCGGCCCGCCCACAGCACGCTGGTTGCACGAATCCTTCAAGGCGATCGAGAGGGTTCTAATGCCGAGCCATCTCTTTTCGATCACCATCCCAACGATCGTCATTGCCCCGACCCGCGACGGCGTCGTGCCTTATATCGCGCAGGAACGGCTCTCCCGCTATTTCCGTGCCGGCCAGCTCGTGCCCATCAATGGCGCGCGGCATGAGATTTTTCAGGAGCGCGATGCCTATCGCGCCGCAGCACTCGCAGCGTTCCATGCGTTTATCCCCGGTAGCGACGCCGAGGCCAGGAAAGAGGTCGAGGGGATCGGTGTCTGAGCGGACGGTAGCTTAGCGCTGCAGGATCGCAAGTGCCTGGTCGTAAACAGCACGGCTGCCGGCAGCGATGATCGAGCCACCGTTTTCCGGCCGCCCGCCCTCCCAAGTCGTGATGATGCCGCCGGCATTTTCGATCACCGGAATGATCCCGCCGACATCGTAAGGCTTGAGGCCGTTTTCGATCACCAGATCGACATGGCCGGCCGCCAGCAGTGCATAGGCATAGCAATCCGTTCCGTAGCGGAAAAGCCGGACTTGGCTTTCGATCTCACGATATCTCTCCATTTCGAAGCCGGTGAAGAGATGCGGCGACGTGGTGAAGAGGATCGCCTTCGAAAGCATGCCGCAATCGCGTGTCTTCAAGCGCCGTTCGCCCTCCGGCCCGGAATAGATCGAGCCGTTCTGATCCGCAAAATAGCGCTCACCAGTGAAGGGTTGCTCGATCATACCCATGATCGCCCGGCCGTTCTTCTGCAGCCCGATCAGCGTTCCCCAGACCGGCACGCCGGAAATGAAGGCCCGCGTGCCGTCGATCGGGTCGATGACCCAGACATAGTCGCGATCCAGCCCGACATTGCCATGTTCCTCGCCGAGAATGCCATGATCAGGAAAACGCTCTTCAATCAGCTTGCGGATTGCAGCTTCCGCTGCCTTATCGCCCTCGGTAACGGGATCGAAACCGCTCGAAAGCTTGTTTGTGACATCGAGGCCGGACCGGAATCGCGGCAGCGTTTCAGCCTTGGCGGCTTCCGCCAGGCGATTGAAGAACGTGCGGTCAGGGAGCATGGGCAATCCGTTTTTCTGGGCCGTGTCGCGCGCATTTCTTAGCGGAATTGCGCTCGAATGCAAACGTTTCAGGCATTTTCTCGATAGCTGCCTAAAGATTTTGCATTGCAAAATAATGATTGACAATTGTGCAGCGCAGCAGTAGCGTCTTCATACAGTCTTCTGACTGTAAATACCCTCCTTGGGTGTTTCCTCCCTAGACTTAGCCGCGCTGAACAGCGCGGTTCTTTTTTGAGCGACTGTCTAGGAGCTTATTCGGCAGCAAGCGCCGTATCGATCGAGAATTGTTCCACGTAGCTCGCCATCTGCCGCATGAAACCCGTTACGGCGTTGACGATCAGCGGAAAATCCGTGTGCTTTTCCAGGGTCACTTCGTCCACGTAGATCGCCCGGTTCACCTCGATCTGCAGGGCGTGCAACCCTCGCGCCGGCCGACCGTAGTGTTCGGTGATGAAGCCGCCAGCATAAGGCTTGTTGCGGATGGCGGTGAAACCCATCTCCTCGAGAATACTGATTGCCATACGCGAAAGCTCGGCCGATGCGCTGGTGCCATACCGGTCGCCAATGATGAAGTCGGGCCGCGTATTGCTGCCTGCGACACGCACATTGCCCGGCATGGAGTGGCAATCGATCAGCACGCCGAAGCCGAACTGCACGTGGGTGCGCGCAATCAGGCGACGCAGCGCGGCGTGGTAGGGTTTATAGATACTCTCGACCCGATCGAGCCCTTCCTGCACCGGCAGCCGACGGGCATAGATTTCCATATTCTCGGCAACGATGCGCGGAATGGTCCCGAGCCCGCCTGCAACACGCAGCGAATTGATGTTCGCATAAGGCGGCAACAGCCCATCGAACATGCGCGGATCGAGTTCGTAGGGTTCGCGGTTCACATCCAGATAGGCGCGCGGGAAATTGGCGAGAAGCAAAGGCGCGCCGAGCCGACTGGCGGCGGAAAAGAGCTCGTCGACATAGTGATCCTCCGACCGGCGGATGGAAATGCCCTCGAGCCGCGACTGGGCGATAAATTCCGGTGGATAAATACGGCCGCTGTGGGGGGAATTATAAACGAAGGGAATGGTCTGCGACACGGGCTCACGGATCTCAAAAAGCTCGTATTCGCGAATTTCCGGCACCTTTTTCCCTCTTAACCATGTCACAGGACGGCTGCTTCGCCCATGTTGCCAGTTGCCTCACCTCAAGTCCATACTATGTAGCGGGGATGACAGCCTGGGGTAGGCAATTCACCGGTTGTTTACCGGCTAAAGTCTAGTGTAAATAGCTGGCACCTCCCACCAAAACCTATTCACAATCGGTCTGGATAATGACTCAGAAGATACTGCTCGCCGAAGACGACAACGACATGCGCCGCTTCCTCGTGAAGGCGCTCGAAAAGGCCGGTTACAAGGTCCTGTCCTACGACAACGGCGCAAGCGCCTATGACAGGCTCCGTGAAGAGCCCTTCTCCCTGCTCCTGACCGATATCGTCATGCCGGAGATGGATGGCATCGAGCTCGCGCGCCGGGCGACCGAACTCGACCCGGACCTCAAGGTTATGTTCATAACCGGTTTTGCAGCCGTCGCGCTCAATCCCGATTCGAAGGCGCCGAAGGATGCAAAGGTGCTTTCCAAGCCCTTCCATCTTCGCGATCTCGTTGATGAAGTAAACAAAATGCTTGCCGCATAAGGCTTGCGGCCGGCGCGTCACAAAACTTCAAAAAAGCCTATTGACGGCTCCCAAGGTTTTGTGATCTATGCGCCGCCATCGGATGGGCGTGTAGCTCAGCGGGAGAGCACTACGTTGACATCGTAGGGGTCACAAGTTCGATCCTTGTCACGCCCACCATTCAGATCGCTTAAAATTCAGGGCCTTTCGAGAAATCGAGAGGCCCTTTTTACATAGTGCTCCTCCCAGATTCAGCAAACCTTGAAACACTATCATCCAGTGCCGTTTTCGGAGCTTCCGAAAGACCGACAAGAAGCCATCCTCAAGTTCTTCAAAGCACTTGCCCGGAGGAAAGCGAGGCTGGATTACTGCAGTGGGCGCTTGCCAGTGGCGCTCACTATCAGCGACCCAATAGACCGGAGCGGCCTGTACGGCCGTGAACGAAGCCGACATCAATACTCGAGAGGGTTATCGCCACCGCGCCAGCAGCATGCAATGTTGCTGATTTGCCGCCAGAACAAATAGCTATCGGTTGCATTTAATGCGCGTCTCTCGTAAAGAGTTTAGATGCGCAACAACCGATGAGCCGTTACGATGGATACGATTCCCACCGAAGGCTTTGACGCGGCCGTGACCCTGACAGACCATCTCGACCATTTGCCCGACAAGAAGCGCCGGGAGCTCGCCCGCATTCTGCAGATCCTGTTTTTCGAGGTCGAGCAGTTCCGCGCCAGCAAGCTGTCCGGCAAGAAAGCGGCCGGCAAGGTGCTCAAGGTGGTGCTCTACGGCTCGTTTGCCCGCGGCGACTGGGTCGAGGATCGCTCAAGCGGCTATCGCTCCGACTATGACCTTCTGATCGTCGTCAACACCAAGAGCTTTGCCGAAGAGCATGAGCTGTGGGAGGCGCTGGAGGAACGCTTGCTGCAGGAGCAGATCAGCCACCGGATCGAAACGCCGGTGATCCCGATCGTGCACTGCCTTTCAGACGTCAACGACCAGTTGGCACGCGGCCGGCCGTTTTTTACCGACATCGCCAGGGATGGCATCGTGCTCTACGAGGAGCCCGGCCATCCTCTCGCCCAGCCGAAGGCGCTGACACCAGAGGAGGCAACGGCTGAAGCGCAGCGGTATTTTGATCAGTGGTTTCCGACCGCTTGCCATCGATTCGAACTTGCAGAGATTGCAGCTTCGAAAAGTTACTCAGTTGAGGCAGCCTTCGACCTTCACCAAGCGACAGAGCGCTTTTACCACTGCGTCTTACTGACTCTGACGCTATACAGTCCGAAATCTCATCGCATCAAGGTGCTGCGCTCGCAAGCCGAAAGCGCCGATGCGCGACTGGTTTCCGCCTGGCCGCGCGACACGCGTTTTGCCCGCCGTTGCTTTGAGCTTTTGTCTCGCGCGTACGTCGAGGCGAGATACTCGTCGAAATACACGATCAGCAGTGAAGAGCTGCAATGGCTTGTCACTCGCGTGAAGGACTTGCAGGCGCTCGTTGAGGAGATCTGCAAAGACCGTCTTGGTCCATGAAGCCGGATCTTCCCCATATTGAGCGGTCAAAGCGTTGTTCCACGCTAGAAAGGGGATTTCGCCAAGCCGCTGGTAGGCGAGTTATCTTCCAGGAAGCGAGCAATCGCGCCTCACAGCGCAGAACTGCGCTCTCGCTCAACACGGCTGACAAGCCAGCCAAAACCCCAACAAGCACTTTTACTTCGTAAGCGTGGCGTCTTCAGATAGAGTTGCTGCGGTTTGCAGGTTCGGCGTCTCAGGGATGGCTGCGATGAAGAACATCGTGAACGCATAGACTGAGAACAGCGTCAGCACCGCGGTCAATCGAATCATTCAGTATCTCCTTATTCACAAGGAACAGCTTGACCCATATCGGAGCTTTCCCAAACCGTTTTCTGAACGGGAGATGAACAAAAACTTGTGACAGAGCATTTTAACGATATTTTTACAACACATTTTGGAGAGTCTCTCCTGTTCCCGCGGGGGCTTATAAGCCGGAAGAAGGAGGGTTCCATGACCGTGACGAAGGTATTGCTCCATTTGAGCTAATCCTGTGAATAGCGGGAATCGACACCGGCCCTCTGGACATTAGCAAGGAGAAATGTTTGCCTAGGCAGGCTGGCTGAGGGGCCGGCGGTTGGGGGCAAGCGATGGAAATCGAAGAACTGCTCGACATGCAGGAGCGCGGAATCCGCGACCGGGTCCTTGGCTACACTTTGAGCGACAACCCCATGTCGCGGCCGGAACTGATGCCGATCCGCGACGTCACGGAGCTTGAGGTGTGGTACGCCCGCTACGAAGCATGGCGCTTCGGCTGGTCCGTCGAGGACGCCAACCGGCGCCATTGAACAGGCGAAGACCTATTCAGCCCCGCTCAAGCAAGACGGAAGACTGAGGCCGGCCGTTGTTGTTGACGGCCACGCTTCCCGGAACGGGTCGCTATCCCTGCAGCGGCCCGTTTTCTTTGAGTGCGGCAAATTTCGGACACAGAAACATGCGACGCCCGTCCGGCAAACCAGCATGACAGGAATCCTGAACAGATGAGACTGATAGTGATTGCAGCCGCGGCGCTTTCCGCCGCAGCTTTCGCCTCCGGCGCCAGCGCCGCCTCCCAGAATTTTCCAGGTGCCGGCGTTTCGACACTCGCGGGCAAATGCGCAAAACTCGTCGTTGGCAAAGTGGATGCAACGAAGGGCTGCAAGGGCGAACTCGCCAGCGTGGGACTGCCGAACGGTCAAGTGACCTTCATCTTCACGTCAGGCGGCAAGATGCTTGGCTTTCAAGGCGATGGCACCGCGATCAAGCCGGCATCCAACGGCAATGCCCGCATTCCGCTCAAGATGGTAACGACGGGCGCCGGCGAGAAAATGACAGGCCAGGTCAAGGTGGCAGGCACCTGCACCTTCGGCAATCCTTACGGCGGCAAGCCTATCGTGATCGAATGCACCGCCGAGAGCAAGGATACGGCCTTCACCGGCAGCTTCCGCACCAGCGGTAAGGCTCCGAAGCAGAAATAGACCTCAGGTGCACCACCCACCGGCAGCGCCTGGCTTGCGGGCAAGTCCCTCGTTAATCAGTTGAGTGCCCAAGGAACGGCCACCGCGCGAAATCACGTGCGGCGCACCGGCACCGACCGGCTTGCCGGCAGCGTTCATGACGAAGGGCCCGGCATTCAGAAATTTGAGCAGCCTCGATTTTGCGGCAAAGCCGATCCTCCGCTCTCCTTCGCAACGCGCGGCGCCGACGTCCGGCACGGCCATATCCGCGATCAGGATCTTTTCACCCTTATACCAAAAAGTCCCGCCGTCTCCGACGCAGTTCATATGCTCGCCCTGCCCGCAATAGCCGAAGGCAGCGCGGGCGTTTTCCGAACTGGCGGGTGATGCGGCCGTCGAGGACAGCTTCACAGGCTGCGCGGCAGGAACCGGAACGGCGGCAGGCGGCACGGGGCGCTGCGGCTGCGAAACAGCGGCCTGCCTCGGCACACTCTTGGCGACAGCCGCTTTGGGCGCATCTGGCTTGATTGCAGCGGTAATCGCAGCTGTATCCAGCGCCCGTGAGGCAAGGATCGGCCGCACGCTCTTCCAGTTGTCGTAAAGAGCAATGCCGCTTACGGCAACGGCGCCTGCGAAGAGCCAGGGCAAGGCTCCGCCCTGCCCCCTGCCCTTCGATTTTGCGGATGATTTGCGGCGGCGGCCGCGAGGTGCAGTTCTAGCCATCTGGTCCGAATCCCGTGATGGCCGATTATCGCCTCCCAATCCTTTCCGAAAGGTTGGCATGAGCGCTCACACTCCTCCCGGCGAACAAAGAGCCACGCAGGACGTTAGCTCGCGGAGATGTTTTCACCGGAAGAGTTCCCGTCATGGACGTCATTTTTGCCGACATGTTCCCCGAAACCGGTATTCATTATTCGGTCATCTTTGCGCGGCTCATCGGCGCGATCGTCCTCGGCGGCGTCATCGGTTTCGAACGCGAGGTGCGCGACCATCCTGCGGGCCTCCGCACTCATATTCTGGTGAGCCTTGCTGCAGCGCTCTTCGGGATCATTTCCATCGAAGCCGTGCAGGTGCCGAGTTTTGCCAACGACCAGCAGGTCCGCATCGATCCGCTGCGCGTCATCGAGGCCGTGACGGCGGGCGTCGCATTTCTGGCCGCAGGCATGATCGTTTTCTCGAGAGGTAAGGTGAAAGGACTGACGACCGGAGCTGGCATGTGGCTCTCAGGCGCGATCGGCCTTGCCATGGGCTTCGGTTACTGGCCGGTCGCCTTCTTCGCGACGGCGGCTGCAGTCTGCGTCCTGTTTGCTCTGGGTAAAATGGAGCAGCGCCTGGAACGCGATTCCGGAAAAAATCTGCCGCCGGAGGATGAGGCCGACTCATAGAAAACGCCAGGCATGCAAGCGCTTCCTTTTAATTGCGATCAGAATTAGCGGGCTGCCCTGTTGACCTGTCGTTCTCGGGAGGCACGTTCGTCCCACCGCCAGTGATATTCCCGAGTGCCGTTTTGCGCTTCTGGATATCGATGCCGTTCCCGAAGGCTTCCTTGAGAGCCTGCCATTCGCTTTCGTGTTTCAAATAGATGTCCTGCGGCACGAGATCAGTCGTCATGTGGTCCTCACATTTTTGTCCGGGCTTTAAATGCAAAAACCCCGACGACGGTTCCCGCGCCGTCTGAAAAAATCTAGCGGCGCTGTTTGCGGCCTTTGGACGCTGCAGTGTCGGGACCGCCTTTTGAAAGATCAGCACCGGTGACATGAGCCGGAAAATGAATGTCGTCCATCGGCGTCTGCGGCAGCGTCAGATCGACATGGTGCGGCGGCAGCACCTGCACCTTCTGCATGCGGTTTGGCTTTGCCCGCTTCATGCGGTCAGCCGCTTCCGCCCGCTTGTCGGGAGAATGAGTCGAAGCCTGCATCGTTGTCCCTCCTTTTTATCGCGCCGGCAATGGAGTTCCATTGCCTCAACCAGAGCCTAACGGGCGGGCGGCTGCATGGTTCCAAAGAAAAGCTCCGGCGCGTACTGCGGCCGCCTTGACTGCCGCCGCAGGTTAACTACCTAGAAGGCTGTCTGCAGCCAAAATGATGCGCATGGTTGCCCCCCGTGCAGAAGCATCGGCTGCAGGACAAACACTGGTGCCGGGCCCCTCTGGCGAGAGTTTTTACGGCGCTCTCGTGATGTCGGTACCGCCTGCAAATAGCCGGCGGATTTTCATTCGATGAAAAAGCTCACAATTCCTCACGCGCATATCCCTTGCGATATGCCGCGCTTTTCAATCACATCATCCTTCAAAAACGATGTCCGCACCAAAGGAGTGCGGCCATGAAGCAATCCATCAGCCATAAACCCACGCTTGGCTATTTCCGCTGGGCTTTCATCATGACGGCATTTGGCCTGGCGCTCGGCGCTTTGCTGGGCTGGCAGTCCACCGGCACGATCAGCGGCATGGCGACGATCTTCTTCATCTGCGCGGTTCTGGCAGTGCTGGAGATTTCCCTCTCCTTCGACAACGCGATCGTCAATGCCAACAAGCTCAATGAAATGACGCCAGCCTGGCAGCACCGGTTCTTGACCTGGGGCATCATCATTGCCGTCTTCGGCATGCGCATCGTCTTTCCGCTGGCAATCGTGGCGATTGCCGCAAATATCGGCCCGATCGACGCCGTGCTCCTCGCAGCGCGGCAACCGGCCGAATATGCACGCATCATGAACGAGGCCCATCTGCCGATCGCAGCCTTCGGCGGGACCTTTCTTCTGATGGTCGGCCTTACTTACTTCTTCGACCATGAAAAGGACGTCCATTGGATCGTCTCTCTCGAGAAACTGATGTCGCGTGGCGCAACGATCAAGGGCATCGAGATCGCCTTCGTTCTCCTGCTGATTCTCACTTTCGCTTCACTGCTTGAGGGCGAAGAATCGACGACGTTCGTCTACAGCGCGATCTACGGTCTTGTCACATTCTTGGTCGTCGAAGTGATTGGCGCACTGCTGGATGCCTCGCAAAGGGCCATGTCAGAGGCGGCACGCGGCGGCCTCGGCGCATTCATCTATCTCGAGGTGCTGGATGCAAGCTTCTCGTTCGACGGCGTCATCGGCGCTTTCGCCCTGACGCAAAACCTTTTCATCATCGCCATCGGTCTGGGCATCGGCGCGATGTATGTACGCTCGATGACGATCATGCTCGTCGAAAAGGGGACGCTGACGCATTACCGCTACCTGGAGCATGGCGCATTCTACGCGATCCTGATCCTTGCGATCATAATGTACGTCCAGACCCTCTTCCACATTCCGGAAGTCGTCACCGGTCTCGGTGGTGCAGCACTCATCGGCGTCTCGCTCTGGTCTTCGATCCGCCACAACAAGCGGAAAGGCAAGAAAACCCAAGCGGAAGCGGAAGCGAAGGCGCAAGCCGAAGCCCGTTCACCTGCCCGCGAGCGGCTGAAGGCCTGATGCAAGCAAAGCCGCAGCGTTTCATGCGTTGCGGCTTGTCCGGGGCAAAAATAAAGCCCGCGACCAACCGGTTGCGGGCTGTTTCATTCGTAATATATCGGCAGATTAACGGCCGATATGGTCGAAGGCGTCCGGCGCGATACCGAGAACCTTGAGGTCCCGACCCTTCGGACGGCGACCAGCTTCGAAAGCTGCGCTTACGGCATTTGCGGCGCCGATCACAGCGAAGGCACGGCCGAAGAAACCTTCCCGAATGGACTTGCTGTAGGAGGACATTTATTTTTCTCACTTAGCTTCATTATTGACTGCTCACATATGATGCGCCGCAGCATTTTCCACAAGTGACGGGAATTCAGGCCTGCCATGCAAAAACAAGCAGCCGGCCCATGTTTCATGGCCGGCCGCAAGGCAGGGGTTCGAGCAGTATTTTTTCTTTTAGTCTTCGCTTGCAGCAAGTTGCGAAAGAACTTCGCCGCGGCCGCGTATTCTCAAGATCAGCGGAATGATAAAGGCCGCAGCCGCAACGATCAGCAGCCCGGCTGCAATCGGCGACATGACAAGCGTCGTCACGTCGCCCTGGCTGATGGCGAGTGCCCGCCGCAACTGCTGTTCGGCAAGCGGCCCGAGGATGAGGCCGACGACCGCAGGCGCGATCGGATAGCCGAAGAGCCGCATGATATAGCCGAGAACACCGAAGGCGAGCAGCATGCCGAGTTCGAACACCGACGGATTGGCGCCGATCGTGCCGAGCGTCGCAAACAGCAGGATGCCGGCATAGAGCCAGGGCTTCGGAATCGTCAGCAGACGCACCCATAGGCCGATCATCGGCAGGTTGAGCACGAGCAGCATGGCATTGGCGATCAAAAGGCTGGCGATCAGCCCCCAGACAAGCTGCGGATTGGACGCAAACAGCAGCGGCCCAGGCTGCAGCCCGTACTGCTGAAAGCCGGCGAGCATGATCGCCGCCGTTGCCGTCGTCGGCAGGCCGAGCGTCAGGAGCGGCACAAGGGTGCCAGCCGCCGACGCATTGTTTGCCGCTTCCGGACCTGCAACACCTTCGATCGCGCCTTGACCGAATTCTTCGGGATTCTTCGCAAGACGTTTCTCGGTCGCATAAGAAAGGAACGTGCCTATCTCGGCACCACCGGCCGGCATGGCGCCGATCGGGAAGCCGATCAGCGTGCCGCGCAACCAGGGTTTCCAAGAACGGGACCAATCCTGCGCCGTCATCCACAGCGAGCCCCGGACGGCTTCCACTTTTTCCTCGCCGCGATTGCCTTGGGCGGCGATGTAAAGCGTTTCTCCGATCGCAAACATGGCAACCGCAAGCGTCGTCACTTCGACACCGTCAAGGAGATCGGGAATCCCGAACGAAAGCCGTGCCTGACCCGTTTGCTGGTCGATACCGACCATGGCAAGGACAAAGCCTATGAAGAGGGAGGTCAAGCCGCGCAGCGCTGAGTCCCCGAAGGCCGACGAAACGGTCACAAAAGCGAGTACCATCAGGGCGAAATATTCGCGCGGGCCGAAGATCAGCGCCAGTTTGACGATATAAGGCGCGACGAAAGCAAGCCCCAGCGTGGCGATGAGGCCGGCCACGAACGAACCGATTGCCGCTGTCGCCAGCGCCGGACCACCGCGGCCCGCGCGTGCCATTTTATTACCTTCAAGCGCAGTGACGATCGAGGCGCTCTCGCCCGGCGTATTCAACAGAATGGAGGTCGTCGAGCCACCGTACATGCCGCCGTAGTAGATACCGGCAAACATGATCAGCGAGCCGGCCGGATCGAGCCGGTAGGTGACAGGCAGGAGAAGGGCAACCGTCAGCGCAGGGCCAATGCCTGGCAGAACGCCGACAGCCGTGCCAAGCGTAACGCCGACGAATGCGTAAAGCAGGTTCATCGGCTGCATGGCGACCAGTATACCCTGGAAGAGGAATTCAAAGGTGCTCATCGCATCCAATCCTAGAAGAAGAGTCTTTCGAGCGGCCCGGCAGGCAAGGTGAGCTGCAGCAGTTGTGAGAAGATGGCCCAGACGATGAAGCTGAAGACGATGCCGAAGGGAATCGAAAGCCAGAGCTTGCGGCGCCCGAAGCCGCGTGCCGTAAACGCAAAGAGAATGCCGGTGGCAATCGAGAAGCCGGCCGTTTTCAGAAGCAGCATTTGTGCCGCAAGACCGGCAACGATCCAGATGACGGGAGCGACTTCCTGGCGTTCGCGCTCGGAAAAATCTCCGCGCAACGCCTCAAAGACAGTCCAGATGCCGAGGCCAATCAACCCGAACGCCACGACCTTGGGCGCGGTGGCCGGCCCGATGCGGGCATATTGCGCGATCGCTCTCATATGCGTGGCGTCCCAAAGCATGACGGCCGCAACGACGAAAAGACAGATGGCAATGATCAGCGCCGCCCAATCCGGGCGGCGCTTCGTTGCCAAGGGTGCGTTGCCCCTGCTCATTTAACAAGCCCGATCTCTTTGAGGATGCTCTCGGTAGCCGAAACGTCCTTCTCGAGCTGCACCTTGAAGGCATCGCCGGCGAGGTATGTGTCGGCCCAGCCCTTCGTCTTCAGGATTTCCTGCCAGCCTGCCGACTTGGAAAGTTTGTCAAAATCAGCAGTCACAGCAGCCGTCTGCTCAGGCGTCAGGCCGGGAGCGGCGGCGACCATGCGCCAGTTCTGCACGCTGACATCGACGCCAGATTCTTTCAGCGTCGGGGCGTCGACGCCCTCAATGCGCTGATCGCTCGAGACGGCGAGCAGGCGGAGCTGCCCGGCCTTTACCTGCGATTCGAATTCGCCATAGCCTGAAATCCCGGCCGTCACCTGTCCGCCGAGGATAGCGGCAAGCGCCTCGCCGCCGCCCGAGAAGGCGACATAGTTGATCATCGTCGGATCGACGCCGGAGGCCTTCGCGATGAGACCGACCGCGATGTGGTCGGTACCGCCGGCCGAACCGCCACCCCAGGACACCGAACCCGGATCAGCCTTCAGCTTGGCAACGAGATCGCCCATCGTCTTGATGTCGGACGACGCCGGAACGACAATGGCTTCATACTCACCGGTCAGGCGAGCGATCGGTGTGACGTCCTTCAGCGTGACAGGCGATTGATTGGTCAGGATCGCACCGACCATGACATAGCCGCCAACGATCAGGGCGTTCGGATTGCCGCTGTTCTGGCTGGCGAACTGCGCCAGACCGATGGTGCCGCCGGCGCCCGGAACGTTCTGAACCTGAACATTGCCGGAGATGCCTTCCTTCTGCATGACCGTCTGCAGCGAACGGGCCGTCTGGTCCCAGCCGCCGCCAGGTGCGGCAGGCGCCATGATGGTGTAGTCGGCCGAATAGGCCGGCAGCGCGATAGCCGCTGCGAAAAGCGTAGCAAGGAAAGTATGCTTCACGATGTGTCCTCCGTGACCGCGGTGAGCGCCGCGTATTGTTCTCAAGGGAATCGGGAAGCAATGCCGGGCAGCGGACTTGATGGTCCGCAATAGCGACGGAAACTCCTCCCGAAACGTCTGCCCTCCGCCTCCACGGAGAGAAGTGCCAGAACCGCACCACATCAAGCTGTCATTTAGCTGACATTACCAGGATATCCAGCGCCGATGACACTTTTTTGCCGTAATTCGAGCATGGGGCGCCCGGTCACGCCAGCGGCACACACCTCAAATCCGCTTCAGCAAAGGACGGGAATGCGAACGCCGCCATCATCTACCGCGTCCGCAGCACCTCGTTCCAATGGGCGATCAGCCGCGCGCGTTTGACCTGGTCGAGATAGACCATCAGGCCAGGGCTTACCGGAACGGGCCGGAGCTGGGCGCCGAGAAGTTCCTGCAGGGTATTGGCCGTATTCTCGCCCGCGACCTCCGGGCTGACAGCGGGAATCTGGAGCTCGCGGGCCATGATCGTCTGTCCCTCCTTCGACATGAAGAAGGTGAGATATTGCCGCCCGAGTTCCGGCTCGGCAGCGGCCTGCGGCACTAGGCCGATCCGCGACATTACGACGGTATAGTCTTTTGGCAGCACGATGCCGACATCAGGGTGCCGGGACGCCCAGTCCGCCGCATAGGAGCCGAGGATGTTGTAACCGAGCACGAAGCGCCCGTCGGCGACCCGCTCCAGGATCGCCGAGCTCGTCGAATAAAGCTTGACGCCAGCAGCTCCCATGGCCCGGATCACTGACCAGATGTCCCCGAACTGCTCCTGATCGCGCGCCATGAAAAGAAAGCCTACGCCGGAGCGTTCGATGTCATAGGTGCCGATCCGGCCGTAGACCGCGTTGCCCTTGCGCTTCAGATAATCGACGAATTCCGCCCGTGAACTTGGTACCGGCTCATGCGTGAAGCTCGGCTTGTGATAGACGAAAACGGCCGGCTCGAAAGTGAGCGCATAGGCGGTGTTCCGCCAGTTTGCCCATTTCGGCCATTGCCCGCTCATCGGCAGATTGCTGACCTGCGCGTAGCCGTCGTTGGAGAGCTTCACCTGCAGGTCCATCGCCGACGAAAAGGCAAAATCCGCCGTTTTCTTCCCGGCATCCGTCTCCCGCACGATCCGGTCGTAGATCTCGCCCGTCAGCATGTCTTCGTAACGCACGGCGACATCCGGATTGGCCTTCTGAAAGCCATGGATCATCGGTTGGGCTAGCGGCTCGTCGAGCGAGGAATAGACCGTCAGCACTCGTGCATCCGCCTTGCCGGATTTCGCGGGATAAAAGGCCTGATCCGCAAGCGCGAGGTGCGGTGTAAGACACAAAAGCAGAATGAAACGGATCCTCATGCGCCCAACAATGCATCAGCGGCCGCAAGGGCACAAGCAGCCGACCGCATCAGGAATTTCAAGAGAGTGCCGCTGAGGCGCGGATCGGCTCGTGTTGCGAATCGAGGCACTGCCTCAAAATATGCTTTTGGCAGGTTGCCACCGCCAACCAATCCTAAAGGATTAGCGTTTGGCGCAATCTTCGCCCGAACGGTGTATTGATGCGTGGCCACAACATAATAGGTTCAACCAGCCGCGAAGCACGCCGATATCGCAAGACGCGTCTTGCAGGGGGATGGCTTTGCGCGGTCAAAATCTGGAAAAGCGAGACTGACATGAGAGAATCCATGGAGAGAGTCATGGAACGGCGACTGAGTGCTATTCTCGCCGTCGATGTCGTCGGCTTCAGCCGGCTGATGGGTATCGATGAGTCCGGCACGTTGCAGGCGCTGAACCGCCACCGCTGCGAACTGATCGATATTCGAATCTCAGACTACAAGGGCCGCATCTTCAAACTTACTGGCGACGGCATCTTCGCCGAGTTCCAGAGCGTGGTGAACGCGGTCGCCTGCGCCGCCGAGATCCAGCGCAGCATGGCCGTCCGCAACGAGGACGTACCGAAGGAGGAGCGCGTGGAGTTCCGCATCGGCATCAATCTCGGCGATGTTATCGTCGAGGATGGCGATGTCTTCGGCGACGGTGTCAATCTGGCGGCGCGGCTGGAGCGCGTCGCGCCTCCGGGCGGCATCGCCGTTTCCTCCATCGTTCGCGATCAGGTGGGCTCGCGCCTCAATCTCGGCTTCGACTTTTTAGGTGAACACGTGTTCAAAAATATCAGGCAGGCCGTCCCGGTCTACACGGTCGCCTTCAACGCGCCGACTTCGGCGCGCTTCGTGGCACAGAACCGCAATACCTGCTTCGTCGCCGTCCTGCCCTTCACGAACATGAGCGGCGACGCCGATCAAGACTATTTTTCGGACGGGATAACCGAAGACATCATCACAGACCTCTCCAAGATCTCCAGTCTGCACGTCGTTCCACGCAACACCGTCTTCACTTACAAGGGCACGTCGGTAAAGGTGAAGCAGGTCGCTCAGGAACTCGGCGTTCGCTATATGCTCGAAGGCAGCGTTCGCATCGCCGGCAAGCGCGTGCGTATCTCGAGCCATTTGGTCGACACGATGAACGGCGACCATCTCTGGGCCGAACGCTACGATCGCGACCTGACCGACATCTTCGCCATTCAGGATGAGATCACCCATGCCATCGTCAGCCAGTTGAAGGTGCGCCTGCTGCCGGAGGAGAAAAAGGCGATTGCCGTCGAGCCGACCGCCAATGTCGAGGCCTATACCTATTATCTGCGCGGCCGCCAGCTCTCCCATACCTGGACGAAATCCTACCTGCAGCTTGCGCGCCGTATGTTCCTCAAGGCGGTCGAACTCGACCCGGACTACGGCCGGGCCTATGCTGGCATCGCCGATTGCGACGCGGCAATCCGCGATTGGGCACCGGCGGATGTGCCTTTGAAAGGCATTCTCGAAATGAGTGCCCGCGCCCTGGAGATCGATCCGGACCTTGCCGAGGCCCATGCCTCCCGCGGCCTGGCGCTCCACCAGAACGGCGAGGACGACAAGGCCATGGCCGCTTTCGAGCGCGCGCTTGCCCTCGACCCCAATCTCTACGAAGCGAATTTCCACTATGCCCGCTTCTTCTTCATGCGTGGCAATTTCGCCGAGGCGGTGCAATATTTTACCCGCGCCGCCGAAATCCGGCCGGATGACTACGTCTCTCCCATCCACCTGATGTCCGCCTATCTATCGCTCGGCCGGACGTTGGATAAGGAAAACTGGGCCCGCCTCGGCCTCCAGCGGGCCGAACGGGCGCTCAACCTCAACCCGGAAAATTCAGGCCCGGCTCATCGCGGCGCGCTGGCGCTTGCCCATCTCGGCGATGCAGTGCGCGCCTGCGACTGGGCAGCACGGGCCATCGCCATCGATCCAGACGACATCGTCGCCCAGTACAACCTCGCCTGCGTCCATGCCGTGCTGGGAAACGTGGACAAGGCGATCGATATCCTGGAGGAGTTGCTGCCGCGCAGCTCGGTTTACCATATCAAGTGGTTCACCCACGATTCGGACCTGGACAATCTGCGCGACGACCCCCGCTTTCGCAAACTGCTGGCGGAGGCGATGAAGGAGCGCGAACGGATCGAGGGGGGTAGGGAGCGGTGTACTGTGTAGCCGGCCAGGGGCTCCGCACCCAACCATCACCCCACACAATTTCACTATGACATCCATTCCCCATACCTGATAATCTCTCGCAGAACATTGGGGAAACACTGTTGCGCATCCTGCTCACCGAAGACAACATCGCGCTGGCCGACGGCCTGTCTGCGATCTTGCGCGGTACGGGGCATGCCGTCGACGTCGTCCATGACGGCGCATCCGCCGATGCGGTCATCGCGGCGGAAAATTTCGATCTCGTGATCCTCGACCTCAACCTGCCGGAGATGGACGGGCTGGACGTCTTGCGCAGCATGCGCGCCCGGCAGAACCAGGCGGCGGTCCTGATCCTGACCGCACGCGGAGCGCCGGAGGAGCGGGTCAGGGGCCTCGATCTCGGCGCCGACGATTACCTCATCAAGCCCTTCGACATTGCCGAATTCGAAGCGCGTGTCCGCGTGCTGCTCCGGCGCCAGGCGGGCCTGCACTCAGCGACGGTGATGTATGGCTGCGTGTCTTTCGACCTCAAATCCCGAACTTTTTCCGCCGGAAACATGCAGCTTGATATTCCCGCTCGCGAAGTCGGACTGCTTGAAATCCTCTTCATGCGTGCCGGCAAGGTCGTGTCCAAGGAGGCAATCACCCAGTCGCTGACGGCCTTCGACGATGACATTTCCGCCAACGCGATCGAGCAATATGTCAGCCGGTTGCGCAAGCGCCTTGCGCCGCATGGATTGACCGTGAAGACCGCACGCGGCATCGGCTACTATCTCGACAAGCTTCACGAGGCCTCATGAAAGCCGCCTATTCGCTGAGGCGCCGGTTGCTTTTCTGGCTGCTGATCTCCACCGCCGTCATCGGCACGCTAGCACTTGCCGACACATACCGGGAGGCGGTCGAGACCTCGAACATCGTGTCCGACCGTGTGCTTGCCGGTTCGGCGCTTGCCATTGCCGAGCGCGTTGTCGTGGCAGAGGACGGTACGCTGGAAGTCGATATCCCCTATGTCGCACTGGAAATGCTTACGTCTGCTGCGCAGGATCGGGTGTTCTACCGCGTCGATGGCCCGCCCGGAACGTTCATCACCGGCTATCAGGAGCTTCCGGTTCTCAAGGAAACCAAAGGCGACGCGGCCGTCTTCGCAGACGATATTTTCCGCGGCGAACCGATCCGCGTCGCCACGCTGGAGCGCTCCGCCTCGACCGGTATCCGCTCCGTTCCCTTCGTCGTCACCGTCGCGGAAACGACGATCGCCCGGCGCCATCTCGCACGTGCCATCCTTCTTCGTTCGGCTGTCCGCCTCGCCTTCATGATCGCCGGTGCGGCCGTGATCGTCTGGATCTCGGTCTCGGTCGCGCTTCGCCCGCTCTACAAACTTCGCGATGCGATCGGCGAGCGCAGCCCGGACGACTTGCATCCGATCGAGCAATCGGTGCCGAGCGAGGTGCAGCCGCTGGTGGATACGGTGAACAGCTTCATGGTGCGCCTGCAGTCCGCCCTTGACGCCCTTCGGAATTTTACCGGCAATGCCAGCCATCAATTGCGCACGCCGCTTGCCATCATCCGGACCCAGCTCGCGCTTTCCGCCCGCGCCGCAACGCTGCCTGAAGCGCAGGACTCGGCCCTGAAGGGCGACCAGGCCGTCGCGCATGCCGAACGCATCCTCGCCCAGCTGCTGCTGATGGCAAAGATTGACGCCGCAACGGCCAAGGAGGCTCTGGCAGCCTCGAAGATCGACATCGCCGCCATCGCCCAGGACATCACGGGCGAGTTGATCCCCGCTGCCGCCGAAGCCGGTATCGACCTGGGGTTCGAAGGTGAAGGTCCTGCGATGATCCGCGCCGAACCCCTGCTGATCGGCGAATTGCTGCGCAATCTCGCGGGAAACGCTATCGCATATTCCGGCAAGGGTGCCGAGGTCACCGTGCGGATCGCGCAGGAAGGTGATGCCGTGCGTCTCGAGGTTGAGGACAATGGTCCCGGTATTCCGCCGGAGAAGCTCGAAGCCGTGCGCCGCCGCTTTTCACGCGGCGGCAACTCCGATGCGCCAGGCGCCGGCCTCGGCCTCCCGATCGTTGAGGAAATCGCCAATCTTTTCAATGCGATGCTCACGCTCTCGCCAGCGGCCCGCGGCAAGGGGCTCAAAGCCGTCGTCGCCTTTGCAAAAGTGTCGTAAAGGCTGCAGCGTTAGCCTTCCGCCTTGCTTTCTCTCGCTGCATTGCACACTATCGACAATGGGACCAGCTCATGCCGCACAGTGAGGCGGCGCCGGATAAGGCAACATATGTCGATCAAAGCCAGCATCTATCATCTGACGCATTACAAATACGACAGACCGGTCCGCCTCGGGCCGCAGGTCATCCGCCTCAAGCCTGCCTCGCATTCGAAGACGCGCGTGCTCAGTCATTCGCTGAAGGTCACACCGTCGAACCATTTCGTGAACTTGCAGCAGGATCCCTACGGGAATTATCTTGCCCGCTACGTCTTTCCCGACCCGGTGACCGAATTCAAGATCGAGGTCGATCTGGTCGCCGACATGACGGTCTATAACCCCTTCGACTTCTTCGTCGAGGAGGAAGCTACCAAATGGCCCTTCGACTATCCTGAGACGATCCAGGAAGACCTCTCGATCTACATGAAGGCGGAGGACCCCGGCCCGCGGCTCAAGGCTTTCCTCGAAACGCTCGATTATTCGCCGGATCAGCCGACCGTCGACATGATTGTTGGCCTCAACGCCCGCCTGCAGCAGCAGATCGGCTATGTCATCCGCATGGAAACTGGCGTCCAGACGCCGGAGGAAACACTCGAAATAGCCAAAGGCTCTTGCCGCGATACCAGCTGGCTGTTCGTTCAGGTTCTCCGTCATCTCGGCCTCGCCGCGCGCTTCGTTTCCGGCTACCTCATCCAGTTGACGCCAGACCTGAAGGCTCTTGACGGCCCCTCCGGCACGGAAGTCGATTTCACGGACCTTCATGCCTGGGCCGAGGTCTATCTACCCGGCGCTGGCTGGGTCGGTCTCGACCCCACATCCGGGCTGCTGACTGGTGAAAGCCATATCCCGCTGGCAGCGACCCCGCATTACCGCAATGCTGCCCCGATCTCCGGCGGCTATTTCGGCGAAGCCAATACCGAGTTCGCCTTCGACATGAACGTGGCCCGTGTCGCCGAACATCCGCGCATCACCAAGCCATTCTCGGAGGAGAGCTGGAACGAGCTCGACGCGCTTGGCGAAAAAGTGGATAGCATCCTCAAAGCAGAAGACGTGCGCCTGACGATGGGTGGGGAACCCACTTTCGTGTCGATCGACGATTTCGAATCGGAAGAGTGGAATACCGCCGCCGTAGGCCCGACAAAACGGGAGAAGGCGGACAGCCTGATCCGCAGGCTGCGCCAGCGCTTCGCTCCGGGCGGCTTCCTGCATTACGGACAAGGCAAGTGGTATCCCGGCGAAAGCCTGCCGCGCTGGACCTTCTCGCTCTATTGGCGCAAGGACGGAATGCCGATCTGGCAGAATCCGGATTTGATCGCGGCAGAAGGCGCCGATACCGCCGCCAAGGCCGACGACGCCGAGCGGCTGCTCACCGGCATCGCGCGCGAGCTGGCGATTGCGCCTGACATGGTGCTGCCCGCCTATGAAGATCCCGCTGAATGGATCGTCAAGGAAGGAAGCCTTCCCGAAAATGTCGATCCGTCGAATTCCAAGCTGAAGGATCCGGAAGAGCGCAGCCGCATCGCCCGCGTCTTCGAACGGGGCCTGACGGTTCCGACAGGCTACATTCTTCCGGTACAGGCCTGGAATGCCAAGGCCGCGGGACACCGCTGGATCAGCGAGAAATGGCAGACCCGGCGCGGCAAGATCTTCCTTGTGCCGGGCGACAGTCCGGTCGGATACCGTCTGCCGCTTGGCACACTTCCTTACGTGCCGCCATCGCAATATCCTTATATCCACATCGCCGACCCATCGATCCCCCGCCAGCCCCTGCCCGAAGTTTTGGTGCCCGCCGGCCGCGCCATGCCAGAGGCCTCCTTTCAGCGCGACGAGAGCGGCCAGAGCCGCGTGGAACAGACGCTCGGCGAAATCGGCGGCGCGGTTCGCACGGCGATATCGGTCGAGCCGCGCGACGGCCGGCTTTGCGTCTTCATGCCGCCCGTCGAGCGCATCGAAGACTACCTCGAGCTCATCGCAGCCGCCGAAAACGCGGCGGCTGAACTTGGCCTTGCCGTCCATATCGAGGGCTATTCGCCGCCACAGGACGAGCGCATCAACGTCATTCGTGTCGCACCGGATCCAGGTGTCATCGAGGTGAATATCCATCCCGCCTCGAACTGGCAGGATTGCGTCGCGATCACCACCGCGATCTACGAAGAAGCGCGGATGACCCGCCTCGGCGCCGACAAGTTCATGATCGACGGCCGTCATACGGGCACGGGCGGCGGTAACCATGTCGTCGTCGGCGGCGCCAACCCGAACGACAGTCCGTTCCTGCGCCGGCCCGACCTCTTGAAGAGCCTTGTGCTGCATTGGCAGCGGCATCCTTCGCTCTCCTACCTCTTCTCCGGCATGTTCATCGGACCAACCAGCCAGGCGCCGCGCATCGACGAGGCCAGGCACGACAGCCTGTACGAGTTGGAAATCGCGCTTGCCCATGTCCCCGCACCCGGCGGCGGCCCGCAACCGCTTCCCTGGTTGGCCGACCGTCTGTTCCGCAATCTGCTGATCGACGTGACAGGCAATACGCACCGGGCCGAAATCTGCATCGACAAGCTTTTTTCGCCGGATGGGCCAACCGGCCGTCTCGGTCTCGTCGAGTTCCGCGGCTTCGAAATGCCCCCGAATGCCCGCATGTCGCTGGCTCAGCAATTGATGGTCCGCGCCCTCATTGCCCGTTTCTGGAAAAATCCCGCGGATGGCAAATTCGTGCGCTGGGGCACTTCCCTGCACGATCGCTTCATGCTGCCGCATTTCGTCTGGGCCGATTTCCTGGACGTGCTCGCCGATCTCAAGGAGAACGGTTTCGATGTCAGTCCGGAATGGTTCAAGGCGCAACTCGAATTCCGCTTCCCCTTCTGCGGCGAAGTGGAATACGAGGGCTCGAAACTCGAGCTCCGTCAGGCGCTCGAACCTTGGCACGTCATGGGCGAGGAAGGCGCGATCGGCGGCACCGTTCGATACGTCGACAGCTCGGTCGAGCGACTTCAGGTTCGCCTCGAAACCAGCAATTCCTCACGCTACACCGTCACCTGCAACGGCCGAACCGTGCCGCTGACGCCAACAGGCACGTCCGGTGTGTCCGTCGCCGGGGTCCGCTTTAAGGCATGGCAGCCGTCCTCGGGCCTGCATCCGGTTTTGCCGGTGAACACGCCGCTGACATTTGACATTTATGATACATGGTCGAAGCGTTCGATCGGCGGCTGCATCTATCATGTTGCCCATCCGGGCGGGCGCAACTATGACACCTTCCCGGTAAACGGCAACGAAGCGGAAGCAAGGCGGCTCTCCCGATTCGAGCCGTGGGGGCATACGGCCGGCGGCTTCATTCCGCTCGCCGAGACGGGTTCGCCGGAATTCCCGCTGACGCTGGATCTCCGCAGGCCCACAGGCATTTGACGAGCTAGGTTTTAATGGGCAAGAAACCGGCAGTGGCGAAGCGCAGGGACGAGGTTCAAAGCCGCGGCGGCAACGATGCGGCCTTCGGCTATGCGCCTCTGCCCGGCATTGCCGACGAGATGGTTGACAACGACGGCGCAATCCGTCCGGTCTGGCAGCGCTTTCTTGCGGGCTTCGGGGCAATTCCGCAGCAGGAACTAACCGAGCGTTTCGCCCGTGCCGACCGCTATCTGCGCGATGCCGGCGTGTTCTACCGCGCTTATGGCAGCAAGGGCACCGGCGAGCGGTCTTGGCCACTGTCGCATATCCCGGTCCTGATCGACGAGCGCGAATGGCAGGCGCTTTCCGCCGGCCTCGTGCAGCGCGCCGATATGCTCGAGGCGATCGTCGCCGACATCTATGGCGACAACAAACTGGTCGAGGAAGGCTTTCTGCCGCCCGCCCTGATTGCGGCCAATCCGGAATTCCAGCGCCCGCTTGCCGGGATAAAGCCCGCGACCGGCCACTACCTGCATTTCTGTGCCTTCGAGATCGGCCGCGGACCGGACGGTAACTGGTGGGTACTAGCCGACCGCACGCAAGCGCCGTCAGGTGCAGGCTTCGCGCTCGAAAGTCGCGTTGCCACCACCCGCGCCTTTTCCGATATCTATGCCGAAACTCCGGTCCATCGCCTCGCCTCCTTCTTCGGCGCCTTCCGCGACGCGCTGCAGGCGATGAAGCACTCCGGCGACGACCGCATCGGCGTTCTGACCCCCGGCCCGGCAAACGAGACCTATTACGAGCACGCCTATATCGCCCGCTATCTCGGCTTCATGCTGCTCGAAGGCGAAGATCTGACGGTGGTCAACGGCCGCGTCATGGTTCGCACGGTGGCCGGCCTGAAGCCGATCGGCGTGCTCTGGCGCCGCCTCGATTCCGCCTACGCCGATCCGCTGGAGCTGAACCAGAATTCGCATATCGGCACGCCTGGTCTGGTCGAGGCGCTGCGTGCCGAATCGGTGACGATCGTCAATGCTCTCGGAACCGGCATCCTCGAGACGCGCGCCCTGCTCGCCTTCATGCCGACGATCTGTCGCCGCTTGCTCGGCGAAAAACTGCACCTGCCGTCGATCGCCACATGGTGGTGCGGGCAAAAGGAAGAACGCGAGCATGTCGCTAAGAACATCGAGAAGATGGTGATCGGTCCCGCCTATTCGCGCGCGCCCTTCTTCGACGACAGCGGCGAATCCGTGCTCGGCTCGTCACTCCGCGCAACCGCAAAGGACTCGATCACCGACTGGCTGAATTCCGACGGTCCGAAACTCGTCGGCCAGGAAGTCGTGACGCTGTCGACAACGCCGGCCTGGGTGGACGGGAAGCTGACGCCGCGGCCGATGTCGCTTCGCGTCTTTGCTGCCCGCACCGCCAATGGCTGGCAGATCATGCCGGGCGGCTTTGCCCGCATCGGCGCCGGCGCCGATGCTGCCGCGATCGCCATGCAGTCGGGCGGCGCGGCGGCGGACGTCTGGATCGTCAGCGACAAGCCGGTCGAGCGCCATACGCTGCTGCCCGCCGAAGGAAGCTTCACGCGCAACATGCCGGGCAGCCTGCCGAGCCGGGCGGCCGACAATCTCTTCTGGCTCGGCCGCTATATCGAGCGCGCCGAAGGAGCGCTGCGTATCCTTCGTGCCTGGCATGCGCGCTATGCCGAAGCCGCCGATCCGAGCCAGCCGCTGCTTGCCGATGTTTCGGAATATCTCGCCGCCGTCGACATCGACACGGAAGAAGCCGTGCCCGAAACGCTGCTGCGCAACATCGACAGCGCCGTCTATTCCGCCAGCAATATCCGCGACCGGTTCTCGCCCGACGGCTGGCTGGCGCTCAACGATCTTGCCAAGACCGCGCACCGTTTCCACGTCAGCGTTGCCGCGGGCGACGACGCCAGCCATGCCATGACGATCCTGCTGCGCAAGCTCGCGGGCTTCGCAGGTCTCGTGCACGAAAACATGTATCGCTTCACCGGATGGCGCTTCCTCTCGCTCGGCCGCTACATCGAGCGCGGACTGCACATGACGCGGCTCCTCGGCCATATGTCCGGTCCCGAAGCTCCGGATGGCGCGCTGGACATGCTGCTCGAAATCGGCGACAGCGTCATGACCCACCGCCGCCGCTACAACGTCAACACCGCGCGCCTGACCGTCACCGATCTTCTGGCGCTCGATCCGCTGAACCCGCGCTCGGTTCTCTTCCAGATGAATGAGATCCATCGCGAGGTCGAGCAACTGCCGAACGCCTTCGTCAACGGCCAGATGTCGCCCTTCTACCGCGAGGCCATGCGTCTGCATTCGGGCCTCGCCGTCATGACGCCGGAAGCGATGACGGGCGAGATCTACAAGAAGTTCGAACGCGAGCTGGAGCAGCTCTCCGACCTTCTCGCCCAGACCTATCTCGGGTGACCGCCGTGCTCTACGACCTCACCCTGCACATGGAATACACCTACGAGACGCCAGCCTCCGGCGCGCGCCACATCATGCGGCTGATGCCGCTGTCTCTGCCCGATCGCCAGCGGCTGGTTGCTGGCTCGATTGCCATTTCTCCGCAGCCGGATGAGCAATCGCATTTTACCGATTTCTTCCGCCATCCGGCGACGTCCTTCCTGCTGCGGTCGCCGCACGAGACGCTGGATATCCGCATGCAGGCCCGCGTGCAGGTCGATAGCCGCTCGATCGCCGCCGATTTCTCGCCGGACCTCGACCGCCTTCCGGAGGAAGTCGCCGGCATCTGGTCGCTGGAGCCGGACTCTCCACATCATTTCCTCGCCAGCAGCCCGCGCCTCACGGAAACTCGCGCGATTTCCGACTATGCCAGGGACTGCGCTCTGCACGGCCTCACCGTCCTGCAGATCGCCAACGCCTTGTGCACCCGCATCAACAGGGATTTCACCTACGACACGGAAGCGACGACGGTGGATTCCACCGCCCTCGACGCTTTCAAGCTGAAACGCGGCGTCTGCCAGGATTTCGTCCATGTGATGATCCTCGCACTCCGCAGCCTCGGCATTCCGGCAGGCTATGTCTCAGGCTTCCTGCGCACTATCCCGCCGCCCGGCAAGGAACGGCTCGAAGGGGCGGATGCCATGCATGCCTGGGTCCGCGTCTGGTGCGGCGAAACGCTGGGCTGGATTGAGCTCGACCCGACCAACGACATGCCCGCCGGCACCGACCACATCGTCGTCGCCTACGGCCGCGACTACTCCGACGTCGCCCCCGTCATCGGCGTCCTGAAAAGCTACGGCGGCCACCGCGCCGTCCAGGCGGTCGACGTTATTCCGATCAAGTAATCGGAAGAGGAATAGCTTTTTGCCTGCTGGAATCCCGAAATCAACCGGACTTCGCCGAAGCATCGGCATGCTTTCCTGGCCTCCGTGCCGGAATGTACCAACGGCGATGGAAAGCGTGCAGGACTGAGGCAGCAACCGCCGCCACAGACGTTAATGCGCAAACGCGCCAGCTATCCGCCTGGCGAGAAGGATTATCGACAAACGCAGTAGATCATGTCCCGAAATCGCAAGTTATCTGCAATTTTAACGATTACATTAAGACCTGCGGTAACAACCGCGCTGTAAGTATGAAGGCCGAATAAACCTTCTTACTTTCAGGTGACATGATGTCCCCCATATCTTTTCTACGCTCCAATATTGCGCGCATCCTACGCGACCGTTCAGGCAATTTCGCCATGATGACGGCGATTCTAATGCCGGTGGCGATTGGTGCGGCCGGTATAGCAGTCGATGTATCCAGTATGATGCTTTCGCAACGCCAGTTGCAGGAAGCCTCCGATTCGGCTGCTCTGGCCGCGGCCTCCGCGCTCGTCGCCGAAGACGTCGATGTGAATGGCGCCAAGGAGCTTGCCAAGAACTTTGTCATTGGCCAGATGTCAAACTACCTCGACGATTCGGATACCATCGCGGCCCTAAAGGATGGAATGTCTGTCGTTGTCACCGAAACTACATCCGGTTCGGGCGGCAAGACTTATAAAGTTGAGGTCAAAACTGCCTACAACATGGCCAACAGCGCCCTGGTGCGCATCATGGGCAGAGAGAGCACCGAAATCGGTTCATTGTCCAAGACGGAAAGCAGCACCGAAAATACCGTCACAGAGAGCTCGCTCTCAATGTATCTCGTGCTCGACCGTTCGGGCTCGATGGCTGAAGATACCACGTCTTCGTATACGAAGACGGAAAGCTACAACTGTGGCACGCAATGGAGCCCAAAGACCTGTGAACGAACTGTTACGGACTACTACACCAAGATCGAGGCATTGAAGCTGGCAGTTTCCAGCCTGCTGACCCAGTTGAATACCGCCGATCCTAATCTGCAATAC
Source organism: Rhizobium sullae (assembly GCF_025200715.1). Lineage (NCBI taxonomy): Bacteria > Pseudomonadati > Pseudomonadota > Alphaproteobacteria > Hyphomicrobiales > Rhizobiaceae > Rhizobium > Rhizobium sullae. The sequence continues at coordinate 2,952,308 of NZ_CP104143.1, forward strand.
GTCCGCACCGGCAGCGTCTCTTACAATGACCAAATGCAGTCAGCATTGAAGCTGGCCTGGGGAACGTCGCGCGTCTCGACCTACGTCAACGCTCTAACCGCGACAGGTGGGACGAATTCAAGTGCTGCCTTCAAGGCCGCCTATAACAAGCTTAGCGACCCGGCCGAGAATACAGCACATTTGAATAAGAACGGCCTGACGCCAGACAAATACATTGTCTTCATGACAGACGGCAACAACAATTACACTTCAGCCGACACTGAAACCAAAGAATGGTGCGACTTGGCGCGCGATAAAAATATCACGGTCTATACGGTTGCGTTCATGGCTCCTGATCGCGGCAAGGCGCTGCTTAGCTATTGCGCGACGAGCTCTTCTACCTATTTCGCCGCCGAGAACATGGCCTCGCTTGTCGCCGCCTTCAAGATAATCGGTTCCTCGGCCGCCAAGCAGAGCGTGCGCCTCACCCAATAAACCCCGCGCTCTCAACAAAAAAACCGCTCCGGAACAAACCGGGGCGGCTTTTCGTTTAGCGCTAATCTCGTGCATCAGACCGGGAAAACCAATTGAAATCAAGTCCCTTATGCCGGCGAATGTGAAGGTTCCGCAAATTTTTGCTTTCGCTAAATCCCTTGTTGCAAGTGCTTGGTAACGATGCATAAACTGCCGTGACCGGCGTGCGTGCAAAGTCGGCTTCGTCAGACGTAACGCACTGAAAATAAATCAAAATTGGCGAGATATGACGATGAATACCGTTTCCAAGCCGACCATCCCCTCTCCCGCTCCGCGCAGTTCCCGGCCGGAAATTCTCGCCGAAGAAATCATCGAACGCCTGACTTACCGCATCGGCAAGGATGCAAAGGTTGCCAAGCCGCATGACTGGCTGACGGCGACTATCCTCGTCGTTCGCGACCGCATCATCGACAAATGGATGGAGTCTACGCGTAAGGTCTACGCGACCGGCGACAAGCGCGTTTACTATCTGTCGCTCGAATTCCTGATCGGCCGCCTGATGCGCGATGCCGTCACGAACATGGGCCTGATGGAGCAGGTGCGCGATGCGCTGACCTCCCTCGGCGTCGACGTCAACGTGATCGCCGGCCTCGAGCCGGATGCCGCCCTCGGCAATGGCGGCCTCGGACGCCTCGCGGCCTGTTTCATGGAAAGCATGGCGACGGTCGAGGTGCCGGCCTATGGTTACGGCATCCGGTACGTCCACGGCCTCTTCCGCCAGCAACTCGCCGACGGCTGGCAGGTGGAACTGCCGGAAAGCTGGCTGGCGCACGGCAATCCCTGGGAGTTCGAACGCCGCGAAAGCGCCTATGAAATCGGCTACGGCGGCGCCGTCGACGTCGCCAACGACGCCGAAGGCGAGCCGCGCTATGTCTGGAAACCGGCAGAGCGCGTCATCGCCGCTGCCTTCGACACTCCGGTGGTCGGCTGGCGCGGCAAGCGCGTCAACACGTTGCGTCTCTGGTCGGCCCAGCCGATCGACCCGATCCTGCTCGACGCCTTCAATGCCGGCGACCACATCGGCGCTCTGCGCGAAAGCAACAAGGCCGAAAGCCTGACGCGGGTGCTCTATCCGGCGGACGCAACGCCGGCCGGGCAGGAGCTGCGTCTTCGCCAGGAATTCTTCTTCTCCTCCGCCTCGCTTCAGGACATCCTGCGCCGCCACCTGCAGCAATATGACGATTTCACCTCATTGCCCGACAAGGTCGCGATCCAGCTGAACGACACCCACCCAGCCGTTTCGGTGGCCGAGCTGACGCGCCTGCTGTGCGACGTCCACGGCATGGATTTCGAGCAAGCCTTCGACATCGTCCGCCGCACGATTTCCTACACCAATCACACGCTCCTGCCGGAAGCTCTCGAAACTTGGCCGATCCCGCTCTTTGAACGGCTGCTGCCGCGGCACATGCAGCTGATCTACGCGATCAACGCCAAGATCCTGCTTGAGGCCCGCAGGGAAAAGAACTTCACCGACACCGAAATCCGGTCGATTTCGCTGATCGACGAAAGCGGAGATCGCCGGGTGCGCATGGGCAACCTCGCCTTCGTCGGCTCGCATTCGATCAACGGCGTCTCCGCCTTGCATACCGAACTTATGAAGGTCACGGTCTTTGCGGACCTGCACAAGCTTTATCCGAACCGCATCAACAACAAGACGAACGGCATCACCCCGCGCCGCTGGCTGCAGCAATGCAACCCCGGGCTTACCGGCCTCATCCGCGAGGCGATCGGCGACGAATTCATGGATGACGCCGAGAAGCTGAAGCCGCTCGAAAAATTCGCCACCGATCCGAGCTTCCAGGAAAGGTTCGGCGCCGTAAAGCGCGCGAACAAGGTGGCGCTTTCCAATCTTGTCGCCAGCCGCATGGGCGTGAAGATTGATCCTTCCGCGATGTTCGACATTCAGATCAAGCGCATCCACGAATACAAACGCCAGCTGCTTAACGTTATCGAGGCGGTGGCCCTCTATGACCAGATCCGATCGCATCCGGAACTCGACTGGGTGCCGCGCGTGAAGCTATTCGCCGGCAAGGCGGCGCCGAGCTACCACAACGCCAAGCTCATCATCAAGCTGATCAACGACGTCTCCCGCACGATCAATAACGACCCGGCTGTCCGTGGCCTCCTGAAAGTGGTCTTCATACCCAATTACAATGTCTCGCTTGCCGAGGTCATGGTGCCCGCAGCGGATCTGTCTGAGCAGATTTCGACCGCCGGCATGGAAGCCTCCGGCACCGGCAACATGAAATTCGGTCTGAATGGGGCGCTTACGATCGGAACACTGGACGGGGCGAATGTCGAAATGCGCGACAATGTCGGTGCCGACAACATCGTCATCTTCGGCCTTCGAGCGGACGAAGTCTCCGACGCCCGCAGCGACGGACACAACCCGCGCGCCATCATCGAAAGCTCCCGCGAACTGTCGCAGGCGCTGGCTTCGATCGCCGGCGGCGTCTTCTCGCCGGATGACCGCAATCGCTACGCCCAGCTGATCGATGGCATTTATTCGCACGACTGGTTCATGGTCGCCGCCGATTTCGATGCCTACGCGGCCGCGCAGAGAGACGTGGACCAGATCTGGAACAAGCCGTCCTCCTGGTATGCCAAGACCATCAACAATACCGCTCGAATGGGCTGGTTCTCCTCCGACCGCACGATTCGGCAGTATGCCGATGAAATCTGGAGAGCCGGATGAAAACGCCGAAAGCCGCCCTTGAAGTAGAGCGTCCCTGGGAAATTTCGGCAGACGAAATCGCGGCAATCCTTGCCGGTTCGCATGCAAATCCATTTGCCGTACTTGGCGTGCACCATGCAGGCGACAGCTACGCTGCCCGGTGCTTCATTCCCGGCGCCGAAGAAGTCACCGCCTTGACGCTCGACGGCAGCGTTGTTGGTGAACTGAAGCAGCTCCATGCGGATGGCTTTTTCGCAGGGCAAGCAGCGCTGACGAAACGGCAACCCGTGCGCTACCGCGCCCGGCGCGGCGATGCGGAATGGGCCGTCACCGACCCATACAGCTTCGGGCCCGTGCTTGGTCCGATGGACGATTACTACGCGCGTGAAGGCTCGCATCTTCGCCTCTTCGACAAGATGGGTGCGCACTGGATTAAGCATGAGGGCGCGCAGGGAATCCATTTTGCCGTCTGGGCACCGAACGCCCAGCGCGTCTCCGTCGTCGGCGATTTCAACAATTGGGACGGCCGTCGTCATGTGATGCGCTTCCGCGCCAGCGCCGGCATATGGGAAATCTTTGCGCCGGATGTTCCGACGGGCGTTCCTTATAAATTCGAGATTCGGGGCCATGACGGCGTCCTCCTGCCGCTGAAGGCCGATCCATTTGCGCGGCGCAGCGAATTGCGCCCGAAAACCGCTTCCGTCGTGGCGCCCGAGCTTCTGCCGGAATGGCAGGACGAAGACCACCTCAAGCACTGGAGCGAAACCGACAAGCGCCGCCAGCCGATCTCGATTTATGAGGTCCATGCCGGTTCATGGCAACGCCGCCAGGATGGTTCGTTCCTCTCCTGGGATGAACTCGCAAACACCCTCATCCCCTACTGCGTCGACATGGGCTTCACCCATATCGAATTCCTGCCGATCACCGAACATCCCTACGACCCGTCATGGGGCTACCAGACCACCGGGCTTTACGCACCGAGCGCCCGCTTCGGCGAACCGGAGGGTTTTGCCCGCTTCGTCAATGGCTGCCACAAGGTCGGCATCGGCGTCATTCTCGACTGGGTGCCCGCACACTTCCCCACCGACGAACACGGCCTGGGCTGGTTCGACGGCACCGCACTTTACGAGCATGAGGACCCGCGCAAGGGTTTCCACCCGGATTGGAATACAGCCATCTACAATTTCGGCCGTACCGAGGTTCAGTCGTATCTGGTCAACAATGCACTCTATTGGGCAGAGAAATTCCATCTCGACGGCCTGCGCGTCGATGCCGTCGCCTCGATGCTCTATCTCGATTATTCGCGCAAACACGGAGAATGGATCCCGAACGAATATGGCGGCAACGAAAACCTGGAGGCCGTCCGTTTCCTTCAAGACATGAATACCCGCATCTATGCCGAGCACCCCGGCGTCATGACCATTGCCGAGGAGTCGACCTCTTGGCCGAAGGTCTCGCAGCCGGTGCATGACGGCGGTCTCGGTTTCGGCTTCAAGTGGAACATGGGCTTCATGCACGACACGCTGAGCTACATGAAACGTGATCCGATATATCGCAGACATCACCACAACGAGCTGACCTTCGGCCTGCTCTACGCCTATTCGGAAAACTTTGTTCTGCCGCTCTCCCATGACGAAGTGGTGCATGGCAAAGGCTCGCTGATTGCAAAGATGCCCGGCGACGACTGGCAGAAATTCGCAAACCTGCGCGCCTACTATGCCTTCATGTGGGGCTACCCCGGCAAGAAACTGCTCTTCATGGGCCAGGAGTTTGCGCAATGGAGCGAATGGAGCGAGGCAACCTCGCTCGACTGGAACCTGCTGCAATACCGCATGCACGAGGGCATGCGCCGTCTCGTCCGCGACCTCAACCTCACTTACCGCTCCAAGCCGGCGCTGCATGCCCGCGATTGCGAGGGCGACGGTTTCGAATGGCTGATCGCCGACGATCACGAAAACTCCGTCTTTGCATGGCTACGCAAGGCGCCGGACCTGAAGCCGATCGCCGTCATCACCAATTTCACGCCGGCTTACCGCGAGAACTATTCCATCCGCCTACCGTTCGAAGGCCGCTGGCGGGAGATCCTGAACACCGATGCCGATATCTACGGCGGCAGCGGCAAGGGTAATGGCGGGCGCGTGCAGGCCGTCAACGCCGGCGGCAGCATTGCCGCGTCAATCGCCCTGCCGCCGCTGGCGACGATCATGCTTGAACCTGAGACTTGAAGACTGGTGGGAGGAGTAGACAATGGTAGAAAAGCGCATTCAGCCACTTGCCCGCGACGCAATGGCTTACGTTCTGGCCGGCGGCAGGGGGAGCCGCCTCAAGGAACTCACCGACCGGCGCGCCAAGCCGGCGGTCTATTTCGGTGGCAAATCACGCATCATCGACTTCGCGCTGTCGAACGCACTGAATTCCGGCATCCGCCGCATCGGCGTCGCGACGCAATATAAGGCGCACTCTCTGATCCGCCATATGCAGCGTGGCTGGAACTTCTTCCGTCCCGAGCGAAACGAAAGCTTCGACATCCTGCCTGCCAGCCAGCGCGTCTCGGAAACGCAATGGTACGAAGGCACTGCTGATGCCGTCTATCAGAACATCGACATCATCGAGGATTACGGCGTCGAGTACATGGTCATTCTTGCGGGCGATCACGTCTACAAGATGGATTACGAATGGATGCTGCAGCAGCATGTCGATTCGGGCGCGGATGTCACCATCGGCTGCCTCGAAGTGCCGCGCATGGAAGCCGTCGGCTTCGGCGTTATGCATGTGGACAAGACCGACCGGATCATCGATTTCGTCGAAAAGCCCGCCAATCCGCCAGGCATTCCGGACAAACCCGATTTCGCGCTGGCGTCTATGGGCATCTACGTCTTCCACACGAAGTTCCTGATCGACGCGCTTCGCCGCGACGCCGCCGATCCGAATTCCAGCAAGGATTTCGGCAAGGATATCATCCCCTATATCGTCAAGAACGGTAATGCGGTCGCCCATCGCTTCGGCCAGTCCTGCGTCCGTTCGGATTTCGAGCATGAGCCCTATTGGCGCGACGTCGGGACCATCGAAGCCTACTGGCAGGCGAACATCGACCTGACGGCGATCGTTCCGGAGCTTGATATTTACGACAAATCCTGGCCGATCTGGACCTATGCGGAAATCTCGCCGCCGGCAAAATTCGTCCATGACGACGAGGACCGCCGAGGCTCGGCAACCTCCTCGGTCGTTGCCGGCGATTGCATCATCTCCGGCGCCACGCTTCATAAAAGCCTTCTTTTCACAGGTGTTCGCGCTAACTCCTATTCCAAATTGGAGGGAGCCGTCGTCCTGCCGAGCGTAAAGGTCGGCCGGCGCGCGCAATTGAAAAACGTCGTGATTGATCATGGCGTCGTCATTCCGGAGGGCCTTGTCGTCGGCGAGGATCCGGAACTCGATGCTAAGCGGTTCCGGCGCACGGAAAGCGGTATTTGCTTGATTACGCAACCGATGATCGATAAGTTGGATCTTTAGACATATGAAAGTTCTTTCGGTTTCGTCCGAAGTCTTCCCTTTGATCAAAACAGGGGGCCTTGCCGACGTGGCCGGCGCCCTGCCAATCGCACTCAAGCGGTTCGGCATCGAGACGAAGACCCTCATGCCCGGCTACCCGGCAGTCATGAAGGTCATTCGCGATCCTGTCGTCCGCCTGCAGTTCGATGATCTGCTGGGAGCGCCCGCGACGGTGCTGGAAGTGGAGTATGAAGGCCTCGATATCCTCGTGCTTGACGCCCCCGCATATTACGATCGTGCGGGCGGTCCCTATCTCGACCAGACGGGCAAGGACTATGCCGACAACTGGCGGCGCTTCGCGGCGCTGTCGCTGGCAGCTGCCGAAATCGCCGCGGGCCTGATGCCGGACTGGCGCCCGGACCTCGTGCATGCCCATGATTGGCAGGCTGCGATGACGCCGGTCTATATGCGCTACTATCCGACGCCAGAGCTGCCAAGCGTTCTGACGATCCACAACATGGCCTTCCAGGGCCAGTTCGGCGCTGATATTTTCCCGGGCCTGCGCCTGCCGCCGCATGCGTTCTCGACTGAAAGCATCGAATACTACGGCCATATCGGCTTCCTGAAAGGCGGCCTGCAGACTGCGCACGCGATCACGACCGTCAGCCCCACCTATGCCGAAGAAATCCTGACGAACGAGTTCGGCATGGGGCTGGAAGGCGCCATCGCCAGCCGCCGCGAGGTGCTCCACGGTATCGTCAACGGCATCGACGCTGAAGTTTGGAACCCGGCGACTGATCCGGTCGTCCATACCCATTACGGCATCACGACGCTGAGAAATCGCGAAGAGAACCGCAAATCGATCGCCGAGTTCTTCCGCCTGCATGACGACGGTGCGCCGATCTTCAGCATCATCAGCCGCCTTACCTGGCAAAAGGGGATGGACGTGATCGCCGCGACCGCCGACGCAATCGTCGCCCTTGGTGGCAAGCTTGCCATTCTCGGTTCCGGCGATCCAGCGCTTGAAGGCTCGCTGCTTGCCGCCGCCGCCCGTCATCCTGGCCGGATCGGCGTCTCGATCGGATATAACGAGCCGATGTCACACCTGATGCAGGCCGGTTGCGACGCTATCATCATTCCCTCGCGTTTCGAACCGTGCGGTCTCACCCAGCTTTACGGCTTGCGTTACGGCTGCGTGCCGATCGTGGCACGCACCGGCGGTCTCAACGATACCGTGATCGACGCCAATCACGCCGCGCTTGCAGCGAAAGTCGCAACGGGGATACAGTTTTCTCCCGTCACCGCAGAGGGTATGTTGCAGGCAATCCGGCGTGCACTACATCTCTTCGCAGACCAAAAAGTCTGGACCCAATTGCAAAAGCAAGGCATGAAATCGGATGTCTCGTGGGAGAAGAGCGCCGAGCGCTACGCTGCCCTCTATTCAAGCCTCGCCCCGAAAGGCAAGTGACAGAAATGAACAAATCTGTATCCACAACGCCCTATCAGGACCAGAAACCCGGCACGTCGGGTCTCAGGAAAAAGGTCCCGGTCTTCCAGCAGCCGAACTATGCTGAGAACTTCATCCAATCGATTTTCGATTCGCTGGAAGGTTATCAGGGCAAGTGCCTCGTCATTGGCGGCGACGGACGCTACTACAATCGCGAAGTCATCCAGAAGGCGATCAAAATGGCCGCCGCCAATGGCTTTGGAAAAGTCATGGTTGGCAAGGGCGGCATCCTTTCGACCCCGGCGGCCTCGCACATCATCCGTAAATACAAGGCTTTCGGCGGCATCATCCTTTCTGCCAGCCACAATCCCGGCGGCCCGACCGAGGATTTCGGTATCAAATACAACGTCAATAACGGCGGGCCGGCGCCGGAAAAGATCACGGACGCAATCTATGCCCGCACCAAGGTGATCGACAGCTACAAGATCGCTGATTTCCCGGACGTGAACCTCGATCGCATCGGCAAGGAAGAACTGCCCGGCGGCATGATGCTTTCGGTCATCGATTCGGTCGAGGATTACACCGCGCTGATGGAGGAGCTCTTCGATTTCGGCGCGATCCGCAATCTGATCAGCCTCGGTTTCCGCATCGCCTTCGATGCGATGAGCGCCGTTACCGGCCCGTATGCCAAGGAAATCTTCGAAAACCGTCTCGGCGCGCCGCTGGGATCGGTGCGCAATTTCATGCCGCTGCCGGACTTCGGCGGGCATCATCCGGACCCGAACCCTGTCCACTGCAAGGAGCTCTATGACGAGATGATGGGCGACGACGCGCCCGATTTCGGCGCAGCTTCGGACGGCGACGGCGACCGCAACCTCATCGTTGGCCGCGGCATCTTCGTCACCCCATCGGACAGCCTGGCGATTCTAGCAGCCAACGCCAATCTCGCGCCCGGATATTCCGGCGGCCTGGCAGGCATCGCGCGCTCCATGCCGACCAGCGGCGCCGCCGACCGTGTCGCGGAAAAACGCGGCATCGGCATGTACGAAACGCCGACCGGCTGGAAATTCTTCGGCAATCTGCTCGATGCCGGCATGGCGACGATCTGCGGTGAAGAAAGCGCCGGCACCGGCTCCAACCACGTCCGCGAAAAGGATGGTCTCTGGGCCGTGCTTCTCTGGCTGAACATCCTCGCTGTCCGCGGCGAAAGCGTTCAAGACGTCGTCACCCAACATTGGCAGACCTATGGCCGCAACTACTATTCCCGCCATGACTATGAGGGCGTCGATACCGATGCCGCCAACGTGCTGATCGATAACTTGCGCAGCCAACTTTCGACCTTGCCGGGCAAGACTTTCGGCGTCTTGACCGTCGAGAAGGCGGACGACTTCGCCTATCACGATCCGGTCGATAAGTCGGTCAGCGAGCACCAGGGCATTCGCATTCTTTTCACGGGCGGCTCGCGCGTGGTGTTCCGCCTCTCCGGCACCGGTACGTCCGGCGCGACGCTGCGCGTATACCTCGAGCGTTACGAGCCGGATTCGACCCGGCACAACATCGAGACGCAGGAGGCGCTGGCCGACCTGATCGCCGCTGCGGAAAGCATTGCGGATATCCGCAAGCGCACGGGCCGTGATGCACCTTCTGTGATCACCTGATCGGAGGCTCATGCGGGCGGACAACAGGGCTAAAGGAGGCGCGATCCTCTTCGAAACTGGCGTCGAATTCGCCGTCTGGTCTCAGCACGCCGCGGAGATCCAGCTGTGCCTCTTCGATGAAACCGGCAACAAGGAATTCGCGCGCCTGCCGATGGCGCGCGAAGACGGCCATGTGCACCGGCTCTTTGTCGACGGTCTGAAGGAAGGCACCCGTTACGGCTTTCGAGCCGACGGCATCTATGCGCCGGAAAACGGCCTCTGGTTCGACCCGTCCAAGCTTCTGGTCGACCCGTACGCCAAGCAGCTCGACCGGCCCTTCCGTCATGATCCGCGCCTCGGCGTCTTTGGTGAAGACACCCAGAACCTGATGCCGAAGGCTATGGTGACCCGCGATACGAAAGTGACGCTGGAAAAGCCGCTCTTCGAGCCCGGCGGTTTTATCTATGAGGTCGCGGTCAAGCCGTTCACCATCCTCCATCCGGATATTCCCGAGACGCAGCGCGGCACCGTCGCTGCACTTGCCCATCCCTCGGTAATCGCTCATCTCAAGCGTATCGGCGTCGATGCGGTCGAGCTGATGCCGATCACCGCTTGGATCGACGAGCGCCACCTGCCTCCGCTCGAGCTCGCAAACGGTTGGGGCTACAATCCCGTTGCCTTCATGGCGCTCGATCCCCGCCTCGTGCCGGGTGGCATGGCGGAACTGCGCGATACGGTCGCGAAGCTTCGCGCCGAAGGCATCGGCGTTATCCTCGATCTCGTCTTCAATCACACTGGCGAAAGCGATCGATACGGCACAACACTTTCGTTGCGCGGCCTCGACAATCTCTCCTTCTTCCGCCATCAGCCCGAGCGCCCCGGTGAGCTCGTCAACGACACCGGGACGGGCAATACGGTTGCCTGCGATCACCCCTATATCCGCCAGCTCGTCATCGACAGCCTCCGCCACTTTGTCCTCGGGGCCGGCGTCGATGGTTTCCGCTTCGATCTGGCGCCTGTGCTCGGCCGCACGGCAAACGGCTTCGAAGCCCAGGGGGGCAGCCTTTCGGCGATCCTTGACGATGACGTGCTCTCCGACCGCATAATGATCGCCGAGCCCTGGGATATCGGTCCTGGCGGTTACCAACTTGGCAATTTCCCGGCTCCCTTCCTCGAATGGAATGACCGCACTCGCGACGATATCCGCTGCTATTGGCGCTGCGACGACTGGAAGACAGGGCCGCTCGCAACAGCACTGGCGGGTTCCTCCGACATCTTCTCGCGGAACGGCGGGACAGCGACGCGCAGCGTCAACTTCCTCGCCGCCCATGACGGTTTCACGCTGAAGGACCTCGTTTCCTATAGTCACAAGCACAACGAGGCGAACGGCGAGGAAAACCGCGACGGGCACAGCGAGAACCATTCGTGGAACAACGGCATCGAAGGCGAGACGCGCTATCCGGATATCATCAAGAAACGCCGCGACGATCTGAAAGCGCTGATCTCGACGCTCTTTGCCAGCCGCGGCAGCATTATGCTGACTGCGGGTGATGAAGGCGGGCGAACCCAGCGCGGTAACAACAACGCCTATTGCCAGGACAACGAGATAACCTGGGTCGATTGGAAGGCGCTGGATGAGGAACTGATCGCTCATACCGCCTTCGTCGTCGCATTGCGAAAGCGCTTCTCCGTCTTCTCGGAAAGCGGTTTCTTCGACGGCGATGGCGATGTCGAATGGATATCGCCCTCCGGCAACCCGATGACCATCGGCGAGTGGGAGACGGCGAATTTTTCCACGCTTGGCATGCTACTCACAACACGCGATGGCGATAGCCGCAGGGAGGTGCGTCTGGCCGTGCTTTTCAATCGATCGGACAGGGCACACGACTTCCTTCTCCCAGCCCCGGACACTGCCGTGTGGCGGCTATTGAGTGCATCGGGTAACTCCAGGAAGCTTGGCGGAACAGTGACCGTTCCGCCGCGGTCGGTCATCTTTTGCGTTGGGAATTGATTCAAGCCGCAACGGATGTGAATCGTTGTCGTAATTGTCACAAATCCACTGTAAGCAATTGAGCAGGCGGCTTCTTCACGGGGAATTTATGGTCAAAGAAATTTCGCTCGCGGAAGTCCGCGGGCTCATTGGCACGAAAACAGGCCTTTCGGATTGGATTCTTGTCGATCAGCCGATGATCGACGCTTTTGCGCACGCCACCAACGACCATCAGTTCATCCATACCGATCCGGTCCGCGCCGCAGCCGAGAGTGCATTCGGCGGCACGATCGCACATGGCTTCCTGACACTCTCGCTGCTTTCCGCCATGAATTACAATGCGCTGCCAAAAGTTCGCGAGCAGACGATGGGCATCAATTACGGGTTCGACAAGGTGCGCTTCATGGCTCCGGTCAAATCTGGCACCCGCATCCGCGGCCATTTCGTCCTCGCGGACGCACGCTTCCGCGGCGCCAGCATGCTGATGACCACCTATGAGGTGTCCATCGAGATCGAGAACGAGAGGAAGCCAGCGCTTACCGCCAACTGGATCACCATCATCCAGTTCGACCCGAAGGACCGGCCGGAGGAAACCTAAGGAGCAGGCTGTTTGGAAATCCCAGCACAGTTCCATGTCCTCGAAACCGGGAGATGGCTTGTAAACCACAGGATGAATTCAGCGTTGCCGGGCTATCTCATGGTCGGTTCGAAGACGCCTGCAAGTGAACTTTCCGAATTGACCGACAGCGCGCTTACAGAACTGGGCCCGCTGCTGGCAAAGGCTCAGGACGCTCTGCAACAGGTCCTGCAAGCGCGGCGCGTCTATATCGGTCGATACGGACACACCCCGGGCTATCCGATCCATTTCCACATGATTCCCAATGATTGGGTGGAAACACGCTTCTGGGAGGATGCGAGATATCGGGTGCTTGAGGGCTTTACCGAATCTCCCGGCAAGACCACTGATGGCGCGGAGTTGACGCTCTTCGTATCGCGGGAATTTTGCGAACGAGCGGTTCCGCCGCCGATCAAAGGCCCTTCCGTTTCAAAGGCCATTGAATTGCTGAGAACGGCTTTGCGTCCTTAGCCGCTTTCAGCAATTTCGCCGCCAGCCCGTCAATGGCCAGCATCTCCCGCCGCCTCGGCGAGCAGGCCGAAGACATAGTCGGAAAACGACCGCCAGCATTCGATCCGGAACGTATGATCCTCGGTGCGGAAGAGCACGACTTCCGCCTTGCCGAACAGCGTGCGCGAGCAGGTGCCGACCGGAAATGCGCCGATCGAAAGGTCCTGCGGGCAGCCGGCCGAAAGCGTCACTTCGGCGCCCGGGCCGGAAACGATGATGCCGACATTGCGATGGGATACATCCGTCGCCGAATGCAGCACGTCCGCGCCGGAAAAGGCGGCCATCAGGTCCGCGCCGCTTTCATCGATCACCAGCCATTCGTCCGGACCGAGCCACAGAGCCGAGCGTCCGTCCTTGTGGCCTGATGTCTTTGGCGCATCCGGGATCGTCACGCCAAGGGCCGAAGAAAGAGCCTTGAGGGATTCTGCCGGCGCCCGGAGCGCCAACCGGCTCGCCGCCGGTGCAGGCGTCAGCCGCACGGCGGCAGAACCGCCGTGGCGACCGGAAAGGGCGGATTTACGAATTGCCACATCAACCATTGATCCGGCCTCCTTCCTTGTCAAAGAACACCATGTCCGTCACCTCGACGGCAATCGTCTTGTCCGGCATCGGTACATAAAGCGTCTCGCCCATGCGCGCCCGGCCGCCCGCGACCAGTGCGAAGGCGATCGACTTGCCGAGGTTTTCCGACCAGTAGGACGAGGTCACATGACCGAGCATCATCATCGGCTTCGGCTCGTTCGGGTTGGCGACGATCTGTGCGCCTTCTTCCAACACGACCTTTGGATCCTTGGTGACAAGGCCGACGAGTTGCTTTCGCCCTTCCCTGACGAGATCGGGACGTTTCAGCCCGCGAATGCCGACGAAATCCGCTTTCTTCTTCGAAACAGCCCAAGAAAGAGCAGCATCGTCCGGCGTAACCGTGCCGTCCGTATCCTGGCCAACGATGATATAGCCCTTCTCGGCGCGAAGAACGTGCATCGTCTCGGTACCGTAGACGCACGCGCCGAGTGGCTCGGCATTCGCCCAGACTGCTTCCAGCACCGATTGACCGAAGTCGGCAGGAACGTTGATTTCGAAGCCGACTTCGCCGGTAAACGACACACGGAAGAGGCGCGCAGGCACGCCGCAGACCTTGCACTCGGCAACGCTCATATGCGGGAAGGCCTCGTTGGAAATATCGACTCCTTCGACGAGCGGTGCGACGATCTCGCGCGCCTTCGGCCCCTGCACGGCAATCACCGCCCACTGTTCCGTCACGGAAGTCAGCCACACCTTCAGATGCGGGAACTCCGTCTGAAGATAGTCTTCCATGTGATGAAGCACACGCGGCGCGCCTCCGGTCGTCGTCGTGACGTGGAAGCGACCCTCGCTCAGGCGTCCGACGACGCCGTCGTCGTAAATAAAGCCGTCTTCGCGGGTCATGATGCCGTAGCGGCACTTGCCCGGTTTCAGCGTATCCCAGGCATTGGTGTACATGAGGTTCATGAATTCCGCCGCATCCGGGCCGACGACCTCGATCTTGCCTAGCGTCGAGGCATCGAAGACGCCCGCAGCCTCGCGCGCCGTCTTGCACTCACGGGCAACCGCCTGATGCATCGTCTCGCCGGCACGCGGATAGAACCAGGCACGTTTCCAGTTGCCGACATCTTCGAAGACAGCGCCGTGATCTTCTTCCCACTGATGCATCGGCGTCTTGCGCGTTGGGTCGAAGAGTTCGCCGCGCGAATGGCCGACGAGCGCGCCATAGGTGACCGGTGTATAGGGCGCACGGAAGGTCGTGAGGCCCACTTGGGGGATTTCCTTGCCGAGCATTTCGGCGGCGATCGCCAGACCGTGCATGTTAGAGAGCTTGCCTTGGTCGGAAGCCATGCCGTTCGTCGTGAAGCGCTTGATGTGCTCGATCGAGTGCATGCCTTCGCGCACCGCAAGACGGATGTCCTTGGCGCAGACATCGTGCTGGAAGTCGATAAAGGCCTTGGCGCTCGCTTCCGGTCCGGCGCCTTCGGCAGCGCCGATCATGCCGCCTGTCCAGTCATGGGCCTGTTCGCCCGAAATACTGATCTTGCCGCTGCCGGATTTTCCGACGGCCTGCGCCATCAGCTCACCGGCCGCCAGCGACTCTTCGATCGTCTGCTGCAGGCCGTCCGTACCGTTGCAAGCGCCGACCGACAGGCAGTCCTGCGCATAGGTGCCGGGCAGGAACCGCTGGCTTTCCGGCTCGAACTTCACCTTGCCGCGCGACTGAGAGAAGAGATGCACCGACGGCGTCCAGCCGGCCGAAACCAGCAATGCGTCGATGACGATCTTGCGCGGCGAACCGCCGCCGTTACGCGCAACGGTCATCGATGAGACGCGAAGCTTGCCCGAAGTATTGATAACCGATTGTCCAGTCAGCACCTCGACGCCGAGCGAACGCGCTTCGGCAAGAACTGCAGCCCCCGGCGTCTGGCGGCAATCGACGATCGCAGCGATTGCCACGCCTGCTCGCTTCAGATCGAAGGCGGCTTCATAGGCCGAGTCATGCGCCGTGTAGACGCCAACCTTTGCGCCGACGGCGACGCCGTAATGGTTCAGGTACATGCGCGCGGCGGACGCCAGCATGATGCCCGGACGGTCGTTGTTCGGGAATACCATGTGCCGCTCGATCGCACCGCCAGCGAGGATCACCCGCTTGGCGCGGACCTGCCAGAGGCGCTCGCGCGGCAGGCCGCGGTCGGGCTTGGCGATATGGTCGGTCACGCGCTCGGCAAGACCGATGAAATTGTGGTTGTAGTAGCCGAAGGCCGTCGTGCGGGTCAGAACCTGCACGTTGTCCATCGCCTTCAACTTGGCAGTCGCCTGCTGCGCCCAGGTGTAACCCTCGATGCCGTCGATCTTCATGCCACTGTCGAATCGCAACGCGCCGCCGCATTCCGCCTGCTCGTCGCAGATAATGACGCTGGCACCTGCTTCAGCCGCGGCAAGGGCGGCCGAAAGCCCGGCAACGCCCGCACCTGCCACCAGCACATCGCAATGCGCGTAGCGGCTTGCGTAATGATCCGGATCGCTTTCCGTCGGCGCCACGCCGAGACCGGCAGCACGTCGGATGATTGGCTCATAGACGTGCTTCCAGGCGGCCTTCGGCCACATGAAGGTCTTGTAGTAGAAGCCCGCCGCGAAGAACGGCGAAAGCAGATTGTTGACGCCGCCGACGTCGAAAGCGAGAGACGGGAAGCGGTTCTGCGAATTGACGATCATTCCGTCGAAGACTTCCTGGACCGTTGCGCGCACGTTCGGCTGCTTGCGAGCCGAGTCTCGGGAAACGTCGATAAGCGCATTCGGCTCTTCCGCGCCGGCTGAAAGGATGCCGCGCGGGCGGTGATACTTGAAGGAGCGGCCGACGAGATGCACACCGTTCGCAATAAGCGCCGAGGCGACGGTATCGCCTTCGAGCGCGGTATAGCTCTTGCCGTCGAAGGTGAAGCGGGCGGTCCTCGCCGGCGTCAGGCGTCCCTTGCCTGCAATTCGGTTCGCGCCGCTCATTTCGCCTCTCCTTCCGTCGCTTCATAGGTTTCGACGGGGGCGTGCGGAACACTGGCAGCGCCTATTTCAGGCTTCGGCTCGCCTGCCTTGTAGGTCATGATGAATTTGTCGCTGACTGTATCGCGCGCCGCATTGAAGAAGCGGCCGCAGCCATGGATATGCCGCCAGCGTTCGAAGATCAGACCCTTCGGATTGTCGCGCAGGAAGAAATACTCTTCAAATTCCTCGTCGGAAATCGAAGCGATGTTCTGCGGCCTCGCAATATGCGCATCGCCTGCGCCGCGGAATTCGAGCTCGGAACGTTCTTCCTGACAGTATGGGCAGTAGATCAGTAGCATTTTATTCTCCCTCTTCTCCCCCGCGGGGAGAAGGTGCCCGAAGGGCGGATGAGGGGGGTGAGGAGCGAACGCGGCGAACGGCCTGAGTGGAAGCGAAGGGCAATTAACGGCCCACCGTGCCGCCCCCTCATCCGACCCTGCGGGCCACCTTCTCCCCAGTGGGGAGAAGGGAAGACCCATCGCACCGTCCCGTGCAAATCAATCGGCGACCTCATCAATGCGCCACCGCTGCGGCGGCCGCTTCGTCGATGAGCCTTCCGGTGCGGAAGCGCTCCAGCGTTAGCCCGGCGTTGAACTTGTGCGGCTCGTCGCGGGCGATCAGGTGCGCAAACAGATTAGCCGAGCCCGGTGTCGCCTTGAAGCCGCCAGTGCCCCAGCCGCAGTTGACATAGAGTCCCGGAACCGGCGTCTTCGACTGGATCGCCGAACGGTCCGGCGTGTTGTCGACGATACCGCCCCAGGAGCGCATCATCTTCACGCGGCGGAACATCGGGAAGAGCTCGCAGATCGCATCGAGCGTATGCGTGATGATCTGCAGGCCGCCGGTCTGCGAATAGGAATTGTACTGGTCCGTGCCAGCGCCGATGACGAGCTCGCCCTTGTCAGACTGCGAGATATAGGCATGCACCGTGTTCGACATGACGACGCAGGGGAAGATCGGCTTCAGCGGTTCGGAAACCAGGGCCTGCAGCGGGCTCGATTGCAGCGGCACGCGAACGTCCGCCATCTTCATCACGGTCGTCGTATGGCCGGCTGCGGAGACGCCGATCTTCTTCGCGCCGATGAAGCCGCGATTGGTTTCAACGCCCGTCACCCTGCCATCAGGACCGCGGCGGAGGCCTGTGACTTCGCAATTCTGGATGATGTGAACGCCGCGATCCGACGCCGCACGAGCATAACCCCAGGCGACTGCATCGTGACGTGCCGTACCGCCGCGGCGCTGCAGAGCCGCGCCGTTGATCGGGTAGCGCGCCGTTGCCGAAATATCGAGCGGCGGACAATAAGCCTTTGCCTGCTCTGGCGTCAGCCATTCGTTGTCGATGCCGTAGAGCCGGTTGGCATGGATATGCCGCTTGAAGGACTGCTGGTCGTGAATGTTGTGGGAGAGCATCATCACGCCGCGCGGTGAATACATCACATTGTAATTGAGATCCTGCGACAGATTCTCCCAGAGCTTCATCGAATGCTCGTAGATGTGCATGCTCTCTTCATAGAGATAGTTCGAGCGGATGATGGTAGTGTTACGACCGGTATTGCCACCGCCGAGCCAACCTTTTTCCAGCACCGCGACATTGGTAATGCCATGCTCCTTGGCAAGGTAGTAGGCTGCCCCCAGACCATGCCCGCCGCCGCCGATGATGATGACGTCGTATTCCGCGCGCGGTTCCGGCGAAGTCCACTGCCTGTCCCAGCCCTTATGGCCTCTGAGCGCTTCCCGTGCCACGGCAAAAACCGAATATTTCCGCATCCGCCTTCGTCTCCTTCAGGGAAAGGCATTTCCTTCGTGGCCATACAAATCGCAAATCGAAATGCGGCACAACGTTTCTTTTGCGACGCGAACGGGCTTTTGTTTGACATGCCTGAAACAAGTGCTGATGACACTCCACCGGCTGAACCGCATTCGTGCCGGATTAGTCGAACTAACCCAAGAGGGCAGGCAGACGGGTGGCAGTATCATATGCTAATATTCCTATGCTTAGGGGTATTTCCATGTCGTATCTGCGTCCTGTTACAGCTGCGGTGCTCTGCGCGGTGCTTTCCAGCCCCATGCCGGTTTCCGCAACCGAGCAGGTCGGCCAGGCGATCCGGATCAAGACGGAGGTCACCGGTCAATCGGGACCGCTGACGGTAAATGCCGCTGTCCATCGCGACGAGCGCATTCGTACCTCGCAATCCGGACTTGGCCAGTTTGTCTTCCGGGACGGTACGAAGCTTGCGGTCGGCTGGGGCTCGTCGGTCGTCATCGACAAATACATCTTCGATGATTCGCAATCGGTGAAGAGGCTGAGCATCCGCGCAGCGAAGGGAACGTTCCGCTGGATCAGCGGCAGTTCGAAATCGTCCGCCTACCAGATCCTGACGCCTGCAGGTACGATCGGTGTGCGCGGCACTGCCTTCGATTTCTATGTCGGCCCCGATGGAACAACAGCCGTCGTTATGCTGAATGGTGCCGCTCAGTTTTGCGGCCCCGGCGGCTGCCGGCAGCTGACACGCCGTTGCGAC
Organism: Rhizobium sullae; assembly: GCF_025200715.1. Classification (NCBI taxonomy): domain Bacteria; kingdom Pseudomonadati; phylum Pseudomonadota; class Alphaproteobacteria; order Hyphomicrobiales; family Rhizobiaceae; genus Rhizobium; species Rhizobium sullae. The sequence goes on from NZ_CP104143.1 coordinate 2,971,270, forward strand.
TGCGTCGTTGCGACACCTAACGGAAACATGACGGATGTGGCGCGCGTCAACCAGGGCGTCCTTCGCAGGCTCGGAACGTCAGACGCGCTGCCATTCCTTTCCGGCGGCCAGTCGCTTACCGGCATGATGGGCGGCGGCTGCGGGTTGACCGCGGCGTTGCAACGGCGCCCTGAAGCGCCTCAGCGACAGGCACCGAGCACCCCGCCTCCGGAACCAAAGCCCGAGAAGCCGCGGGAACCTGGCAGGCCTCACACGGACAAGCCGCGTGATCACACCGATAGGCCGCACGACCCTGACGGGCCGCATAAATCATATGACCACCACCGGGGGGATCACGACAAAGGTCGCGATAAGGCCGATCGTCATGACAAGGATCATGACAGGGATCGTGGCGAACGGAACCGCCATCGTTAACACCTCACTCAGCCGGCCGCGCTTCCTCGGAAACCGGTTCATCGCGGAAATGATCAGCCCTGCGGGAAATCCGGCGATAAAATTCTGCCAATCCAGGAGCCATCATCTTGGCCCTCAGCCTGATGGCGCTGACGATCCGGCGAGCGTCGGGCGAGCGCGAGCGAAAGGCTTCAATAAGCTGATTGTGGAGGCGCTGCAGTTCCCCAAATTCCGCTGATTGTGCCAAGCGCTGATCGCCAACGACAGCGAATAGACGCGTGCGGCTGCTCTTTCCCTTCAGACCGATAATGCCCGCCTCTAGCAGCGCGGCACCTAGCTGCAGCCGCGCCGTATCCTCCGAAATCAGAATATCGAAACCGACTTCCTTGCAGGAGGATTCGATGCGCGCAGCAACGTTCACGGCATCGCCGACGGCCGAATAGTTGAAGCGCGTTTCGGCCCCCATGTTTCCGACGCAGGCAACGCCGGTATGGATGCCGATGCCGATACCGACGGGCTTGTCCGTGCCGAAGCCGAAGGCGTCGGCAGCATTTAGTTCGGCAAGCGTTTCCCGCATGGCCAGTGCCGCACGCACCGCCTTCGTCTCGTGACCGGCAACATCGACTGGTGCATTCCAGAAGGCCATGATCGAGTCGCCGATGAATTTGTCGAGCGTGCCCTCATTGGCGACGACATGGCGGCTCAACGCATCGAGCAGCGTGTTGAGGAATCTGACGACGGCCGTTGGCGATAGGCGCTCGCTGATTTCGGTGAAATGACGTACATCGACGAACATGACCGTCAGTTCCCGATCGTCGCCGCCAAGGCGCAATGCGTCGCGCGTATGCTCGATACGATAGAGGAGTGACGGTGACAGATACTGTCCGAAGGCTCGGCGAACCTCGCGCCGCTCCCGGTCGATTACAAGGATGCGGAACGATGTCGCTGAAAAATGGGTGATCGATCCGCTGATGATCGGCGCCAACGGATCGAAGAGAAGCCCGGAATAGGAAAAGCAAAGCCAAGACGCGACAAGAGCGAGCGCAGTGATCGCCAAACCGCAGGCGAGCGCCACGGCCGGGCTGACGAAGGTCGTCAATATCACCAGAAGGCTGCCCAGCATCGCGATGGCGAATATCTCCAGGCCATCGGCCCAATCCGGCCGCGACAGATAGCGGCTGTTCAGGATCTGCTCGACAGTCTGCGCATGCAGCGAAACCCCCGGCACATTCTCTCCAAGCGCCGTAACGCGGATATCCTGCAATCCGGCAGCCGAGGTGCCGACAAAGACGATGCTGCCGTTGATCGCCGCGCTGACCTCCGGCGATGCTCCTTCCGCCGCAAGCACATGCCGCGCGGAGACATATCTCTCCGCATGGTCGGCGCTGACGTAAAGCCAGAGCTCGCCTGCCGCCGTCACGGGAACGACGAAGTCGCCGATCTTGGCCGATGTCATGACACCGACTGCGTCCGGTGCGCCTGCCAGCACATAGGTCGAAGCACCCTGGGCAACACGCAGTGCTTCGAGCGCCAGGTTAGGATAAAGCTGCTCGCCGTCCGTCAGAAACAGCGGAACCGCCCGCACTACCGATGAGGGGCTGCCTGGGTTAAGGCTAATATGGCCAACACCGGCGGCATTCGCTTCAAGACGCGGCCGCAACGGCGTTGCAGCTTTGATATGCGGAGGTGCCTCGACGGGACTTTCGCCGGTGAAGGCGAAACCAGCCTTGACCGATGGACGATATGTTCCCTCGTTGGATAAGCCGAAGCCGAGCACGACGGGCTTATCGGCAATCGAATCAGCAAAAATGTTGTCATTGTCCGGCAACTGCGCCAGAAGCGACGGATCGATCCCCGGCACATTGCCGACGACAGCGCGAGGTGAAAGCCTGTCCGGTTCGGCAAAAAGTATATCGAAAGCAATCGCCGCCGCACCCATCTCGGACAGTCTGTTGACAAGCAGGGCCAACCTATCGCGCGGCCACGGCCACTGGCCGAATTCCCGCAGCGACGCCTCATCAATATCAATCACCCGCACGGGCAGCTCTTCGAACGGCCGCGGCGACACGCGCTGGTACTCGTCGAAGGTCACATCGCGGATCGATCGCAGGAGCTGCGGATCACCGGCCCGCAGCAGCGTGAGCATGGCAACAATCGCCAAGCCGATGATGACGCCGATTTGCTGCGTGCGTGTCATGAACCGATGGCGCCCCTACGCTGCAAGCTTGCTGAGCAGCAAGGAAAAGCTACGCCGCTTTAGCCCTGAACACCATCCTGTCTTACGAACTGGCTCGCAGCATAAAGACAAATTGTGTCGGAGCGCGGAAATGGGGCTAGGCAGACTACCGGCCGGAGGAGAGGATCACGTTTGCAATAGACCTATTGGCCGGCCGATTTGACTGAGGCCTTGCGTTTCCGTTTTGCTGCCGGAAGCTCCGGCTCAGCTTCGGCTTCCCGCTGAAGACGGAGAGCTTTCAACTTCTCCGTCTTTTTTTCGCGCAGTTTCGCCTCATCTGCGATGATCGCCCGCGCCGTGTGATCCGTCGCTTCGGCCTTGTCACGGGCCGACATCTTCGTGGCGTTGAAGAATGCGTCCTTTGTGGCAGTCATTCGCTTTTCCCTTGGATGGTTAGCGTAGTTGGAAGCCAGCCCCGCAAGCGGTCATTAGCGCGTATTTGCCGCCTTCTTGGGCATCGGCAGCAAACCTTCGCGCTGCATCTTCTTACGCGCGAGTTTCCGCTGCCGGCGAATAGCCTCGCCCTTTTCGCGGGCCCGCTTCTCGGACGGCTTTTCATAGGCGCTACGCGCCTTCATTTCGCGAAACAGCCCTTCGCGCTGCATCTTCTTCTTGAGCACGCGAAGAGCCTGATCGACATTATTGTCCCTGACGAGAACCTGCAAAATCTTTTCCTTTCGCCGGCATGACATGCCGTGCTGTTAACGAGTGAAGACGTTACTTTCGAATCTTGATGCTGGAAACCTTCAACCAAGGCTCGGCATTGGAAGTTTGAATTGCCTGAGTACCGACGATCCGCGGTGGGGATTCGGTCGCATCGATATCAAGTGCAGTTATCCTGCGCTCGAAGTTTTCAGCCTCGAACCGGACACGATACTGCACATGTCCATGGTCGTTCGGCAGTACGCCGACAACCTTGCATCGCCTGTTGGCCGCCGCCGTTCGGGTGAGACCGGACTTCAGCACCACAAGGTCGCCGACTTTATAGTTCGAATAGCTCGGCTTTGGCATCGCGGCACCCTTTCAAATGTCAGATGGTCGGATCGCCTAAACAAAAAGGCCGGGCGCTTTACCCGACCTCTCCCATCATTCAGCCTGCTGCCAGTACATCCGTGGTCAGCCAGGGCTAATGACAAATCATGCGGCCTGGAGATTGTCCGCTGCGTTCTTGCCGGACTTTTTATCCCGGACCAGATCGTAGCGTACCTTCTGTCCATCGGACAGTGTGCTCATCCCGGCGCGTTCCACTGCGGAAATATGCACGAAGACGTCAGTCGAACCGTCATCCGGCTGGATAAAACCAAAACCCTTGGTGCTGTTGAACCATTTAACTGTGCCTGAATTCATGAACGATCTCCTTTCAATCGTTGCCTTACCGGAGAAACACTCGCCGGTTCTTATCGATGTTGAGAGGAAATCTGACAGAACGCTTTCGGCGTGTGGACAAAGGTCGCAAGCAATATTCGATGCGCTACATATAGGTGCATTTTCAAATACGGCAATAGCAAATGCATCGAGATGCCGTGTCCGCCAGGGTAGCGGAGGGCCGCGCCCGCCATTTTTTCGGCAGATCGCCATATCAGTCTGGACTTCACCCCTCCGATCTGGTATCCCCCATCACCAATCGCAAGGCTCCGGCCGCGCGAACCGTATTATTTTGCCCTGGCGCTGTCGCCGCTGGTGTCAACCAAAACCAAAGGAACGTGATTCTCGTGCAGGTACTTGTCCGCGATAACAATGTCGATCAGGCTCTCCGCGCTCTCAAGAAGAAGATGCAGCGCGAAGGCATTTTCCGCGAAATGAAGATGCGCGACTACTACGAGAAGCCGTCGCAGAAGCGCGCTCGCGAGAAGGCCGAAGCCGTTCGCCGCGTTCGCAAGCTGGCTCGCAAGCGGGCACAGCGCGAAGGTCTGGTTGCACGCTAGGCGGAGCCGTCGTTATTTCGACGTTTTCAGATGCATGTTGGCGGGGGCGATTACGTGTCGCCGCCGCCTTTTTATTTTGCCGCTGAAGATCGCATATCCGATTACCGCGGATATGACGCATGGGGAAAGCGCACGAATGGCTGATTTCTTGTTCATCTCGCCCCGGTCCTTGCGCGCGCCGAAGGCGACGCTGCTGCCGGTGCTCGCAGTCCTTGCCGCAGTCGGTCTCGCCGGCTGCCAGACCGACAACACCTCCGATGCTGTGATCCGCCTCGACAAGGCCCAGGGCTCTGAAGGGAACATCGCCTCGCTAACTTCGGTGATCAATGCCAATCCGCGTGATCCGGAGGGCTATAACGTGCGGGGTTCGGCCTATGGCCGCGGCGGTCAATTCAAGGCCGCGCTAAACGACTTCAACACCGCTCTGCAGATCAATCCGCGCTTCTTCCAGGCCTATGCCAACCGCGCGCTTGTCTATCGCAACATGGGCCAGCCACAACAGGCGATCTCCGACTACAATGCGGCATTGCAGATCAACCCGAGCTATGACGTCGCCTATATCGGCCGTGGCAACGTCTATCGTCAGGCCGGCCAGGACGATGCGGCATTCAACGATTTCGACCGTGCGATCCAGCTCAACACGACGGATGGCCGCGCCTATCACAATCGCGGCCTGATCTTCCAGAAGCGCAATCAGCAGGACAAGGCGATCGACGATTTCTCGAAGGCGATCTCGCTGTCAGCAAATTCGCCCGAGCCCTATAACGGCCGGGGCATTTCCTATATCGCGCTGAACGACGACGACAATGCCTTCGCCGACTTCAACCATGCGATCGAGCTCAACGGCAACATCGCCGAATCCTGGGCCAACCAGGCGCTTGTCTATGAACGTCGCGGCGACAAGGCGAAGGCTGCCCGTTCCTATCGCCATGCGATCGGCCTGGACCCGAAATACCAGCCGGCGCGTGACGGCCTGGCCCGCGTCGGTGCCACCACCAGCGGCTGATACCCGAAGATCGTGGAGAACCAGCGATGGCGGCGAAACAGCATGTGATCGTCGTCGGCGCCGGCATCATCGGCGCATCGATCGCCTGGCATTTGGCGAAGGCCGATGCCGCTGTGACCGTTATCGCCCAAGAAACGGGCGGCGTTGCGACACCCAATTCCTTTGCCTGGATTAACGCCAGCTGGGGAAACCCGGAATTCTACTTTCATTTCCGGCGCCGTTCCATGGCGGAGTGGAAGCGGTTTGCCGCCGAGCTTCCGGGCCTGCCGCTTTCCTGGTGCGGCGGTATCTGCTGGGACCTGCCTCCCGATCAACTCGCGGCGTTCGAGAAGGAGCACAGCGGCTGGGGCTACGGAATCAGCCGTATCGATCGCAGCGAAATCTCGCGTCGCGAACCCTATCTCCGCAATCCTCCCGATTTCGCCCTCGCCGTCGCTGAGGAAGGCGCAGTCGAGCCGGTTGCCGCAGCGCGCATGATGCTGGCGGATGCAGAAGCGCGAGGCGCAAAATTCATCGGCGGTGCCGTTCGCGGCCTCATCCGCAGCGGCGAGCACATTACGGGCATCGTCACGTCCCAAGGTTTGATCGAAGCGGACCATGTCGTCCTCGCTTCCGGGGCAGGATCCGTTCCGATCGCTGCATCGGCCGGGATCACACTGCCGATCGATGCGCCGCCTGGCCTGATCGTGCACTCCCGCCCCTTCGGGAAGCGGCTGAACAGCCTGGTGATCGCGACGGAGCTGCATATGCGCCAAACCGCCGAAGGGCGCATCATCGCCGGCAGCGACTTCGGCGGCGGCGATCCCGGTGAAGACCGCCTGGCGACCGCCGCGACTCTCTTTGCAAAAGTCAAAGCAAACCTTTTTGGAAGCGATGCGCTGACAATGGACTTCCTCACGGTCGGATACCGCCCGACGCCGCGGGACGGCTTCCCGATTATCGGCAATTGTGGCATCAGTGGCCTCTATGTTGCGGTCATGCATTCCGGCGTGACGCTTGCTCCGTTGATCGGCGCGCTGGCGGCAAACGAGATTCTGTCAGGCGCAACTGACGCAAGCTTGAGCCCATTTCGGTTCTCCCGGTTTGCCTGACGGCGCAATTGTATGGCGATTACAATTCTTCCGTCAGGATGTTTTAGTGTGTTGCAACCACTTCCCCCTGCCCCTAACATGCCCCTGCTTCGATAGCAGGCTATCGGGAATCCGAACGCATTGAGGGCACTGACGGCGATGCAGTTTTTTGCTTTCGCAACTGTTTGCGAAAATCCGGCCGGGCAATTCGCCCTCGAAAGCCTGCAAAGAATATGCCCATGAGTCTGCGCGCGCGGCTGTTTCCGAAAGCCTCTATTGGCACCTATCTCGTCGCCATGGCGGTCTCGATCGCTGTGCCAATCTTTGCCTTTGTCACCCTCCTGCTTTTGCAGCTCGAGGACAATCAGCGGACGACGTTAAGACGCGAGACGGCGCAAGACGCGCTGACCCTCTCCCGCACGATCGACCGTCAATTGCAGGACATGGCGACGACCCTTCGCCTGCTCTCGACCTCGCCGGAGCTCGAGAACAACGATTTCGCTGCCTTCCATGAACGCACAGAAACGGCCCTGCGCGGCGACACGCTTTACGTCCTGGCCGTCGACCGAAGCGGCCAGCAACTTCTGAACACGCGCCGTGATTTCGGCACGCCGCTTGGCAAGACGGCCAACATCCCGGCGATGGAATCGGCCCTCAACTCCGGCCGCATCGAAGCATCCGATGTCTTCAAGGGAACGACGAGCGGCGAATGGGTCTACAACGTCACGATGCCCCTGGATGCAGGTCAGGTTGCGGCGCTGATCGTCACCCAGAACGCCAAGGATCTCGCCAGACTTGTCACGACCGAAGGGCTTCCATCGGGGTGGTCGGCTGCGGTCATCGATCAGGGTGGCCATGTGGTGGCTTCGAGCGGCATGGCGAGCATTGACCCCGGAACGCCGTTCGACACGCGCATCCTGCCGTCGCTTATCGCTTCGCGCGGCGTCTTCGAGGACGAGGATATTCTGCCGGATCAGCTCCTGGGCTATGCTCAAATTCCGGGCTGGTCCTGGAAAACGGTGGTTTGGGGGCCAATCGCCACGGCACAGGCATCGATCCTCACGACCTGGCGCTTCCTGATTGTCGGCGGCATCGCATTACTTCTGGTCGCGGTGCTCGCGGCCTATGCCGTGGCGCGGCAGGTGCGCACCACGATCCGCGACATCGCCGACATGGCAAGCCGCATGGGAGAGGGCCATATCGTGGCGCCGATCGATACTAGCGTCATCGAGGCAAACCAGGTCGCCGTAGCTCTGTCCAATGCCTCTTTCGACCGCAGCCAGACGGAAGACCGTCTGCATTTCATAATGCATGAGCTGGTGCATCGAACGAAGAACTTGCTCACGCTGGCCCAGGCAATGATGCGCCAGCTCGCCAAACAGGCCGAGAGTGTCGAGAGCTTCCAAGCCGCCGTTTCCGATCGCCTAGACGGCCTCGTCCGTTCGATCGAGCTTTTGACAAGCGAACAATGGTCCGGCGCATCGCTCCGCCGGGTCATCGACATTCATCTGGAGGCTTTCCCGCAGGCGGCAGAACAGCTTGAGATTTCCGGTGAGGACTTTGTCGTCAAGCCCGAGGCCGTCCAAAACCTCGGCTTGACGCTGCATGAACTGGCCACCAATTCAGTTAAATATGGGGCGCTTTCCATACCGCAGGGCCGCGTCTCCTTCTCCTGGGCGAATATTCAGACAGAGGATCAGCCCGAAGCGATGCTGCGTTTCATTTGGGAAGAACGGAACGGCCCTGAGGTCGCGACCCCATCCCGCTCCGGCTTCGGAACCACGGTCATCAAGACGCATGCCGCGGCCGCTTTTCGAGGAACGGTGCAGGTGGACTACCTGCCGGAAGGCATGACCTGGACGCTGACAGCTCCGCGCAGCACGCTCGAGCGCGAGTAACCGCCGGAACAATCAAAAGGATCAATTCGTTTCCGATAGGTCATCCGAAAGGAGAACGGCCATGATCAAGCACATGATGATCGCAGCGACGGCAGTGGCGGCAGCAGCCTTTGCAAGCCCGGCAAGCGCTGCAAACTATGTCAGCCTCGGCCGTCTGGTCTGCGGATCGGAAGGCGGTCAGGGACTGATCGTCACTTCACGGAAGAATCTGATCTGCACCTACACCCCTGCTGGCGGCGGCCCTAAGGCCGTCTATGCCGGGAAAATCGAAAAATTCGGCCTGGATATCGGTGAGACTGGCAAGAGCGTCATGATCTGGCAGGTTCTTGCCAGGACCGGCACCAACATTCCGGAATTTGCGCTTGCTGGCGAATATTACGGCATTGGTGCCGATGCCAGCCTCGGCGCAGGTGCCGGCGCCAAGGTGATCGCCGGTGGAACCAACCAGGCCTTCATGCTGCAGCCGCTGAATGTCCAGGCCCAGGAGGGCCTCAATCTCGCGATCGGCGTGGAGAAAATGACGCTGGCGCCCGCTGCTACCTGATAAAGGTCAGCGGAGATGGAAAAAGGCTCGCCCAGGCGGGCCTTTTTCTTCGACTGGCACGCCGCTATGAACACTCGGCTCGGAGCCGGGCCATGGCTCAGTGGCCGATCGCCTTGTTGATCTCTTCGGTAACCTTCTTGGCGTCGCCAAGCAGCATCATCGTGCCGTCCTTGTAGAAGAGCGTATTGTCTATGCCGGCATAGCCGGAGCCAAGCGAGCGCTTGACGAAGAGGCAGGTCTTGGCCTTGTCGACATCGAGGATCGGCATCCCGTAGATCGGCGAGGTCTTGTCATCGCGCGCCGCTGGATTGGTGACGTCGTTGGCACCGATGACATAAGCGACATCGGCCTGGCCGAAGTCGGAGTTGATGTCCTCGAGCTCAAAGACCTCGTCATAGGGCACATTTGCTTCGGCCAGCAGCACGTTCATGTGGCCGGGCATGCGGCCTGCGACCGGATGGATTGCGTATTTGACCTCGACGCCTGCCTTCTTGAGGTTGTCGGCCAGTTCACGCAGCGCATGTTGCGCTTGTGCGACCGCCATGCCGTAGCCCGGCACGATGATGACCTTGGAAGCGTTCGCCATCAGATAGGCTGCATCCTCCGCCGAGCCGAGTTTGACGGTCTTGTCGGAATTATCCGCAGCACCTGCAGAAGTCTCGCCGCCGAAGCCTCCGAGGATGACGGATATGAACGAACGGTTCATGCCCTTGCACATGATATAGGAGAGGATCGCGCCCGAAGAGCCGACCAGCGCACCGGTTATGATCAGGGCGAGATTGCCAAGCGTGAAACCGATCCCGGCGGCCGCCCAGCCGGAATAGGAGTTCAGCATTGAGACGACCACCGGCATGTCCGCGCCCCCGATCGGCACGATCAGCAGCACGCCAAGCGCCAGCGAAAGCGCCACCACGGCCCAAAAGTCGAAATGGCTTTCCGTTGCAGCGAGCCCGACGATGAAGAGCACAATCAGTGCCAGCAGCGCAATGTTGATAATGTGCCGGAAGGGCAGGAGGATAGGCTTGCCGGACATCCGCCCGTCGAGCTTCAGGAAGGCGATAATCGAGCCGGTAAAGGTGAGCGCACCGATCGCAGCGCCGATCGCCATCTCGATACGCGCCTCTCCACGGACCGAGCCGATATCGCCGATGCCGAAGGAGGCGGGTGTATAAAGCGCGGAGGCCGCAACGAGCACGGCGGCAAGACCAACCAATGAGTGGAAGCCTGCCACCAGCTGCGGCATCGAGGTCATCGGAATGACGCGGGCGATATAGGCGCCCGCCCCGCCGCCGATTGCCAGTCCGAGCACGATCAGCACGAAGCCGGTGAAAGAAGGCGTTGCCAGCACCAGCGTCGTGAGGATCGCGATCCCCATGCCGATCATGCCGTAGAGATTGCCCTTGCGGCTGGTGGCCGGGTGGGAGAGGCCGCGGAGCGCCAGGATGAAAAGCACGCCGGAGACGAGATAGAGGAAAGCTGCGATATTGGTCATTCGTCCGGCCTCACTTGTCTTTCTTGCGGTACATCGCCAGCATGCGCTGCGTGACGAGGAAACCGCCGAAGATATTGACCGAGACGAGAACAAGCGCGACGAAGCCGAGGCCGGTCGCAAGCCCGCTTGCCGAAATGCCGACCGCAAGCAGAGCGCCGACAACGATGACCGAGGAGATGGCGTTGGTGACGGCCATCAGTGGCGTATGCAGCGCAGGGGTCACGGACCAGACGACGTAATAGCCGACGAAGATCGCCAGCACGAATATCGCGAACTGAAAGATGAAGGGATCGATCGCCCCGCCCGTCGCCGCACTTGCCGCTTCCGGTGCCTGCGCGGCCGCAGTCACGACTGCGTTGACCGCTTGGTCGAGCTGCTCCAGCGCCTTGTCCATTGCTTCACTGGCCATCAGTTGTCCCCCTTCTTCGTCCCGCCGAATGCCGGGTGCACGACATCGCCCGCATAGGTCAGCATGGTTGCCTTGATGAGTTCATCATCGAGGTTCAAGATAACGCTCTTCGTTTCCTTGTTGACCATGGTCTCGAGGAAGGTGACGAGGTTCTTGGCATAGAGCGCCGAAGCGCTGGTGGCGATCCGGCCCGGCATGTTGGCAAAGCCGATCACCTTCACGCCTTCGACCTCAACGACCTCGTCTGCAACCACCCCTTCGACATTGCCGCCACGCTCGACCGCCAGATCGACGGCAACGGCGCCGGGCTTCATCGAAGCCAGCATCTTGCGCGATACGAGCTTCGGCGCAGCGCGTCCAGGGATCAGTGCCGTGGTGATGACGATGTCCTGCTTGGCGATATGCTCGGCAACGAGGGCTGCCTGTTTTGCCTGGTATTCCTGGGACATTTCCTTGGCGTAGCCGCCCGCCGTCTCCGCCGCCTTGAACTCCCCGTCCTCGACAGCGATGAACTTGGCGCCGAGCGAGGCGACCTGCTCCTTGGCAGCGGGGCGAACGTCCGTGGCCGAGACCGCAGCGCCGAGGCGGCGCGCCGTCGCAATCGCCTGGAGGCCTGCCACGCCTGCCCCCATCACAAAAACCTTGGCGGCCGGAACGGTGCCTGCCGCTGTCATCATCATTGGCAGGGCGCGATCATAAGCCGCCGCCGCTTCGATGATGGCCTGATAGCCCGCAAGATTTGCCTGAGATGAAAGAACGTCCATGGATTGCGCGCGAGTGATACGCGGCATCAGTTCCATCGCGAAGACAGAAAGGCCCGCTTTCGCCATCGCTGCAATCACCTCGTCGTTTCCGTAGGGATCCATGATCGCGATGACGACTGCACCGCTCTTATAGCCTGCGATCTCCGCCTCTGTCGGGCGGCGCACCTTCAGCACCACGTCCGCAGTTGCCGCATCACTTGCGGAGCCGATTCGCGCCCCTGCAGCCTCGAATTCGCTGTCCGGTATGCGCGACTGAGCGCCCGCGCCTGCCTCGACCACAACGTCGAAGCCGATGTTCTTCATCTTCTTCACGGTCTCTGCGGACGCCGCAACACGTGTCTCGGAACCGGTCGATTCTTTTGCAATGAAAACGATATTGCCCAACTGCCCCTCCTCCGGGTCAGCCAGACCACCGCGGGCTCACCCGCTCGGGCCAAGCACCTATTCAAAAATTCGGAAATGCCGCTCCTCGCCTGCTGCGGTCAGCGTAGCAGGACGATGCCGGCAACGAAGATGATGAGAAAGACCAGAAGACCGCCGAGAAAGCCGCTGCTGGTGAAAAAACCAGCTGCCATGCCAAGCAGCAAAGCGACGAGGAACATCGTGCCGTATTTCGCAGCCGAGATGAACAGATTATAGGTTTGTTCATGTTCCGTGTAGTCCATCGGCGCGCCGACTTCGACGGGTCCATTGTTTTCTTCGGCCATGAAATTTCGTCTCCCTCAATACCCGCCCGCATGGATGATACGGGCCGCCTGAATGCCATGATTCCCCTGCCTTCGCGAGGGACTGATCCCATTCAGGGCTTACACAAAGCCTGGGAAAAGCGCAATGCATGAGAATGCCGCAGCCGGTACGCTTCGGCATTTCATGAGCGCGGCTTTCAAAGCGGCAGATCGGTGCCGAGTTGGCCCTCCGGCACGAAGCGAGCGGTGGGGATGATGGTGAGCGATGGCAGCGTGCTGTCGGGGTCGCGGGAGAACATCATGCGCTGTTCGCTGGCGCTGGAAATGAAGAAGGGATAGCGCGTCAGAAGCTTGCGGCCGACTTCGATGACATTCGTCGCCATCAGCGTCATGTCGATTCCGTAATTCTTCGCGAGCCGGCCTGGCACGATCGTATCAGCATAGAAGACACGCTTGTAGAAAGCGGCATGCGGAGGCCGGCAGAACTGAAGAACGCGGGCGGCACGGAAATACGCCGCCGCGACGATGCTGGGCCTCAGCGTCAGATAGGGAATCCACGGCAGGTCAGCGGTCAGTTCGGGATCGGCCGCAAAGCGCGCCGGATCGATCAGGGTCAGCCCCGCGTCCAGAAGCGCATCGATCGCCTCGGGAAAGGCGCCACCGGATTGGGTGACGCGATGCTCCGGCGTCGCATAGTGGAGTCGGATGGTGCTGACCAATTCGCCGTAGTAGTAGAGGCCGAAGACATAGGCATGGCTGTCGAAATCGCTATCGTCCAACAGCCCCTTGGGGGCGAGCGCCAGCACGTCGTGAGCCTTGTAGGCCTTCCAGCGCAACCGCTCGACATCCTCCATGTCCTCGGTGCTTTCGATGCGGCGATATTCAACGTGATCCAGAATTTCGAGAAGCTTCCTTGAAAAGTCACTTGTATTCAAAGGGATTGACGCCATTAATGCCCCCGCTGTTAACGGGCCATTAATCATATCTGGCCGAGCAAAGAGCAAGAACTATCAATAATTTTTGACGTATTTGAATTATTAAGGTTAACAGCCGCGGTTAGGCGGGCTCTTACAGCGAGGGCGCGGTCGGCTCAAGCGACCTTGCTGCGGCGGCGCTGGGCGGCGCGGCGGCTCAGTGCTTGCGAAAGGATGCCGATCTCTTTTGAGGGTACTGGCGCAGAGAAGACATAGCCCTGCACGAGATCCGCGCTGCGATGCTTGTTGAGCAACGCCAGTTGCTCGAGAGTTTCCACACCTTCGATGACAATCTTGAGCCCGAGTTCGCGAGCAAGGTTGACCGTGCCGCGCAATAGCTTCAGTCGGCGCGTATCTTCCGCGATATTGCGAACGAAGGAGCGGTCGATCTTCACAATATCAAGCGGCAATGTATCGAGATAGCTAAGGCTGGAGAAGCCCGTGCCGAAGTCGTCGATCGCTATGGTGATGCCGTGGGAGCGCAGTTCCGCGAGAATGGCGCGCACCGCCGCAGGCTCATCGATGAGACAGCTTTCCGTAATTTCGAGATGCAGCCGCGACGCCTTGAGGCCGGATGTCGAAAGCGCCTCCGAAACGACGGCAAGGATATCGTTGTCACGCAGGTCGCGTGCCGAAAGATTGACCGATATCGCGATGTGATCGGGCCAAGTCACGCATTCGATGCAGGCCTTGAAAAGTATGAACCGCGTGATGTCCGATATGATGCCCATCTCCTCGGCAAGACCGATGAAGACATCCGGCGGAATAGCGCCCTTTTCCGGGTGGACCCAGCGCGCCAGCGCCTCGGCGCATTCGATGCGCGTTCCATCGGCTTTGAACATCGGTTGAAAGGCGACGCTCAACGCGTCCGCAGCCACCGCCTCGCGCAAATCCGCCTTCAGCTTCTGCTGCTCGATATAGCGGCCATCCATTTCGTGTTCGAAGCCGGTGATGCCGCCACGCAACCGCGATTTGCTTTCAAAGAGCGCGAGGTCCGCTTTGATGCTCCATTCTTCCATTGCAAATGCATTGCTTTCGAGGACCGCATAGCCGGCGCTGAGCGACACGAGGAAGGTCACCTCGTCCACGTCGTAATTGCCCTGGATAGCGGTATGCACCCTGCGGATTTCGGCATCGAGCGCTTCGCTGCTCTTGGTATGCGGGAAGAAGATGACGAACTGGTCGCCCATGAGACGGCCGACGATGGCATTGCCTGCTTCAACCTTGACCCGCGCCGCGATCGCACAGAGCAGATGGTCACCCGTGATATGGCCGCGCATATCGTTAACGTGCTTGAACTCGTCGATGTCGAGAACCATGAAACCCAGCGGCCCGCGCCGTTTCGGGTGACGGTCGAGGTATTCCTGGACGAGATGACCGAAATATTCGCGGTTCGGCAGGCCGGTCAGGGCATCGAAGCGGACCATATGCAGGATCTTCTGCTCCGCCTTCACGCGGCTCGACACGTCCTCGAAGATCAAAACGGCGCCGCCGTCCGCGCGGCGTTTCGCAGAAAATTCCAGCGACAGACTCTCGGGGAAATGGATCAGAGTGCGCGACAGGCCTTCCTCGGCAACCTGGGTCAGCTGCCGCAGGATCAGCTCCGGTTGCGAGGCGTCCATGAAGCTATAGCGCGCGCCGTAGCGCAGGACGGCACCAAGATCGCGATCCTTCAATCGGTCCGGATCGCCGATCTTGAGAAGCTCGCAGGCCTTGCGGTTAATCACCTGGATACGGTTCGATGGATCGACCATCACTAGGCCGTGCGGCATATTGTTGAGCGCGGTATCAAAACGATCGGCGATCAGCGATATCTGCCGGTGGGCTATGACATTCTCATAAAGGAACTCGCGCACGCCATTGGCCATCGCCCGCGTCGTCAGCCAGAAGGGAATGAGGAAGATCGAGAGGATGCCGCGATAGAAATCCAACGCCATCAGGCTGCAGACGATCATCGGCAGGCAGCAGGAGAAAGTCTGCAGGTCAACCGCCAGCCGCGAGCCATAATTGCGGCCGACGACAGAAACCATGGTCGCCATGGTGACGGAGATGCAGGCGAGCTCAGCGAAGGAATCGCGGACGACGAAGATGGCGTAGCCGCTGCCGATGCCGAGGATGGCGGTGGTGCAGGCTGCAGCGGCAACGAGTATCCGCTCCCAGCGCTCGATGCCGACGCGCGACAGTTTCGCCTTGTCCACACGATCGAACCGCCGGAAGATGACCATGCGGATGCAGAAGACCAGGAGAGCTGCAGCCGACAGCAGCACGTAGACGAGGGATTGCGTCTTGGCTGCAACCGCCAGGAAGGTCGCGACATGCACAATAACGCCGGCAAGGAGCGTCATGCGGTTCCCGGAAAGAGAACTCACAAACGACAGATACACGTCCGTAGGGACCCTGTTCGGGTTATGTGGCTTCATCCATACTTTCCCTGTGCGCCGGGATAATACGGAGAACCCTTTAAAAATTGATTTCCTTGACTCTATGTATTTGGTTGTTTTTTCTAAAACCTTAGAGGGAATTTCAAAGTTTAAAACACTCTTCACAGCCTTATGGCGAGGTTCGTGGAAAAATAAACCACGCTTAGGTTGCTGATCGTACATGCTGCAGCCATGCCGCGGCAGCCAGTATCTACGACTAAAATCCTACAGGGCCGTTTATTCTTTCAATTTCGGAAACCGTAGTTTAAGCAAATTCAAAAAGGGAGAACTTGCCGCAAAGGCAGATAAGGGGAGAAGGCATGCCGGCGTTCCTAAGCGTCAGCCGGCTGATCGATAGCGTCAGCCAGTTTATCGGAAAAACCGCGGATTACATGGTGCTTTTCTGCTGCCTCATCAGCGCGGGCAACGCAACCGTCCGCTATCTCTTCAATTACAGCTCGAACGGGTGGCTGGAGATTCAATGGTATCTCTTTGCTTACATCGTCGTGCTCGGAGCAGCTCATACGCTGCGCAACAACGAGCACGTGCGGGTGGATCTGATCTACGGATCGGTTTCCGACAAAGCCAGAATCTGGATCGATATCATCGGCCTGATCGTCTTCCTGATTCCGGCCTGCTTCTTCCTGGCTTACCTGTGCTGGCCCTATTTCGTGATCGCCTTCCAGCAAGGTGAGATATCCGCCAATGCCGGAGGGCTCATTCGCTGGCCGGTCAAGCTTATTCTTTTCGCAGGTTTCGCACTCCTGGTGCTGCAGGGTATTTCGGAACTCATCAAGAGGGTCGCCGCGTTGAGTGGCTACATCCAGCTCGAAACGAAATACGAAAAGCCCCTGCAATAAAGCTCTCCGGGAGGAACGGACTTGTTTGACTTCGGTATCATTCCGCCGGCGATGTTTCTTGGCATGGTCATCTTCATGCTCTACGGGTTTCCGGTCGCCTTTTCGCTCGCGGCCGTCGGCCTTTTCTTCGGCATCATCGGCATAGCAACCGGCCATTTCAGCGAGGCCTTTTTGCAGGCCCTGCCCCTTCGCGTCTTCGGCATCGTTTCCAACGACCTGCTGCTTGCCATTCCCTTCTTCACCTTCATGGGCGCCATTCTGGAAAGGTGCGGCCTGGCGGAGGATCTCCTCGAAGGAACGGGTAAGCTTTTCGGCGCCGTTCCAGGCGGTCTGGCCTATGCCGTCATCCTCGTCGGCGCTGTTCTCGGCGCCATCACCGGCACGGTTGCGGCATCGGTCATCACCATGGGTGTGATCTCGCTGCCGATCATGCTGCGCTACGGCTATAATCCGCGGCTCGCGACCGGCGTCATTGCAGCATCGGGCACGATCACGCAGGTCATCCCGCCCTCGCTCGTGCTCGTCGTTCTTGCCGACCAGCTCGGCAGATCGGTCGGCGACATGTATCTCGGCGCCATCGGCCCTTCGGTCCTGCAGGTCGCGATCTTCCTGGGTTTCATCCTGTTCCTGTCCATCTTCCGACCAGGCTTGATGCCGCCGCTGCCGAAGGAGGTGCGCGGCGAGTTCAACTGGGGACTGCTAATGAAGGTGCTGGCCGGCATGGTGCCTTCCGTCGTCCTCATCTTCCTCGTGCTTGGCACGATCTTCATGGGCCTTGCAACGCCAACGGAGGCCGGCGCCCTCGGCGGCGTGGGCGCCATGGTACTCGCAGCGCTCCATCGCCGCCTCACCTGGCCGCTAGTCCGCGAAGCCATGACATCGACAATGCATATCACCTCGATGGTGGTGATGATCCTGATCGGCTCAACCTGCTTCAGCCTCGTCTTTCAGGGCATGGATGGTTCGCGCTGGATCGAGCACATGCTGTCCGGCATCCCCGGCGGCCAGGTCGGCTTCCTGATCTTCGTCAACGTCTTCATCTTCGTCCTCGCCTTCTTCCTCGATTTCTTCGAAATCGCCTTCATCGTCATCCCAATGCTGGCACCCGTTGCTTCGGCGCTCGGTATCGACCTGATCTGGTTTGGCGTGCTCATCTGCGTAAACATGCAGACCAGCTTCATGCATCCGCCCTTCGGCTTCGCGCTCTTCTATCTGCGCTCCATCGCAAGCCGCGACGTGAAGTCGCGGGATATCTACATGGGCGCAATCCCCTGGGTCGTCATGCAGCTCATCCTTGTTGCAGTCGTGATCTTCTGGCCGCAATCCGTGACCTACTGGCTGAACAAGGGTCCGGCCGTCGACCTCAATACGATCAAGATCGAAATACCCGGCTTCGGCGGCAACCAGCTCTCGTTGCCGCCGGCACCTGGCGGCGGCGGTTCACCACAGATTCCGGGTCTCACCTTGCCGCCACTGAACGGCTTGCCCGGTCAGCAACCGGCTCCTGCGACGCCCGCGCCGGCCAATCCGGCACAGCCGGCACCGCCACCCGATCTCAGCCAGCCGCCGAAGATCAATTGAATGCAATGAAGAAGCCCCGAATTTCGATCCGGGGCTTCTTTTTGGCAGATGTGATGAACGCGCAGAAGGAATCAGCCGCCTAGAGCTTGCCCGACCGCTGCTGGATCATCATGAAAGTGTCGAACGTATATTCCGAGAGCTGCATCCAGAGATAAGCGTCACGCTTGAATGCGGTCTGGTCGTCGTAGATCTTCTTGAAAGACGGGTTCGAACTCGAGATATCAGCGTAGAGGCCGGTCGAAACCTGGAAAGCAGCTTCCAGAATTTCCTGGCTGAAGGGACGCAGCGTCGCACCTTCGGCGACGAGCTGCTTCAGCGCTGAAGGGTTCTTCATATCGTATTTCGCCAGCATGTTCGTATTTGCGAAGGCGCAGGCATCGGTTAGGGCCGCCTGATAGTGCTTCGGCAGGCTGCTCCACTTTTCAAGATTGAACAGCCCGTGCACCGTCGGGCCGCCTTCCCAAAAGCCCGGATAATAGTAGTACTTCGCCACCTTGTGAAAGCCGAGCTTCAGGTCGTCGTAAGGACCGACGAATTCCGCGGCATCAATCGTACCCTTTTCGAGCGCCGGATAGATATCCGCGCCGCCGATCTGCTGCGGGATGACGCCGAGCTTGGACATGACCTGCCCGGCAAGACCGGCGATGCGCATCTTGACGCCCTTGAGGTCGTCCAGCGTATTGATTTCTTTGCGGAACCAGCCGCCCATCTGCGCCCCGGTATTGCCGGCCGGCAGGCCGTATATACCCTGCGTGGCAAAGAACTCATTCATCAACGTGTTGCCGTTGCCCTGATAATACCATGCATTCGTCAGACGGCTGTTGAGGCTGAACGGAATGGCCGTACCGATGGCGTAAGTCGGATCCTTGCCGACGAAATAATAGGAGGTAGTGTGCGCCGCCTCGACCGTGCCGGAAGTCACTGCATCTGCTGCCTGCAGCGCGGGGACGATCTCGCCGGCCGCAAAAGGTTGGATCGTGAAATTGCCGCCGGTTGCATTAGAAACATGTTTGGCGATATCTTCCGCGCCACCAAAGATCGTGTCCAGGCTCTTCGGGAACGAAGAGGTCATGCGCCACGAAATCTTCGGATTCTCCTGCGCGATCGCTGGTGCGGCGAGTGCGCTTGCCGCAACGGCACCTGCCCCTGCAGTTCCGGCCTTCTTAATAAACGAACGACGATCCATCAAAAACCTCCCGTATAGATGGTATGCACGGACAATTCTTCCCTACCCGGTGCAATGGAGGCGAGCTAAGCATGTGGCCGCCTGCGTTTCAAGCTTTAGTCGATGAGACTTTCGCATCACGGCAGCAATTGGGCAGACGCCGTGTTTCCATCAAGAATCAGCAGTTTAGCAGGCGCCTTCCGCCTGGATGGCTCCGATAGCCGCAATTTGGCCCGTCATTGCGCGGAGACGTTGACATTGACGCCGATCTCGGCTCTCACAATAGAAAAATCGAGAGCTTTCCGGACCGAAAATGACCAAGCCGATCGTCGCCGTTCCTGCCGATATCCGCACCCTCGACGGTGCCAACTGGCATGCCGTCCAGCACCAGTATGTGCGTGCCGCGCTGAACGCAGCCGGCGTCATGGCCTTCATCATCCCCGCGTTCGAGGAAGGCTACGACACGGACGCAATCCTCGACCGGGTCGATGGCTTGCTCGTTTCTGGTTCCGCGAGCAACGTCCATCCCTCACTCTATGGCGTTGAATCCCGTGAGAGCGACGGGCCTTTCGATCCCGCGCGTGACGCAACGGCCATACCCCTCATCCGCCGTGCAATCGATCGAGCCATCCCGCTGCTCGCGATCTGCCGCGGCATACAAGAGCTGAATGTCGCGCTCGGCGGTTCGCTTGCCAGCGAAATTCACGAGCAGGAAGGCATCTGGGACCACAGGAAGCCGGCCGAGGTCGATCGTGACGGCATGTATGCGATCCGCCAGAGCGTTTTCGTCAAGGAAGGCTCCTGCATCGCCCGCATCATCGGCCCCGGCGAAATCCAGGTGAACTCGCTGCACCGTCAGGCAATTGCCAGGACGGCGCCTCGCCTGCAGGTGGAGGCGATCGCCGAAGATGGAACGATTGAGGCGGTTTCCGTCATCGACGCCAAAGCCTTCGCCGTCGGTGTGCAATGGCATCCGGAATACTGGGCTGAAACCGACAAACCCTCGAACCAGATCTTCGCCGCCTTCGGTGATGCGGCAAGGGAATATGCAGCCGGAAAGATGCAACCGGCTGCGGTCCACGAATCAACGCTTTGAAGGTGTCTCCGGCACCGGCGCCAGCGGCCTGCCCTTCTCAAACCATTCGATGAGATTGCTGGCAACCAGATCGGCCATCGCGTTGCGAGTCGGGATCGAGGCGGAAGCGACATGCGGCAGCAGCACGGCATTCGGCAAGCTGAATAGTTCGGCCGGAACCACCGGCTCGTCGTAGAAGACATCCAGGCCCGCAGCACCCAGCGCGCCGCTCTTCAGCGCCAAGACGAGTGCCGCTTCATCGACCGTCCAGCCGCGGCCGACATTGATCAGAACGCCGTCGGGGCCGAGCGCCGAAAGGATCTCCGCGTCGATGGTCTTGTGGGTATGGGGGGTCTTCGGCACGATCGCAATCAGCGTATCGACGGCGTCGGCAAGGCTTTTCAGCGTCGCATGATAGTCGTAGGCGACGTCCGGATGCTTCGTGCGCGTATAATAGCTGATCTTCACCTTGAACGGTTCGAGGCGCCTGGCGATCTCCTGACCGATGCGGCCGAGGCCATAGAGACCGACATGCCGCCCCTTCAAGGAAAAGCGCGATAATGGGTAGGCAGAACCCGGCTTCCAGTGGCCCTCGCGCAGCCAGTTCTCCGCCCGCGGCAGCTCGCGGACGGCGTTGAGCAGCAGGCCGATTGCGGTGTCGGCGACCTCGTCGTTTAACACATCTGGCGTGTTGGTGACGACGATTCCCTTTTCAGCAGCATGCTTGACGTCCACGGCGTCATAACCGACACCAAAGCTCGCGATCACCTCGAGACTCGGCAATTGATCCATCCACCTGCCGGGAAACGCGCCGCTGACGGCCGCGCCGCGAATGCGGCTTGCGGTGTCGGCGTCGATTTTCAGCGTCTCGTTGTTCTCAATCGCGACAATCTCGAAACGGTCCCTCAAGGTCGCTAGAACGCGCTCGTGTATCTTCCCTGGAACGAGAATGGCAATGCGGGACATGGCTCTTCCTCTTGTCTTACTGGCGGGGTCTGTAGGGGCTCGTCGACTGGCGGATGCGCATCTCGGGTTTGATCAGGTGGATGCCGTCCGGCTCGTGGCTGCCGGCCAAGCGATCGAGAAGCGCCCGGGCGGCAAGGCGGCCGACTTCGGCCTGCCCGTTCCAGACCGTCGTCAGCGCTGGCGTCGACAGCGAGGCTTCTTCGAGATCGTCATAGCCGGTAACCGAGATGTCCTTGCCCGGCACAAGACCGGCACGCGCAATGCCATTCATGAGCCCGATGGCGACGAGATCGTTCCAGCAGACGGCAGCCGTCGGCTTCTGCGGCAGCGACAGGAAATGCACAGCCGCCTCGAACCCACCCTGCATCGAGCGCGGACCGGGAATGCGCAGGTTCGGATCGACTTCGATTTCCGCCTTGCGCAGCGCATTAACATAGCCCTGATAGCGATCGCGGCCAGTCGAGGTTTGATCCGTTCCGCCGATCATGGCGATAGAGCGGTGGCCGAGCCCGATCAGGTGATTGGTGGCAAGCGAAATGCCGTAGCTGTCGTCACCACGATAGGTCGGCAGGTCCATCCCCTCCATCGAGCGTGCGACCAGAATCGCCGGCATACCGTTGGCTTCGGCAAGCTGCATGTCCTCCGGTGGCGTGCCGATCGCGGGCGACATGATGACGCCATCGCCGCCGAGCTGCAGCAGCGTCTCGATGAAGGTGCGCTGCTTCTCGACCGAATCGTAATGATTGGACAGAATGAAGGTATGACGGCTGCGATCGAGCTCGCTTTCGATCGCCTTCAGGATTTCGCCGTAGAACGGGTTCATGATGTCGTGCACGACGACGCCGACGATGCCTGAGCGAGAGGTGCGCAGGCTCGCCGCACGGCGGTTGTAAATATAGCCGAGCGCGCGTGCCTGTTCCTTGATCTTGTCTCGCGTACTGCCCGCAACGAGCGGGCTGTCGCGTAAGGCAAGCGATACGGTTGCCGTTGAAATACCGAGCGTTTCGGCAATCGTCGAAAGTTTGATCTTTTGTGCCACGCATCCTCCCAAGGCAACGCGCAAGATATGGAGCACGTCGCGAAACCGGAAAAGAGCGCTCCTTAAAATGTTTAATTAAAAGATTAAACGCAGCGAGGCAAACCGAATTTTAATCGGCTGTCAAATTTCGTCGGGTTCTTCGAACGGCACGGCTTCGGCCTGCAGATTGTTGTCGATCGCCTTCAGCAAGCGCACGAGATTGCGGACTTCCTTCTCCGAAAAATCAAGCGTAGCCGTCCGGTCGCAGGCCGACGCCGCCATCTCAATTGCCTTCACGCTGCCGCGGCCGAGTTCGGTGAGATAGACCTTCGTCAGCCGCGCATCTTCAGCATCCGGTTTGCGTTCGAGGAAGCCTTGGGCTTCCATGCGGCCGATGGTGCGGGTCATGGTCGGCGCCTTGACGCCGAGTTTCTGCGCAAGCCCGCCTGCAGTCATGCCATCGGTTTCAGCAAGCAAAAGAATGACGCCGTCCTGGCCGGCGTAAAGCCCACTCTCAAGCAGATTACGCGAGAGCACCGTGCGCATGGACCGCGCAGCTTGCGTCAAAGCCGGCGAAAGATCGGCAAGCGTATATTCGGTCTGGTCCTTTTTCTTGGACTTGTTTTTCTTGCCGTCTTTGTGCTTCTTCCCCATCGCCATCCCTTTGATCTTTAAGCCGTGATAACGCTGCGTTATGACATTGCGCAGGTTCACGTCATAAACAAGGGGCATTGAAACCGGATGACAGCGCCTGCCCGGAACTTCGCGGACAACGACGCCGCACTTTCGCCCGAAGACCGTCGGAACTGGATCGCGGTATTGCCGCTCGGCGCGCACGAGCAACATGGCCCACACCTTCCTTTCGAAACCGACACGCTGATTGCCGAAGGTATCGTAGAAAGGCTGAAAGCCACCCTTCCCTCCGCATTGCCTGTCACCTTCCTGCCCGCAGAGCCGATCGGCTATTCGATGGAACACATGGATGTCGACGGTACCAAGACGCTGACCTGCTGCGAAGCGATCCACCGCTGGCTCGGGATTGCCGGAATGCTGCACGATCTCGGCATTCGCAAGCTGATGATGCTGAACGCCCACGGCGGAAATTCGCCGCTGATGACCATCGTCGCGACCGAAGCACGAGTGAAGTTCAACATGCTGGCCGTCGCAACCAGCTGGACCCGTTTCGGCGTGCCGGAAGACGTGATCTCAGCGCAGAATAAAGCAATCGACATCCATGGCGGTGATATCGAAACCTCGGTGATGCTCGCATTGCATCCCGGCAAGGTTGCGATCTCCGAAGCTCGGAACTTTACTTCGCAGCAGTCTGAATTCATCACACGCTTCAAGCATCTGCGGGCCTACGGACCGCACGCCTTCGGCTGGAAGATGTCCGATCTGAATGCCCGAGGCGCAGCAGGGAACGCCGCCGCCGCTACGGTCGAAAAGGGCGAAGCGCTGATCGCGCATGCGGTCAAGGGGCTGGTCGAACTGCTGCAGGATGTGGATGCGTTTGACACGGAGGTGCTAAGCTAGCAGCTCGGTTTGTCAATTGCGCCTTGCAGAATAAGACCGGTGAGCGTTGGAGCCAGCCGAAACAAAGAAATGGGCGCACGATCTACTGCCTCATCGCGGCGTTTCGACAACTGCCGATACGATACGGCGTACCACCGGAAGGATCATCAGCAGGCTGGGAAACGCAACCACCCAGGACGTTCCCCACGCACCGGGCCATTTGGTGATGAAGGTGGCTCCAAGCCCTATGTTCACCAGTCGCAACAGCCGACACGATGCCCGACATGAGGACGGAAAGCACCAGCGGCATCACCACAACAGTAAACGAGGAAGGGAGCTTCCTTGTCCGCGACCGGCGTTCGAAATCAGCCATGCTTCTTCTCCTTATCTTGCGCAGGAACAACAGAGGGGGTGCCTTGGACGAGCTCACGGATATATTGACGCAGCGAGCGAGGCTCTCGTCCAAGAGCCGCGGCAAGCGACAGGCTGTTTCCCCCAAGACCGTACTTGCTGTAGTGCTCATGAACATCGGCGAGCAGCTGCAGCTCACGATCGCCGTATGGAAGGCGCGCACCGGCGGCCCATTGCGAGAAGCTGGACTCACACGCCTGGATGGTCCGACCGAGTTCTTCCGACATGATGGATGCGATCTCGTTTCGATTGAACATGCCCGTACAGAGCTCCAATGTGGCATAAGCAAGCAGTTCGCTCGTCAAGGCGATGGCCGCCACTTCCGCGACGTCGCGATAATCCACGCGCGCAACCTTGGCTTCATTCGGGAAGGGTTCCGAAAAGCGGCCGCTTTCGACAACGCCGGGCCACGCCAGACCGATGTTCTGCATGAAGTTTGCCGGATGCAGGATCGTGTACTCCAGGCTCGATGAATACAGCGCATCCTCTACGGGGACCTTGCTGGCGTGGTTCTTCAGCCGCGTGTTCGTGGGCTGGATGACGGAAGAAAAAACGAACTTCCGCGCGCCACCGCGCTCTGCGGCCTCGACCAACGCCACGCCCATAGCGGCTTCATCGGGCGAGAAGGCAGGGCCAATATGAAAGACGCCATCGACCCCCGCCATTGCACTGATGAGACTGTCGGCGTTTCGAAGGTCTCCGATCGCAAGTTCTGTTGCGCCCGCCGCCAGCGCGCCGTCACCTTGGGAGGGCTTGCGCACAAGCGCACGTACCACAGCTTTTCGTCGCGCGAGTTCGGGCACTACGAGGCGGGCGAATTTTCCAGTCGCACCTATAACGAGGATGGTCGGACCAGTCGATTGCATCGTGCTTTCTCCAAGTTTGCGAATGACCTGGAAGTATGCAGTTGCGATCCTCGAAACAATCATCGTAGAAATTCATTCTTCATCTCGAAAAATGAGATAATAGAATGAGCCGCCTTGCAGATCTGGAAGCATTCATTGCGATTATCGAACATGGCAGCCTGACCACCGCGGCCCGCCATCTCGACCGGTCGCTTCAGGCCGTCAGCCGGGCGCTCGCGGCACTGGAGGAGGATATCGGCGTCCAGCTCGTCCACCGCACGACGCGTCAATCCAGTCCAAGCGAAGCGGGGTTGGCTTTCTACAAGCGCCTAAAGCCGGCCGTAGCCGAGATCAGAGAGGCAGAACTCGAAGCCAACAACAGACGCTCGGAACCGTCCGGCACTGTGCGTATCGGCGCACCGGTTCTGTTTGGCCCGGAGTTTCTCGTACCGATGATCGCGGAATACATGAGTGCTTATCCGAGCATCGAGGTCGACCTCCAGCTTTCGGACGCATTCGTGGATCTGGCCGCGGAAGGCCTCGACCTCGTGCTGCGAATTGCCGATTTGCCGGACTCCGGCCTGCAGGCAAAGCGTCTCGGCGCGCTGCGCAGGGTTGTCTTCGGTGCACCCTCCTATTTCGAGCGCCATGGCCGCCCTGAGCACCCTTCGGATTTACGGCACCACGCCTGTCTCGTCAGAACGATCGATCAACGACCAGGCCAATGGTCGTTTCTGATTGATGGGAAACCGCGCACGATCACGGTCAGCGGGTCGTTTCGGGCCAGCACGATGGCGGCGATTTATTCGGCGGCGAGCCATGGTCTCGGGATAGCGTATTCTCCGCTCTGGCAGGTCAGGCATCTCGTTGACGAAGGCAGCATCGAGCTTGTGCTGAAGGAATTCGAACCGAAGCCGGTTCCCATCCATGCGCTTTGGCAGGAGAACAGATTTCCGCCAGCGAAAGTCCGCGCTTTCATCGATCTTCTGACGGTGCGGCTGAAACTCGCTGGTCTCTAGTTGCTGCTTTTGCAGCAGAGGCGATGTGATCTTATAACATTATAAAACCCTTTGAACTGATCCGCTCGAACCCTTATATGAAACCGACCGTTTAAAGCCCCCTCGGCGGCAAACCCATTCTTCGAGGTTCTCATGACCGACGCAATTTCGACCCTGCAGAAGCCCATCCCCGTCACTGTGCTCACCGGCTATCTCGGTGCCGGCAAGACGACGCTGCTCAACCGCATCCTGTCCGAAAATCACGGCAAGAAATATGCGGTGATCGTCAACGAGTTCGGCGAGATTGGCATCGACAACGACCTGATCGTCGAGTCGGACGAGGAAATCTACGAGATGAATAACGGCTGCGTCTGCTGCACCGTGCGCGGCGACCTGATCCGTGTGGTTGAAGGCCTGATGCGCCGCCCCGGCCGCTTCGACGGCATCATCGTCGAAACCACCGGCCTTGCCGATCCGGTGCCGGTCGCCCAGACATTCTTCATGGATGACGACGTGCGCGCCAAGACCGAGCTCGATGCTGTCGTCGCCCTCGTCGATGCCAAGCACCTCCCGTTGCGCCTGAAGGACAGCCGCGAGGCCGAGGACCAGATCGCCTTTGCCGACGTCGTCCTCATCAACAAGACCGACCTCGTCACGCCAGAAGAACTGGCGCAGATCGAGGATATCGTCCGCGCCATCAACCCGTCGGCTCGCGTTTACAAGACCAGCCGCTCCGGCGTCGATCTTGCCCGCGTACTCGACCAAGGTGCCTTCAATCTGGAGCGCGCCCTGGAAAACGACCCGCACTTCCTGGAGCACGATCACGACGATCATGTCTGCGGCCCGGATTGCGACCACGATCACGATCATCACGCGCATGACCATGACCACGACCATCATGGTCACGATCACGGCCATCATCACCACGGCGCGGTGTCGCCGATCCACGATGTGACGGTGCAGTCAGTATCGCTCCGCGGCAGCGAGATGAACCCCGAACGCTTCTTTCCCTGGATCCAGAAGGTCACCCAGACGCAGGGCCCGAACATCCTGCGCCTCAAGGGCATCATTGCCTTCAAGGACGATGCCGAGCGCTATGTCATCCAGGGCGTGCACATGATCGTGGAGGGCGACCATCAGCGTCCGTGGAAGGACGGCGAGAAGCATGAGACGCGCCTCGTTTTCATCGGCCGCGAACTCGACCGCGAAAAGCTCGAAGCCTCCTTCAAGGCATGTGAGGCCGCGGCCTGATGCCTACAGTTGCCCCGCTTGATCTCGACGGCCACATTCTGGCCGTCGAATTTTTAGGTGATGTCCCCTTCTTCGCGAACGCCAACGGCACGTTTCACCGGCTGGATGGCGGCGAGAAGGTTTCCGAAGCCCATCAGGGCATGCTCACCTGTATTCGCGATCCCTACAGCGAAAGCCTGATCTCCGGCGGCGAAGATGGCAAGGTGCTGCGCATTGTGGCCGATGCCGGCGTCAGCGACATTGCCAGTGCGCCGCGCAAATGGATTTCGCAGGTGGCCGCAGGCCCGCAAGGCGCTGTTGCCTATGCCTACGGAAAGAGCACGTTCGTTCGCCTGTCGAATGGCGAGACCAAGGAATTCGCCGAGGAACGCACCGTCGAAGGCCTCGCCTTCGCGCCGAAGGGCATGCGCATCGCCGCGGCGCGCTACAACGGCGTGTCGCTGCACTGGGTCGGCATGAACGCAAAGCCGGTTGATCTGGAATGGAAGGGTGCGCATACCGGCGTTACCTTTTCGCCTGATGGCAATTTCCTCGTGACCAGCATGCAGGAAAATGCGCTGCACGGCTGGAAACTCGACATCAAACCTGGCGCCGAGGCCCGCCACATGCGCATGACCGGTTACCCGGCTAAGGTGAAGTCAGTTTCCTGGTCCGCCAAGGGCAAGTGGCTCGCCTCATCTGGCGCACCGGCAGCGATCGTCTGGCCCTTCCAAGGCAAGGACGGGCCGATGGGCAAGGCGCCTCTGGAACTCGGCACACGCGCCAACATCATGGCGACCGCGGTCAAGTTCCACCCGGCAGAGGACATCCTTGCAATCGGCTTCATCGACGGCATGATCCTTGCCGTGCGCATCGCCGACAGCAAGGAAGCGCTGATCCGCCGCCCTGGCAAGGGCGCAATCACGGCAATGAGCTGGAGCAAGAATGGCAAGCTGCTTGCCTTCGCGTCGGAAGCAGGCGATTGCGGCGTCGTCGATATTTCGGCCTGACCGATTGATCTGCGGATGATGATTGCGGTGTGCCTTCATCATCCCTAAGATGTTCGCGCATTTTCGATAATCTCGCCCAGCACCCCGTGCAAAGCATCGCGATAGCCGTTGCGGGCTGATGGCCCGCTTTCCTCCGACGTCATCACCACGGTCAGATTGAGCGACGGCACGATGTAGAGCATCTGCCCGCCGTAGCCCCATGCGAAATGCACGTCCTCGCCGCCGAGATTGCGCTCGAACCATCCGTAGCCATAGGCATCGCCCGAAAAGCGCGAGTTGGTGCGCGGCTGCCAGGAGGACGCAATCCACTCGGCAGGAACGACCTGTCGCCCCTCTGGCGTCCTGCCGCCGTTGCGATAGAGCTCGCCGAAGGCAAGCAACGAGCGGGCGCTCATGGCCATCTGGTTTCCGCCGAGATAGATGCCCTGCGGATCGCGCTCCCAGGCGCCGATGCGGAAGCCTTCGACTGGCCCGAGCCATTCTCGTGCCAGGGCAAGGGTTGTCTTACCGCTCGCCGTCGTCAGGATTGCAGACAGGAGATGTGTCGAGGCGGTCGAATAAAGCATCTGGCCGCCGGGTTCGTCATCGAAGGGCTGGGAGAGTGCAAAGCGCACCCAATTTCGGCTCGAAACCCAGCGGCCGTAGTTCGGTCCCGACATGCGGCCCAACCCTGCCTGCATGGACAGCAGGTTTCCGATGGTGACCTCGTTCAGCCGTGGATCGGGTGATTGCGGCAGATCCGCCTTTAGGATCGGCGCAATCTTCTGATCCGGTCCTTCGAGCACACCCTTGCTGATGGCGATACCGACAAGCGCGGAGATGATCGCTTTCGACGCAGACTTGATATTCGTCGATTCGGAGACCGTATGTCCGCGATAGCCGCGATCAGCCACGATCCTTCCGTCACGTGAAATGATGATGGTTTTCAGCGGTTTCAGCTCCTCGCGGGAAGCGAAGTTTTCGAGCAAGGACGCAAGGCGATCGTCTTCCTGCTGGGCTGAGACCGGCGCGGCGGAAAGGAATAGGGCAAACCATATGAGGAAGGCTCTGATCATCGCCATGAGCTAGCGCAATCCCAGGAAGAATTCATCCACTCGCGAAGCCGATTCACGCGGACGTGAAAGTTTATGATCTTGCTTGCCCTATCGACAGACCGCCCAACATATCGGCCGGACCAGATCAACACACGGCAGGAGCGTCAGACTATGGCACGCGTAATCGTAATCGGAGCGACCGGTCATGTCGGCACGTATCTCGTCCCACATCTTGTGGAAGCTGGCCATGAGGTGGTCGCCATCAGCCGGGGCAAAGCGGAACCCTATCTTCCCCATACGACATGGAAAAGTGTCGAGCGACGGAAGATGGATAGAGCGCCTTTGGAGGAGGAAGGCAGCTTCGGCCCCGCCATCCGCGCGCTGAAACCGGATATCGTCATCGACATGATCTGTTTCACGCCGGAAAGTGCTCGCCACCTGGTGAAAGCATTGGACGGCCATGTCGGTCATTTTCTGCACACCGGCACTATCTGGACACACGGCCACTCCATTTCGGTTCCGACGCGCGAGGACGCGCCAAAAACGCCCTTTGGAGACTACGGCGTGCAAAAGAAGGCGATCGAGGACTATCTTCTAGGCGAGGCACGGGGGCGGGGCTTTCCCGCAACCCTCATCCATCCCGGCCATATCGTCGGACCCGGCTGGTCTCCACTCAATCCTGCCGGACACTTCAGCGTTTCCGTCTTTTCAACGATTGCTCGCGGCGAGACGCTGAGGCTGCCGAATTTCGGCCTGGAGACGGTTCATCACGTTCACGCCGACGACGTAGCAGGCATGTTCATGGCTGCTACCGGCAATTGGCGCGCATCGACCGGAGAGAGCTTCCATGCGGTCTCCGGTCAAGCCCTGACACTGAGAGGTTATGCCGAAGCGATGTTTCGCTGGTTCGGGCATGAGCCGAGACTCGAGTTCCTCCCCTATGACGAATGGTCAAAAATGGAGAGCGCCGAGGACGCGAAGGCAACGTT
This sequence comes from Rhizobium sullae, assembly GCF_025200715.1. Classification (NCBI taxonomy): domain Bacteria; kingdom Pseudomonadati; phylum Pseudomonadota; class Alphaproteobacteria; order Hyphomicrobiales; family Rhizobiaceae; genus Rhizobium; species Rhizobium sullae. The sequence continues at coordinate 3,001,781 of NZ_CP104143.1, forward strand.
GGAGCACATCGCCCGAAGCCCGAATTGCTCGATGGAGAAGGCGAAACGGTTGCTGCAGTTCACGCCGCGCTACAGCTCTCTCCAGGCTATACAGGAGTCGGTCCAATGGCTGATAGCGCAGGGGCAACGCATAGGTGCTTGAAGCGCCCCCTTTTCAGGGAGAGGCTTCAACCTGTCAGGCGGCCTTCCGGACCGGCGCGCTGGTCAGCATGCGCCCCGAGGGAACGATCATGCCGGCCGCGCCGTCAAGCCAGCCTTCCGTCAGTTCCAGCGCCAGGAAGCGCGAGCGTTCGAAGGGACCGGGCATGACGAGATGGCAAGCTTTTTCGGCGAAAAAGCCGAAACGCTCATAGTAGGCAGCATCGCCGACGAGCACGATGGCACCGTGCCCGCGGTTCTTGGCTTCGAGAACGGCTGCGCGCATCAGCGCCGAACCGACACCCTTGCCCTCAAAGGTCGGATCGACGGCGAGCGGGCCAAGCAGCAGGGCATTGATCGGCGTGCCGTCGGTGTTGATGCCGGCTTCGATATTCCAAAGACGCACGGTACCAATGACATGGCCGTCGCGGTCGCGCGCGACGAGTGCCAGTCCTTCGGCCGGAATGCGGCCGCGGCGGATCTTCTCCGACGACTTCTTGCGGCGATCCGGACCCATTGCGCGATCGAGCAGGTTCTCGCGTGCAACCACATCCGACGGATTCTCGGCGTCGATGGTGAAGACAGAGGGCGCAAAGAATGCGCGGACAGAATCAAGAACAGCGGCCATCTTGGCCTCCCGTACCCAATACCGTTATCAGCGGCGATTGAAGAGAATTGTGAGGTTGCCGCCCCGATTGGCTACGGGGCCGGCTGGATCAGATAACGTAGGCCTTCAGCGGCTCGAAGCCATTGAAAGCGACCGCCGAATAGGTCGTCGTGTAGGCACCGGTACCTTCGATGAGAACCTCGTCGCCGATGGTGAGGCTCACCGGCAGCGGATAGAGGTTCTTCTCGTAGAGCACGTCGGCCGAATCGCAGGTCGGGCCGGCGATGACGCAAGGTTCCATCTTGTCGCCGTCGCGCTCGGTGCGGATCGGGTAACGAATGGCCTCATCCATCGTTTCGGCGAGACCGCCGAACTTGCCGATGTCGAGGAACACCCAGCGTGCCGTGTCGTTGTCCGACTTCTTCGAGACAAGCACCACTTCAGACTTGATGACGCCGGCATTGCCGACCATGCCGCGGCCCGGCTCGATGATCGTCTTCGGGATTTGGTTGCCGAAGTGATCGCGCAGGCTCTGGTAGATCGAACGGCCGTAAGCCTCAGCCGACGGAACATCGCGAAGGTACTTCGTCGGGAAGCCGCCGCCCATGTTGACCATCTGCAGGTGGATGCCCTGCTTAGCGAGCTGCACGAAGACGCGCTTGGCATCGGCGAGAGCCGAGTCCCAGGCATCGACTTTGGTCATCTGCGAACCGACATGGAACGACACGCCGTAGGATTCGAGGCCAAGCTGATGGGCGTAGACGAGAACGTCGACGGCCATCTGCGGGACGCAGCCGAACTTGCGCGACAGCGGCCATTCAGCACCTTCGCCATCTGTTAGCACACGGCAGAACACGCGGGCGCCGGGCGCAGCGCGTGAGATCTTCTCGACTTCTTCGTGGCTGTCGACAGCAAAGAGGCTGACGCCGAGCGCGTGAGCGCGGGCGACGTCGCGTTCCTTCTTGATCGTGTTGCCGTAGGAAATGCGGGCAGAGGTCGCACCGGCATCCAGCGCCATTTCGATTTCGGCGACGGACGCGCAGTCAAAATTGGAGCCGAGGTTTGCCAGCAGCTTCAGCACTTCCGGAGCCGGGTTGGCCTTGACGGCATAGTAGATCGCGCTGTCCGGCATCGCATGACGAAAGGCGTTGAAATTGTCGCGCACGACGTCGAGGTCGACCACGAGGCACGGACCGTCGGGACGTCGGGTTGCGAGAAAGTCGCGGATGCGCTGGGTGGTCATATCGATTCCCTCTTCCAATTCCAGAGCTCCGGCAAAAACCGGAGGACAAAGGGCATACGAATGCTCGCGTTGGAACCAGCCGGTGGAGACCCCGGAACCATAGCAAGCGCTCGATGCGCAAATATTGAACCAACGCCACGACAGCGGCATAGTTCGGCTTTGTCTGCCATGGATTGGAGGGAAAATCCCAACCGCACTTCCGGCAATGAAGGTGTGCCTCTTCAGTAACCCCGGCTGATGGAAAGCCGGAAGACACCAGAAAGGCCCGCACCGTCGTTGCTTAGGCGTCCTCGCATTTCCCGGTTGGCCGGAATAGCGACTGGAGGGGTTAGTTCCAGGTACCTTACCGATGACCTCACCTAATCGAGGGTCGGCGGACACCCATGGGCACGTGCGACTTTGGGCTGAGGACGAGATAAGAATATTCGCAGTCATAATCAAGAATTTTTTTGCCCCTCCCTCAAAAAATAAATTGAACAAACACGCGCAATTTGTTCAGTCTTCCTCAACAACGGAGGATGGCCATGGACACACTGACGCGCATACGCGCCTTCATCGATGTCGTTGAAGCGGAAGGTTTTTCCGCCGCAGCGCGGCGCACCGGCCGCTCCAAGGCGCTGCTCTCCAAATATGTGCGCGAGTTGGAAGACGAACTCGGCGCCCTGTTGCTCAACCGCACCACTCGCCAGTTCTCGATGACGGAAGCCGGTCACACCTATTATCGCACCGCCTCTGACATCCTCAAGGAGATCGACAACCTCGCCGATCTGGTGCGCGAGAACAACGCGCAGCTCAAAGGCCGGCTGAAGATCTCGGTGCCACGTACCTTTGTCGACGCTGATGTTGGTCAATCGCTGATCGATTTCGCCAAGGAGAACCCGGACCTGCAGCTGGAAATCGCGGCGGACGACCGGTTCGTCGATCTGATCGAAGAAGGCTTCGACCTGGCGATCCGCGTTACGAAGCTTGAAGATTCGGGGATGATTGCGCGCAAGATCTCGGATTTCCGCGTGCATGTCTGCGCGACACCGGAGTTTCTCGAGCGTTATCCAAACATCGAACATCCGGCGGACATTTCCAACGTTCCCTTCATCGTCGATACGAATTCGCGTACGCAGGCCAGCGTCCGATTCTATAATCCGGACAGCACGTCCTTCGCGGTCGCAGTTTCCGGACCGATCGAAGTGAACAGTCCGCATGCGACATTACGCGCGGCTCTCTCCGGAATCGGCATCGCAGTCATTCCGGATTTCATCGCCCGCAAACCGATCGAGGACGGCCGGCTCGTGACGCTGTTCAACGACTACATACCCACCGATCGCGGGATTTATGCCGTCTATCCGCACCGGCGCTACCTGCCCGCAAAGGTCCGCATCTTCGTGGACTACCTCCATGCTTGGTTCAAGAAGCACCCTTGAATCAGACCTGGTTCACCTTGCCGCTTTGAGGCCGGTCCCAATTCCGTCCCATTCTCCGGCAAGAAAACACCAACCAATTTGGGACAGAGCGGTAACCCGAAGCATGAAAAAATCGACTTTCCTTACGGCCGCGCTGATCTCGCTTGCGCCGGTCACCGCCATGGCACATCCGCATATTTTCGTGGAAGCTCGGCTCGAAGTCGTGGCAGCGCCCGACGGCAGCATTCAGGAGCTGCGGAACGTCTGGCGCTTCGACGAGGTGTTCTCCTCCTCGGTCGTCATGGATTTCGACAAGAACACCGATTTGAAGCTGGAGCCGAACGAACTCGCCGAAGTCGGCAAGACCGTCCGGGAATCGCTCGCGGACTACGACTACTACATGAACCTGACGATCGACGGGAAGAACGTTACCGTGCAGAAGCCGGACATCATTCACGTCGACTACAAGGAGGGCCAGCTTCTGATGTTCTTCGCGGTCAAACCCACGGAGAAGATGCCGCTGAAGGGCAAGCTCACTTTCGGCGTCTACGATCCGACGCTCTACACCTCGATCGACTTTCCGACGGACCAGGAACTGGCGATGGTTGGCGACGGCTTCAAGAACTGCAAGCACGATGTGTTGCGGCCGGACGCCGATCAGGTGATTTCTCAGAACAAGCAGTCGCTCACCGACGCCTTCTTCAACGATCCGACCGGCACCAACATGTCCAAGCTCTTTGCCACCAAGCTGGAGGTTTCATGCTGAAACGGAACGCTTCGCTGTTCCTTCCGATGGCCGCGTTTGCATTGCTTGCGCTGATGAGCGGGGCACATGCGCAGTCGCCGCTCGGGATCGGAACTGCGGAGCCGAGTTTCCAGCCGACAGGCGGCCCGCTGGCACCGCTGCTTGCCTATATCAATTATGAGCAGCAGGCCTTCTACCGCGCATTGACCGCGGCACTGAGGGCGATGCGCGAAGACCCCTGGCAACTCGGGTCTCTGGTCGGCCTATCCTTCGTCTATGGCGTCTTCCATGCAGCAGGCCCCGGGCACGGCAAGGCAGTGATCTCCTCCTACATGATCGCCAACGAAATCGAGCTGAAGCGCGGCGTAGCAATCTCCTTCATCTCAGCCTTCCTCCAGGGTGCGGTGGCAGTGGCGCTTGTTGGTGGTGCCTGGCTCATCCTGCGTGGTAGTGGCATCACACTGACGCAGGCGACGAATGCGATGGAGATCACAAGCTTCTTGATGGTCATCGCCTTCGGCGGCTGGCTGCTTTTTCGCAAACTGCGTTCGATGGTCAGCGGCCTACCAAAACGCGAGGTCGTGGAAACCTCGGCCGGTCCGATCAGCATGGTGCTCGACTGGAGGGACAACGAAAGCCGCAGGGAGACCTCTGCCTTCGGCGAGAAGCAGGCACGCCGGGCGGGGCACAACTTCATCTCCGGCATGGCCTGCGAGACCTGCGGCCGCTCTCATGCGCCGGACCCGTCGCTACTGGGCGGCGACACGTTTAGCATCCGGGAAGCCTGGTCGGCGATCGTTGCCGTCGGCCTCCGCCCCTGCTCCGGCGCGCTGCTCGTCATGACCTTTTCGCTGCTGAACGGCCTTTATCTCGGCGGTATTTTTTCCGTGCTCGCCATGTCGCTTGGCACGGCCATCACGGTCGCCGTCCTCGCGATCCTTGCCGTCACCGCCAAAGGCACCGCCGTTCGTATCTCGGGCCGCGGCTCGACGACTTCAGTCTGGGTTGGCAACGCGATCGAAATTCTGGGTGCCGTTCTAGTGATTTTCATGGGCGTGCTGCTGCTGGGAGCCTCGCTTCAGGGGTAGGCTGCTACTTCCCCCTACCTCGTTGATACCGCGCCCTCAGCCAGAATATCGCAAAGAAGCCGAGCAGCAGCGCAGCGCCGGCGACAAACGCGAGCACTGGAGAGTAATTGCCGATCCAAAGAACAAGCGTCGGCAGGAAATAGATGACCAGCCCTACCCCGACGAGGATGATCCCGGCGGCGATCGCCTGAGAACGGCTTTCCGGGCTCATGCGAGCCTTTCCTTTTCGAGATCGGCACGGATATCCTGCAGGCGCCGGCGCTGCTTGCCTTCGGCATCGAAGTTATCCGGCGCAAGCCAGGTCTCGAAAGCATCCTTGATTATCGGCCATTCGCTGTCGATCATGGAGAACCAGGCGGTATCGCGGTTGCGGCGCTTGGAGATCATATGCTGGCGGAACACGCCTTCGAAGGTGAAGCCGTAGCGTGCCGCCGTCGTCTTGCTGGCTTCGTTGTTGTTGTCGCACTTCCATTCGTAGCGGCGGTAACCAAGGTCTTCGAAG